>NZ_JBEPAL010000005.1:0-250926 GCF_040298625.1 Streptomyces sp. NPDC001532
GGGGGCGCTCGGGCTGGGGGGGGCCGGGGCCCGGCCCCCTCCGCGGCGGGCCCTGGGCGGGGCGGGGGGGGGGGCCGCCCGCGCCGCCGCCGCCCCCCCCCCCCCCCTCCCCCATGCTCAGGCCTCGACGGTCCTGCCGTCGTGCAGGGCGATGGCGCGCTGCATGGCTTTGCGGGCGCGCGGGGTGTCACGGGCGTCGTGGTAGGCGACGGCGAGGCGGAACCAGGTGCGCCAGTCCTCCGGCGCCGCCTCCGTCTCGGCCCGGCGCCTGGCGAACACCTCGTCGGCCGAGTCGCGGTCGACCCGGCCACTGGGCAGGCGCTTGAGCTCGTCCACGGGCAGGCCGCCCTCGGCGTCGAGCTCGGCGGCGAGGGCGTTGGCCCGGCGGACGAACTGGGTGTTCTTCCACAGGAACCACACCCCGATGACCGGCAGGATCAGCACCGCGACGCCGAAGGTCACGGTCAGGAGCGTGCCGGACTGGATGAGCATGACGCCGCGGCTGCCGACCAGCAGGAAGTAGAAGACCAGGACGGCGGCCGTGACGGCGTAGGACAGCTTGGCTCGCATGGTGCCGGTCAGCCCAGGTCCAGGAAGTTTTCCAGGCCGAAGGTCAGGCCCGGGGCCGTCACCACGCGGCGGGCGCCCAGCAGGATGCCGGGCATGAAGCTGCTGTGGTGCAGCGAGTCATGACGGATCGTCAGGGTCTCGCCCTCGCCGCCGAGCAGGACCTCCTGGTGGGCGAGGAGACCGCGCAGCCGGACGGCGTGCACGGGGACGCCGTCGACGCTGGCGCCCCGGGCGCCGTCGAGGGCGGTGGCGGTGGCGTCCGGGGCCGGGGCGGTGCCGGCCGCGCGGCGGGCCTCGGCGATGAGCTGGGCGGTGCGGGTGGCGGTGCCGCTGGGGGCGTCGACCTTGTTCGGGTGGTGCAGTTCGACGACCTCGACCGACTCGAAGTACGGCGCGGCGATCTGCGCGAACTTCATGGTGAGGACGGCCCCGATGGAGAAGTTCGGGGCGATCAGCACACCGGTCCGCGGGGACCGGTCGAGCCATCCCCTCAGCTGCGCGAGACGCTCCTCGGTCCAGCCCGTCGTACCGACGACGGCGTGGATGCCGTGGCCGACGCAGAAGTCGAGGTTGGCCATCACCGAGTCGGGCGTGGTCAGTTCGACGACGACCTGGGCGCCGGACGCGGTCAGTGCCTCCAGCTCGTCGCCGCGGCCGAGGGCGGCCACCAGCTCCATGTCGTCGGCGGTCTCGACCGCTCGGACCGCCTCGGATCCGATCCGGCCCTTGGCACCGAGGACCGCCACGCGCAGCTTGCTCATCTTGTTGCTTCCTTACCGACAGGGTTGGGCGGGACCGACAGGCTCAGGCGACGGCGTCGTGCAGCCGGGCCGCCTGCTTGTCCTTCAGCGGGCCGATGACCGACAGCGAGGGCCGTCGTCCGAGGATGTCGCGGGCGACCGAGCGGACGTCGTCCGGGGTGACCGACGCTATTTTGCTCAGCAGGTCGTCGACGGACATCTGCTCGCCCCAGCACAGCTCGCTCTTGCCGATGCGGTTCATGAGCGCGCCGGTGTCCTCCAGGCCGAGGACCGTGGAGCCGCGCAGCTGGCCGACGGCCCGCTCGATCTCCTCGTCGGACAGGCCGTGCTCGGCGACCTGGTCCAGCTCGTCCCGGCAGATCTTCAGCACGTCGTGCACCTGCGACGGGCGGCAGCCCGCGTACACGCCGAACAGGCCGCAGTCGGCGAAGCCGGAGGTGTACGAGTACACGCTGTAGGCCAGGCCGCGCTTCTCGCGGACCTCCTGGAAGAGCCGCGAGGACATGCCGCCGCCGAGGGCCGTGTTCAGCACGCCGAGGGCCCAGCGGCGCTCGTCGGTGCGGGCCAGGCCGGGCATGCCGAGGACGACATGCGCCTGCTCGGTCTTGCGGCCGAGCAGCTCGACGCGGCCGGCGGTGCGCAGGGCGCGCTGCCCGCCGCGCGGGGCGATGGGCTGGGCGTCCTGGTCCGTCAGCGCGCCGGCCTTCTCGAAGGCGGCGCGGACCTGTCGTACGACCTTGTTGTGGTCGACGTTGCCCGCGGCGGCGACCACCAGGTGGGTGGGGTCGTAGTGCTTCTTGTAGAAGCGGCGGATGCGGTCGGCGGTGAGGGCGTTGACCGTGTCGACGGTGCCGAGGACGGGGCGGCCGAGGGGGTTGTCGCCGAACATGGTGTGCGCGAACAGGTCGTGCACACAGTCGCCCGGGTCGTCCTCGGTCATGGCGATCTCTTCGAGGATGGCGCCCCGCTCGACGTTGACGTCCTCCTCGCGGATCAGCGAGCCGGTCAGCATGTCGCAGACGACGTCGATGGCGAGCGGCAGGTCGGTGTCGAGCACACGCGCGTAGTAGCACGTGTACTCCTTGGCGGTGAACGCGTTCATCTCGCCGCCGACGGCGTCGAGCGCCGAGGAGATGTCCAGGGCCGACCTGCGGGTGGTGCCCTTGAAGAGCAGGTGCTCCAGATAGTGCGTGGCGCCGTTCAGGGCCGGGGTCTCGTCGCGGGAGCCGACGTGCGCCCAGATGCCGAAGGTGGCGGAGCGGACCGAGGGCAGGGTCTCGGTGACGATGCGCAGGCCGCCCGGGAGGGTGGTCTTGCGGACCGTGCCGATGCCGCCGGTGCCCTTGATCAGGGTTTGGGTACGGGCGACGGCCCGCGCCTCCGAGGAGGGGCGGGCCGTTGCCTTGGAGCTACGCGACGTCACTTGTCGGCGTCGTCCTTCGTGTCGTCGGAGGAGGCCTCTTCCTCACCCTCGATCACGGGGATGAGGGAGAGCTTGCCGCGGGAGTCGATCTCGGCGATCTCGACCTGGACCTTCTGGCCCACACCGAGGACGTCCTCGACGTTCTCCACGCGCTTGCCGCCGGCCAGCTTGCGGATCTGCGAGATGTGCAGCAGACCGTCCTTGCCGGGGAGCAGCGAGACGAACGCGCCGAAGGTCGTGGTCTTGACGACCGTGCCCAGGTAGCGCTCGCCGACCTCGGGCATCGTCGGGTTGGCGATGCCGTTGATGGTGGCGCGGGCGGCCTCGGCGGAGGGGCCGTCGGCGGCACCGATGTAGATCGTGCCGTCGTCCTCGATGGTGATCTCGGCGCCGGTGTCCTCCTGGATCTGGTTGATCATCTTGCCCTTGGGGCCGATGACCTCACCGATCTTGTCGACCGGGATCTTCACGGTGATGATCCGCGGCGCGTTGGGGGACATCTCGTCGGGCCGGTCGATGGCCTCCATCATCACGTCGAGGATGTGGAGACGGGCGTCGCGGGCCTGCTTGAGGGCGGCGGCCAGGACGGAGGCCGGGATGCCGTCCAGCTTGGTGTCGAGCTGGAGGGCGGTGACGAACTCCTTGGTGCCGGCGACCTTGAAGTCCATGTCGCCGAAGGCGTCCTCCGCACCGAGGATGTCGGTGAGGGTGACGTAGTGCGTCTCGCCGTCGATCTCCTGCGAGATCAGACCCATGGCGATACCGGCGACCGGGGCCTTCAGCGGCACACCGGCGTTCAGCAGCGACATGGTGGAGGCGCAGACCGAGCCCATGGACGTCGAGCCGTTGGAGCTCAGCGCCTCGGAGACCTGGCGGATCGCGTAGGGGAACTCCTCGCGGGTCGGCAGGACCGGGACGAGGGCGCGCTCGGCGAGGGCGCCGTGGCCGATCTCGCGGCGCTTGGGGGAGCCGACGCGGCCGGTCTCGCCGGTGGAGTACGGCGGGAAGTTGTAGTTGTGCATGTAGCGCTTGCGGGTCACCGGGGAGAGGGTGTCCAGCTGCTGCTCCATGCGGAGCATGTTGAGGGTGGTGACGCCCAGGATCTGGGTCTCGCCACGCTCGAACACGGCGGAGCCGTGGACGCGCGGGATGGCCTCGACCTCGGCGGCCAGGGTGCGGATGTCGGTGACACCGCGGCCGTCGATGCGCTTCTTCTCCTTGATCACGCGCTCGCGGACCAGCTGCTTGGTGAGCGAGCGGTACGCGGCGGAGATCTCCTTCTCGCGGCCCTCGAACTCCGGCAGGAGCTTCTCGGCGGCGAGGCCCTTGACGCGGTCCAGCTCGGACTCGCGCTCCTGCTTGCCGGCGATGGTGAGCGCCTGGGCGAGCTCGGGCTTGACGGCGGCCGTCAGGGCCTCCAGGACGTCGTCCTGGTAGTCGAGGAAGATCGGGAACTCGGCGGTCGGCTTGGCGGCCTTCGCGGCGAGGTCCGACTGGGCCTTGCAGAGCACCTTGATGAAGGGCTTCGCGGCGTCCAGACCGGCCGCGACGACCTCCTCGGTGGGCGCCTCGGCGCCGCCCTCGACCAGCTTGATGGTCTTCTCGGTGGCCTCGGCCTCGACCATCATGATCGCGACGTCGCCGTCCTCCAGGACGCGGCCGGCGACCACCATGTCGAAGACGGCGTCCTCGAGCTCGGTGTGGGTCGGGAAGGCCACCCACTGGCCGCGGATCAGCGCGACGCGGACGCCGCCGATCGGGCCGGAGAAGGGCAGACCGGCCAGCTGCGTGGACGCGGAGGCGGCGTTGATCGCCACGACGTCGTACAGGTGGTCGGGGTTGAGGGCCATGATCGTGGCGACGACCTGGATCTCGTTGCGCAGGCCCTTCTTGAAGGACGGGCGCAGCGGGCGGTCGATCAGGCGGCAGGTGAGGATGGCGTCCTCGGAGGGGCGGCCCTCACGGCGGAAGAAGCTGCCGGGGATCTTGCCGGCGGCGTACATCCGCTCCTCGACGTCCACCGTCAGCGGGAAGAAGTCGAGCTGGTCCTTGGGGTTCTTGGAGGCGGTGGTGGCCGACAGCACCATGGTGTCGTCGTCCAGGTACGCCACGGCGGAGCCGGCGGC
This sequence comes from Streptomyces sp. NPDC001532, assembly GCF_040298625.1. Classification (NCBI taxonomy): domain Bacteria; kingdom Bacillati; phylum Actinomycetota; class Actinomycetes; order Kitasatosporales; family Streptomycetaceae; genus Streptomyces; species Streptomyces sp. NPDC001532. The sequence continues at coordinate 4,881 of NZ_JBEPAL010000005.1, forward strand.
CTGCTTGGCCAGGCGGCCCGTCTCGAAGCGGATGGTGCGGGTGCCGAAGGAGCCGTTGTCGATGACGGCCTCGGCGTAGTGGGTCTCGTTCTCCACTAGCGATCTCTCCGTTTACTTGTCGTCTTTCGTCCCTCGGCTGCCCGTGTGGCAGGGGGACATTCCGGAGATGCGCGCCGTGCTGTGCGGGCCGGTCTTCGATCGAAGCACCCGGGTCTCTTCGCCCGGGGGCCACTACCGAGGACCGGCGGCGGCTGGGTGCGCTTCTCCTCAGTCTGTCTCAGTGCATTCTGTCGTGGTGCGTCATGCGTTGTGCTACCACACTACAAAGCAGGGGTGACACTCCGCACGTACAGCAAAGGGAGCGGCCCCCTCACGTGGGAACCGCTCCCTGTACGCCGAGCTACTTGGCGCCCGCCGCACCGCGGCGGATGCCGAGGCGGTCGACCAGCGCACGGAAGCGCTGGATGTCCTTCTTGGCGAGGTACTGCAGCAGGCGGCGGCGCTGACCGACCAGGATCAGCAGGCCACGGCGGGAGTGGTGGTCGTGCTTGTGGGTCTTCAGGTGCTCGGTCAGGTCGGAGATCCGACGGGACAGCAGCGCGACCTGGACCTCGGGGGAGCCGGTGTCACCTTCCTTGGAACCGAACTCGGAGATGATCTGCTTCTTCACTGCGGCGTCGAGAGACACGCGAACTCCTCATGGTCTGAGACTGGCCACCGAGTGCTCCCGGTCTGCATCGCGGGAGAGCTTCCGTTACTCGGGAGGCGGGGATCCGCTGGGCGCGGCCTCCAGAGCGCTGTTCAGCAATGCTCCGGGGGTGCGTACACATACGGCCGTCACTCAGGGTACCAGCCCGAGGTCGGCGTCCGTCGCCGGGTTCCCTTGGCCGGGTGCGGGCCGGGGTGCGGCCACTAGGGTGAGCCGTCGGACAGCTCAACCACGCGGGGAAGGGGTCACGGGAGCATGGCGGAGACCGAGGCGGAGATCAAGGCGCGCAAGGAACGGGAGCGGGACGAGCTCTACGCGCTCGACATCTCCGGTGTCGAGTGGCACAGCGCGCCGGGGACCGAGCAGCACGAGGAGCGGGTCGAGATCGCGGACCTGCCCGGCGGTGCGGTGGCCATGCGGTCGTCCCTCGACCCCGGCACCGTGCTGCGGTACACCGAGGCGGAGTGGCGGGCCTTCGTGCTGGGGGCGCGGGACGGGGAGTTCGATCTGGAGCCCGGCTCCGACGAGCGGCCGTAGCGGCTACGGCTGTAGCGGCTGCGGCCGTAGCCGCTACGGCCGTTTCGTCAGCCTCTACGGCAGCCTCTACGGCCGTTTCGTCGCGGCGCTCTCGATGCCGAGGGCCAGCCACACCCAGGCCTTGCCGTCGGTGTCGGACGGGCCCTCGGCCACCTTGGCGCCGAAGAAGACGCGGCCGCTCTCGACGACGGTGTCGGCCAGCGACGCGGAGGTGAGGCTCCACCCCTCCGCGGGCAGCGCGAACTGGAGGTACGGGGTCTGCGCGCCGGTCTTCGGGTCCAGGGCGAGCAGGGCCGTCGGCGAGATGTGGTCGGTGCTCTCGCGCAGCGCGAGGAGCCGGTCACCGCTCATCCGCAGCGGGCGGAGCAGGGCGTTGCGGCCGGACTCGAACTTCTTGACCGAGTGGCCGGTGGTCAGGTCGAAGCCGACGATCCAGTTGGAGTTGTCGATCAGGTCGCCCTGTTCCTTGCTGGTCAGGAAGACCTGTCCGGCGCCGACCGTGACGGACGGGCACTCGTCGGCGGCGAGGTGGGTGACCTCGTCGGCGCACTCGGCGACGTAGGCGCCGTTCTGGAGCGGCACGGTCGTGCGGTACGCGCCGTGCTCGTCCAGGGAGATGATCTCGGTGATGCCGACGTCGCCGGCCGAGGTGGCGAGGACGGCGGGGTCGGCGGAGAGCATCCGGACGTCCCGGACGCCGGGGGCGAGGTCGTGGGTCCACCGGGTCCGGCCGGTCCCGGGGGCGAGGGCGCGCACCTTGTAGGTGCTCGCCTCGGCCGAGCCGGCCGGGGCGTCGTCCTTCCAGCAGGAGAGGCGGACGAGCAGCGCGCGGCCGCCGGCGGCGCCGAGCGTGTTGCAGTCCTTGTCCGCCTTCACCCGCCAGCGCAGGTCGCCCCGGACCATGTCGTAGGCGTCCGTGCCGCCGCCCCAGGTGACCGCGACGGTGGCGTGTGTGAGGGTGACGCCGGGGGTGTCCTGGGTGCCGGGGCTTCGCGGGGCGCCGAAGCCGTTGCCGGACACCGGGAACTTCGCCTGCCACACCAGCTTGCCGTCGTCGAGGTCGACGAAGGCGACGTGGTCGCACAGGGCGTCCTCGTCGAGGCTCGCCCGGAAGAGGACGGCGGTGCGGTTCTCGACGCTGACGTGCCGGGTCTTTCCGCAGATCGGTCCGGCCAGCGGGAGCTTCCAGGCCTCCTCGCCGGGGGCCGCGTCGGTGCCGATCCGCACACCGACGAGGGTGCGGTTGACGCCCTTGGCGAGGATCTTGTCGGTGGCCCACAGGCCGGGCATCTCGTAGCGCTCGCCGGGAGACATCTCGCTCTCCGAGAAGCGCACCGCCATGACCCCGGTGGTGTCGGCGGGCGGCTTCTCGGTGGTCTCCCGGACGTCGAGCCGGTCCTGGCGCTGGGCGGCCGGGGGCTTGGGGTCGGCGTCCGGGGCGGACGGCCACCACAGCCAGGCCGTGACGGACAGGGCCGCCACCAGGACGGCGGCCACCGCGCCGAGGAGTACCGCCCGGCGCCTGCCGCGGCGCCGGCCGGCCGCCACGGTGGACTGGGTGTAGACGGACGGGGGTGGGCCGAAGCTCACGCCGGGCACTTCCTTCGTCGATCGTGCTCGCGCGCCTCAGCCCGCGCCCGAGCGGGAGGGGACGCGGTCAGTTGCCTGCCATGGACCGTGCCGACGCGTACACGTCGAACACGGCGAGTGCCAGGGGCACCAGGGTCAGCAGTACGAAGCCCTCGAAGATCTCCATGAACCGCCCCCAGAACGGCGTGACACCACGGCGGGGGGCGATCAGGCCGATCGCGGTGAGCAGCGCGCCGGCCGCGGCGACGGCGGCGGCGAGCCAGACCGAGCGGATGTCGAGGCCGTTGGTGTCGCCCTGGAGGGCGTCGCGCACGTACTCCATGGGCGGGTTCAGGGCGAGCCCGAGGCCGAGGAAGACCAGGGCCGCGAGACCGGCGGCCAGAGTGGCGCCGACCTGCGCGGTGTAGCGGAACAGATGGGCCCGCATCAGCATGGCGATGCCGGTGGCCAGGGCGAGGAGCTGCGCCCACAGGTCGCTGGAGAAGCCGAGGACGATCGAGGCGCCGACCGTGACGAGCGCGCAGCCGCCGACCAGGCCGACGAGCAGCTCGTGGCCGCGGCGGACCTGGGCGGCGATGCGCTGGGTGTCGACGGGCTCCTGCTGGGCGGTCTCCTCGTCGGCGTAACCGCGGGCCGGGTTGGGCGGTTCGAAGCCGATGGGCAGCCGGGCGAAGCGCATGGACAGGCCGGGCAGGAAGGCGAGCGCGCAGACCGCGAGCGGCGCGCAGACGGCTGCCGTCTCGATCGGCCTCAGCTCCGTCAGCATCGCGACGAACGTGGTCAGCAGACCGATCGTGGAGGCGAACACGAAGGCCACGAAGGGGCCGTCGCCGCTCGGCGACACCAGCGTCAGCACCACGGAGGCGACGAGCACCGCCGCGCAGGCGAGCAGGAACTGGAGGCGTCCGATGCCCTGGCCCTCCGACAGCGGGAGCAGTCCGGAGCCGGCCACGGCCATGTTCGGCAGGGCGCCCAGGCCGAGCGCGACCGCGGAGCCCCGGTCGTCGTAGACCCGCGCGCGGACGCACGCCAGGGTGGTCAGGAGGACGCCGGCGACGGCGGCGATGATGCCCTGGAGGCCGTTCATGTCGTGGCGGAGCTCCGAGCTCCACACCACGAACGCGAGCAGCGCGGGCAGCACGCCGCCCGCGACCAGGCCGGCGGCGCGGGTGAGGGTGCCGTTCCACAGCGTGCGGTCCTGGGTGACGGCGGAGGCCACCGCCTCGGAGACGTCGTCGAAGACCGCGGGCGGCAGTGACTCGGCGAACGGACGGAGCGTCAGCAGCTCGCCGTCCAGGATGCGTTGGGCCGCGAAGGAGCGGGATCCGTCGAGGACGGTGCCGTCCCGGCGGACGAGGTGGTAGCCGACCGGGGCGCCCTCGGCGGAGCTCTGCTGCGACAGCCGCAGGATCTCCGGGTAGAGGTCGGCGACCGACACGTCGTCGGGCAGCGCCACGTCGATGCGGCTGTCGGGGGCCACGATGGTGACCCGGCAGAACCCGTACCCGGTTCCCGCCCCGGAAGGGGCTCCGGTGCCCGCTCCGCCGGTCGCGCCGGCCGGCGCGGAGGCCGTCATGCTCACCTGTTGTTCCCCCTCGTCGGTGGTGACGTCGGCCGCGGCGTCGAGCACGCGACCGCCTGTAACGATCCTGTGTACGTTGTGCCGCGCCGCCCGCGCCGCCGGTAATGCGCCGCGTTGCCCGGCAGCGACCGCGTTGCCCGGGAGCAGACGGGAAGCACACACATCGAACAGTGCGGATTGCCCGGCTTGTCGGGGTCCGATTCGCAACTGCTCACACGTCTCACGGGCACCCTACCGCCCACCGTTGTCGGTGGTTGTCAGTAGGATCGCGCTTCGCGACCGACGTTCGCCGGACACGGGGCGGCGGACGGAACGGTCGGTCCGGCAAGGGAATTGGTGCGAAGTGAGCCACATCGTCGTCAAGCGCCCACCGAGAGCACTGCCGAGGGAAGTGCCCACGGACGAGGTCGTGCTGCAACCGCCGCCGGAGCTGCCGCGCGGTCAGCAGGAGGGCGCGCTGATGCAACTCCTGCCCATGCTCGGCATGGGCGGGTCCGTGGTGTTCTTCTTCAATCCCCAGGCCCAGCCGTTCATGAAGATCATGGGCATGGTGATGGTGGCCTCCACGGTCGCCATGGGCATCGCGATGCTCATCCGCTACCGGCGCGGCACCCAGGGCCAGATCGCGGACGTCCGCCGCGACTATCTGCGGTACCTGTCGCAGACCCGCAGGCAGGCGCAGAAGACCGCCGAGGCCCAGCGCGACGCCCAGTACTACCTGCACCCTTCGCCGGAGCAACTGTGGGCGCTGGTCGCCGAGGGCAGCCGGGTCTGGGAACGTCGCTCCGGTGACGAGGACTTCGGGCAGGTCCGCGTGGGCCTCGGCCCGCAGGCCCTGGCCACTCCCCTGCTCCCGCCGGAGACCGCGCCGGTGGACCAGCTGGAGCCGCTGACGGCGGGTGCCATGCAGCGCTTCCTGGCCACCCACAGCACGCTCGAGGACCTGCCGATGGCGGTCTCGCTGCGCGCCTTCTACCACGTGTCGATCAGCGGCGAGCCGGCCACCGTGCGCGGCGCCGCCCGCGCGGTGACCGCGTCCCTCGCCTCGCTGCACTCCCCCGAGGACCTCGTCATCGCGATCGCCACCGCGCGCGAGTCCGCGCCCGAGTGGGAGTGGACCAAGTGGCTGCCGCACCTCCAGGCGCGCGGCGAGGCGGACGGCGCCGGCAGCCGGCGGCTGATCACCACCAACCCGATGGAGCTGGAGGAACTGCTGGGCAACCGGCTCGAGGGCCGCCCGCGCTTCCACCCGTCCGCGCCGCCGGTCCCCGAGCAGCCGCACGTGGTGGTCGTCCTCGACGGTGTCTCGCTGCCGCCGACCTCGCTGCTCGCCAGCCCCGAAGGCCTCCAGGGCATCACCGTCCTGGAAGTGGTGCCCGGTGAGCTCACCACCGGCCGCGGCGACCTCTCCGTCGTCGTGCACCCGCGCGAACTGCGCCTGGAGTCGGGCCACGGCATGGTCTACGAGGGCACACCCGACGTCCTGCCCTACGAGGCGGCGGAGGCACTGGCCCGGCAGCTGGCCCCGCTGCGGGTGGCGTCCGGCGGGGACGACGACGAACCGCTGCTCGCCAACCTGGAGTTCACCGATCTGCTGAACCTCGGCGACGCGGCGGGCGTCGACCCCCGGCGCACCTGGCGGCCCCGCTCGCAGTCCGAGCGGCTGCGCGTGCCGATCGGTGTCGGCGAGGACGGCCGGCCCGTGATGCTCGACCTGAAGGAGGCCGCGCAGGAGGGCATGGGCCCGCACGGCCTGTGCGTCGGCGCCACCGGCTCCGGAAAGTCCGAGCTGCTGCGCACCCTGGTCCTCGGCCTCGCGGTGACGCACTCCTCCGAGACGCTGAACTTCGTCCTCGCCGACTTCAAGGGCGGTGCGACCTTCGCGGGAATGGCCCAACTGCCGCACGTCGCCGCGGTCATCACCAACCTCGCCGACGACCTGACCCTGGTCGACCGCATGGGCGACTCGATCCGCGGCGAGCTCAACCGCCGCCAGGAGATGCTGCGCGACGCGGGCAACTACGCCAACATCCACGCCTACGAGAAGGCCCGCGCGGCCGGTGCCGCGCTCCAGCCGATCCCCTCGCTCGTCCTCGTCATCGACGAGTTCAGCGAACTGCTCACCGCCAAGCCGGACTTCATCGAGATGTTCGTGCAGATCGGCCGGATCGGCCGGTCGCTCGGCGTGCACCTGCTGCTGGCCTCGCAGCGCCTGGAGGAGGGCCGGCTGCGCGGCCTGGAGACCTATCTGTCGTACCGGATCGGTCTGCGGACGTTCTCGGCGGCCGAGTCGCGCGCCGCGATCGGCGTCCCGGACGCCTACGAGCTGCCGAACGTGCCCGGCTCCGGCTTCCTGAAGCACGGCACGGACGAGATGGTCCGCTTCAAGGCGGCGTACGTCTCCGGGGTGTACCGCTCCAGCTCCCAGCAGGCCGCCGCGTTCGGCGGGCCGCTCCCGGTGGACCGCAGGCCCGCCCTGTTCACCGCCTCGCAGGTGCCGGTGCAGTACGTGGCCGTGCCGCGGCAGCGCCAGGAGGAGCAGCCGGACCAGACCGACGACGCGCTCGCCGACACCGTGCTCGACGTGATCGTGCGGCGACTGGAGGCGCAGGGCCCGGCGGCCCACCAGGTGTGGCTGCCGCCGCTGGACAGCCCGCCCTCGCTGGACTCGCTGCTGCCCGGCCTCGCGGCCGTCCCGGGCCGCGGTCTCACCCAGCCCGGCTACGAGGGCGCGGGCCGGCTCGTCATCCCCGTCGGCATCGTCGACAAGCCGTACGAGCAGCGCCGGGACCCGTTGTGGACCGACTTCGGCGGCGCGGCCGGCCATATGCAGATCCTCGGCGGTCCGCAGTCCGGCAAGTCGACGCTGCTGCGCTCGATCGTCGCCTCGTTCGCGCTCACCCACACCCCGCAGGAGGTGCAGATCTACGGACTGGACTTCGGCGGTGGCGGTCTGGCGTCCGTGGCGGGCCTGCCGCACGTGGGCGGCGTGGCCTCGCGTCTGGACCCGGAGAGGGTCCGGCGTACGGTCGCCGAGGTGTACGGCATCATGACCCGCCGCGAGGAGTACTTCCGCACCTCGGGCATCTCCTCGATCGCCGAGTTCCGCACCCGCCGCGCGCGCGGCGAGATCTCCACGACCGACCAGCCGTGGGGTGACGTCTTCCTGGTCATCGACGGCTGGGGCAACTTCCGCCAGGACTACGACGGCCTGGAGCCGGCCGTGATCGACATCGCGGCGCGCGGCCTCGGCTACGGCATGCACCTGATCCTCACCGCCTCGCGGTCGATGGAGGTCCGGTCCAACCTCAAGGACCACCTGATGAACCGCCTGGAGCTGCGGCTCGGCGACCCCATGGACTCCGAGTTCGACCGCAAGGTCGCCGCGAACGTGCCGACCGGTGTCCCGGGCCGCGGCCAGACCCCGCAGAAGCAGCACTTCATGGCGGCGGTCCCGCGCATCGACGGCCTGTCCTCCGACACGGACCTGGCGGAGGCGACGCAGGCCCTCGCCGCCGAGGTCTCCCGGCACTGGCAGCAGCCGGGCGCGCCCGAGGTGCGGCTGCTCCCGCGCGAGTTCCCGGCGCAGCAGCTGCCGCCCGGCAACCGCTTCCCGAACCGCGGTGTCGCCTTCGCGCTCGACGAGGACAACCTGGAGCCGGTCTTCGTCGACTTCGAGCAGGACCCGTTCTTCCTGGTCTTCGGCGAGAGCGAGTCCGGCAAGTCCAACCTGCTGAAGCTGCTCATCCAGCGCATCACCGAGCGCTACGACGGCAACGAGGCGAAGCTCTTCGTCGTCGACAACCGCCGCTCCCTGCTCGGTGTGACACCGGACTCGCATCTGGCCGAGTACATCCCCATGTCCAACCAGATGCAGCACCACATGGACGCGCTGGCCAACCTGATGCAGCGCCGCACCCCGACCGCGGAGGTCACCCCCGAGCAGCTGCGCGACCGCAGCTGGTGGCAGGGCCCGACGGTGTACATCGTCATCGACGACTACGACCTCGTGTCCACGTCGAGCGGCAACCCGCTGTCCGGGCTCACCGAACTCCTGCCGTTCGCCCGGGACGTCGGCGTCCGCTTCATCATCGCCCGCTCCACGGCGGGCGCGGGCCGCGCCGGCTACGAGCCGTTCATGCAGCGCATGAAGGAACTCGGCGCCCAGGGCATGGTCCTGGCGGGCGATCCCAACGAGGGCGATCTGCTGGGCGGTGTCCGGCCGCGCCCGATGCCGCCGGGCCGGGGCGTGTTCGTGTCGCGCAAGCGGGGGAAGCCGCTGGTTCAGGTGGGGCAGGTGCCGGACTCGTACCGGTGACGGGTACCACGCCGGCATGGGGCCGCGTCCGCTTCGGCGGGCGCGGCCCCTCGGCCGTTCCGGGGCGGTGTCCGTGGCGGCGGGTCAGCACACGGGAAAGGCGTGTGGCGGGTCAGAACACGGGAAAGGCGTGCGGCGGGTCAGAACACGGGGAGGGCGTGGAGGGAGGCGTCGTTGCGAACGAAGGCCCGGTTGCCGGCGACCGCCAGGTCGTGGTGATCGGCCTCGGGCAGCTCGTAGGTCCAGCCCTCGAAGCCGTCCGACTCGTACACCGCGTTCACGGCGGTGCGGTACGCGTCGTCGTACATCCAGACGCCGGTGCCCTGGACGAGCAGGGGGCTGTTGCCGCTGCCGCTCTTCCTGGCCCGCCAGACCCTGCTGCCGTCCCCGGTGCGCAGGCGCTCGGGCAGCATCCCGCCGACCGCGTAGACGGAGCCGCCGTGGACCGTCACCGGGCCCCACTCCGCGGGGATGTCGTACATGTCCTTGGTCTCGCGGGACCAGATCTTCTCGCCGTCGGTGATCCTGAGCGCGGTCAGCGTCCTGCCGTTGAGGTACACCACCCCGTTCCGGGCGACGGGCGCGACGGAGGCCTTCTCGGCCTGGTCGCGCCGCTCCCAGACGAACCGGCCGTCGTCCGCCGCGACCGCCAGGACATGGCCGTCCGTCGTCGGGAGCACCAGCCGGCCGCCGCCGAGGGCCGCCTTCGCGGTCAGCATGCCGCGGTACCTCGCCGGCAGCGCGGCGGTCCAGCGGACCCGGGCGTCGGAACGCCCCACAGCGCACAGCCGGTCGTCCTGGGTGAGGACGTGGACGACGTCCTGGTCCGCGCCGAGCAGCGCCTTCACGTCGGCGGCCACCGTCCACCTGGCCTCGCCGGTGGACGGCACGAAGGTCGTCAGCGTTCCCTCCGTGTCGACGGCGGCGATCAGCCGGTCGGACAGCGACAGATACCGGCCGGGCCGCAGCCCCGACCGCTCCCACCGCTTCTTGCCGTCGACGACGTTGTAGGCGGCGATCCCGTCGTCCACCCCGACGATCACGACGTCGCGGACCGGGAGCGGGGCGGGCGACTCGTCGGCGACGACGCCGGACACGCTCCACAGCGCCTTCGGGGACTCGCCGACGACGTAGTCACCGGCGTCCGCGTCGAGCAGCCGGGCGCTGGGCGTCTCGACGGCCGGCGGAAGGCGGAACAGCGCCTCCCTGGCCTCCTTGCGCGACTTCTCCTCCAGTTGCCACCAGCCCGTGGTGGCGCCGCCCACGGCGAGCATCGCGCCGCCGGCGGCCAGACCGGTGAGCAGCCGGCGCCGGGGCAGGGCGGCGGGAGCGGCCGTGTCCGGGGGCGCGGTGAGCTGCCGTATCCGGCTGCGGCGTTCCTCGATCTCGGCGGCGAGCGGGCCGCGCGTCCAGAGCCGGGCGCTGTCGCGGGGCGCGGTGAACGCGGTGGCGATCTCACCGGTGGCCGGCCGTGCGGCCTCGTCCTTGGCCAGGCAGGGCGCGATCAGGGCGTGCAGCTGCGGGGACAGGCCGTGCCACTGCGGCTCGCCGTGGACGACCTCGTACTGCACCGCGGCCACATGCCCGCCCTGGAAGGCGCGCTGCCCGGTCGCCGCGTAGACGAGCACGGCACCCAGCGAGAACACGTCCGCGGCGGAGGTCACGCGCCGGCCCAGGACCTGCTCGGGGGCGCCGTATCCCGGCGTGACCGGGATCTGGCCGGTGGTGGTCAGCGTCAGTCCGTGCTCGGGGCGGGCGATGCCGAAGTCGATGACCCGGGGCCCGGTCGCCGTCAGCACGATGTTCTGCGGTTTGAGGTCGCGGTGCACGAACCCGGCGGTGTGCACGTCCGTCAGCGTGCGGGCGATCGACACCGCGAGGGCGCGCACCCTCGGCTCGTCGAGCGGCCCGTGCCGGTCGACCGCCTCGTCCAGGGTCGGGCCCGCGAGGAACTCGGTGGCGATCCAGGGCCGCCCGCCCTCGGTCCTCGCGCCGAGCACCGCGGCCACGCCGGGGCTGCGGACCGCCTGCGCGGCGAGGGCCTCGCGCACGAAGCGCTGGGAGAGGTTCTGGTCGTGGGCGAGTTCGGGGCGGAGCACCTTCACGGCGGCGACGGTCCCGTCCCGGTCCTGGCCGACGTACACCTTGCCCATGCCGCCCTCGCCGAGCACGCCGAGCAGGCGGTACGGCCCGAGGCGGAGCGGGTCGCCGGTGCCCAGGGGTTTCATCGCTGATCGCCTTCTCTTGAGCGGGTGCGGGTCACTGGAGGGGGAAGGCCGCGAGGAACTTGCCGCCGAGCGCGACGGTCACCCCCGCCTTCTCGTGGGCGATGAAGCGGTCGCCGGTCGTCCGGTAGGAGCGCACGGGCGTACGGGAGGAGAGGTCGATCGCCCACAGCGCCGAGGAGCGCCTGCTGTACGCGTGATCGGTGCCGATGACGGGTGCGGCGGTCAGGTCCGCGTCCGCTCCCCCGCCGCCCTTCTCCGTCCAGCGCACTCGTCCGGTGGCGGAGTCGACGGCGACGAGTCCGAGCCCCTTCTCGACGGCGTACACCACGTCACCGACGACGGCCGGAGGGCCGTAGGTGCGGCCCGGGCGCTCGGTCGAGGAGTTCCACAGCTCGCGGCCGTCGCTCAGCCGCAGCGCCTGGAGGGGGCCGTTGCCGAGGTAGAGGGTGCGGGCGTCCGTCGCGAGCGGCAGCCGGAGTTGGTCCGGTGCGCGGCCGTCGACGGACTTCTCCCAGCGGACGGCACCCGTGCCGGTGTCGTGGACGACGAGCCGGACCGTGCCGTCGTCGGTCTCGCGCAGCGCCACCAGGTGGCGCCCGACGACGCGGGCGGTGATGAAGTACAGGCGGTCCGAGCCCGGTTCACGGGCCGGCAGCGCAGTGCTCCACAGCCGTTGGCCGCGGGCGATGTCGACGGCGAACAGGGACCAGGTCTGCGAGGCCGTGAAGTAGCTGTCGTACGCGCCGCGGCCGGCCACCACGTAGGCGACGTCGTCGGCCGTGCAGAGGAGCTGGCTGTAGTCGAGGACGCCGTTGACGTCCGTGAACTCGGCGAAGGGTTCCACCGTCGTACCGCGGGCGACGTCCACGGCCGCCATGACGAGCGGAAAGCCGCCGGGCTTGCCCGCGTTGCCCTCGGACCCCTCCGGCCGCACCAGCCGGATCAGCCGTCGGCCGTCCGTCGCCACCTGCCAGGTCGGCTCCAGCTGGTCCGACGACCACGAGACGTCACCCGAGGCGGCGTCGATGCCCGCCAGCCCCTTGCCGGCGACCAGCGCGACGAGATCGCCCACGACGAGCGGCGTCGCCGGGATCGAGTCGTCGGGCGGGTCGGCGACCTGAAGCTGCCAGAGCGAGTCGAGCTTCTTCGTCGGCAGCACGCTGTTGCTCGGCCCCACGACCGGCGCGAGGGGCGCGGTGCCGGAGTCCCGGCTCCACGCCCAGGCCCCGGCGCCCGCGGCCACCGCCCCGATCGCCAGCCCGCCGCCCGCCAGCAGCAGCCGCCGTCGCGACACCGCCGCGGCCGGCGGTTCCTGCGCGGTGTCCTCCCGGGGCGGGGCGGGCAGTCGCCGCGGGGTGAGCTGCCAGACCTCGGTGGCGCGGCGGGCGATCTCCGCGAGCAGCGCGTCGGGCAGCCGGTCCGCGAAGTGACCTGTGCCGTCGTGGAGCCGGGCCGCCAGCTCGGCGGTGGTCGGCCTGCGGAAGGGGTTCTTGTCGAGGCACTGGGTGAGCGGCGGGAGGAGGCCGGCGGGTACGCCGGTGAGGTCGGGCTCGCCGTAGCGGACCCGGTAGAGCAGGTCCTGGGTCTGGCCGTGGCCGAACGGGGCCCGTCCGGTGGCGGCGAAGACGAGGACGCCGGCGAGCGCGAAGACGTCCCCGGCCGCGTCGTGGTCCTGCCCGGTCGCCTGCTCCGGTGACATGAAGGCGGGCGTGCCCACCGCGGCGCCGAGCCGGGTGAGCCGGTCGTCCCCGATGGCGCGCGCGATCCCGAAGTCGATGAGCTTCGGCCCGTACGCGGTGACCAGGATGTTGGACGGTTTGAGGTCGCGGTGGACGACCTCCGACCGGTGCAGCAGCCCGAGTGCCGAGCACAGTGCGGCCCCGAGCACCCGCACCGCCGGCTCGGGCAGCGGCCCCGCCACCTCCACGGCCTCGTCCAGCGGCGGTCCGAGGACGTACTCGGTGGCCAGCCAGGGCGTCGGCGCGAGCGGATCGGCGTCGACGACCCGCGCGCCGAACTCGGCGCCGATGACCCGGGCGGCGTCCACTTCGAGCCGGAAGCGGGTGCGGGCGGCCTGGTCGGCGGCGATCCCGGGGTGCATGGTCTTGAGCGCGACGGTACGGCCGCCGGCGGAGCGCGCCGCGTACACGGTGCCCATGCCGCCGCTGCCGAGCCGGGCGATGAGCCGGTAGGGGCCGAGGGCGGCGGGGTCGTCGTGGGCGAGGGGAAGCGGCATGGGTTTCTCGTCGTCGTGACCGGTCAGGGACCGGGGTGCGGGGCCGGGGCGGGGGTCGGCGCGGGGGCGGGCGCGGGAACGGGGGCGGCGGGCGCGGCGGTGAGGGCGGCGGGCGCGGGGGTGGGCGGCTCGACCTCCGCGGACAGTACGGCGGCCGACTGGTGGGCGAGTGCGGCCACGACCCGAGGGGGCAGCCAGCCGGGGACGAGCAGTGCCTCGGCGCGGGCGCCTTGGGAGGCGCCCGACTCGCTCAACTCATCAATGACGTGAGCGACTTGGGGTCGGTCGGCGGGGTCGCGGGCCAGGCAGCGCGCCACGAGGGAGCGCAGCGCCGGGGGCAGCTCCTCCCGTGCGGGCACGGTGTGGCCGGTGGCGGCGTAGGCGAGCGTCGCGCCGAGGGCGTACACATCGCCCATGGCGCGCGGCAGACCGCCGGACGCCTGCTCGGGCGGCAGGCTGCCGGCGTCGAGCCCCGGTACGTCGTGCCGCGGGGCGCCCTCCGGCGCGGCGGCCCGCACCGCGCCGAAGCAGGTGAGCCGGGGCCCGTCCGCGGCGAGCAGCACGGCGGCGGGGCAGAGTCCGGCGTGGGCCAGCTGCTGGCCGTGCAGAACGGCCAGGGTCTCGGCGAGGGCGACGCCGAGCGCGCGCACGGTGCGCTCGGGCAGCGGCCCGCCGAGCACGGCGAGCGCGGTCGGGAGGGGCAGGACGGGCAGGTAGGGGCGGGCGTACCAGGGACGGTCGCCGGGTGCGGCCAGTTCGGCGGCCGGGAGGATCCAGGGACCGAGGAGATAGCGGGAGGCCTCGGCCTCCGCCATGTACCGCCGCGGGTCGGTGGCCGGCAGCGGGGTGCCGATCAGGACGGTGCGGTCGCCGTCGGCGCTGCGGGCGATGAAGCGGTGCTCGGGCACGGCCGTGCCGGTGACGGTGCTCGCGCCGTCCAGCCGGGTGACGACCGTGTACGGGCCGATCCGCCGGGCGCCGGTGTCGGCAGCGGGCATGTTCACCTCTGCCACGCCGTGCGGCCGCGCCGCAGCTGGAGCAGGGCGATCACCGTGGTGGCGAGACCGATCACCGTGGCGGCCGCGGACAGGGAGAGCCAGAGAGGGTCGTAGTGGTTGGGGGGTGGTGCGGTGGAGGCGGCGGAGACGGAACTGTCCGCCGTGTCCTGCCCGCCGTCGGAGGGCGTGTCGTCACCGGCCTCGGCGCCGGACGCGGCCAGCAGGTCGCCGCCGTTCTCCTTCGCGAGCGGGTCGACGTCCGCGGCACCGGCGTCGTAGCCGGCGTCCTCCAGCACCTTGCGCGGCCGGATGAGGCCGTAGCCCAGGTACTTGCTCGGGTTGTCCTTGTCCCAGGACCGCCCGGCCGTGTCGATCAGCGCGCGGGTCACCTGGTTCACCGTCCAGTCGGGGTGTGCGGACCAGATCAGCGCGGCGGCGCCGGAGACGAGGGCGGCGGCCGGACGGGTGTCGGGATCGCCGGCGCAGTAGGCGGCGAAGTCGGCGTCGCACCAGCGGGGGATCTTGTCACCGGGGGCCGCGAGGTCGACGTGGTCGCCGTAGGAGGCGGTCTTCGACACCGTGCCGGAGGAGTCGGAGGCGGTCACGCCGACGACGTACGGATCACGCGCCGGATACCCGATCTCGCCCTCCTTCCCTCCGTCGTTCCCGACGGAGGCGATCAGCAACTTGCCCTTGGAGGCGGCGTATTCGACGGCCGCCTCCTCGTTGCCGGTCAGCCAGCGCGAGCTGAGGGACATGTTGATGATCTTCACATCCGTGTCGGCGGCGGCCGTGAGCGCCTCCGAGAGGTCGGGCGTCTTCCGCTTCTCCTCGGCCCCGGCGCGCATGGTGTCGAGCTCGACGCGGTACGGCACGATCCTGGCACCCGGCGCCAGCCCCTGGATGCCGCCTCCGGCCCCGGTGCCGGCGATCAACTCGGCCATGGTCGTGCCCAGTCCGGTGTAGTCGTCGGTGGGCCGATGGCCGACCGCCTCGGGCACCTCGTCGACGAGGACCTGCCCCTTCAGCGAGGGTGTGTCGGCGTTCACGCCGCTGTCGATGACGGCGACCTTGACCCCCTCCCCGGTGCCGGCCTTCCACATCTGTTCGACCTGCATCGGCTCCAGGTACCACTGCTGGGCCTGGACGTCGTCGAGCGTGGTGGCGGTCGGGGCCGCGGCTGCCGCTCCGGCGATCGGAGCCGGTCCGGCGGCGGGCGCGGCCGATACGACGAGGGCACCCGCCAGCGCGCCCACGACGCGCAGACGCCGCCGCCTGCCCTGTGACCCCATGATGTGGCTGAACCCCGTTCACTCGTACCGCACGTGCCGCCGACGCCCGGCACAACAGCAGGGTGGGCGCCTCCCGCGCGCGCCCACCCTGGAACTGCCTGCTGCTGTGCGAACCGGCCGTGACCTACAGGAAGTAGCTGGCGGCCTTCTTGTCGCCTTCCATGTACGTACCACCGGACTGGCCGACGACGTGGCCGATGCCCGTCAGCGCCTGGTGGATGTCGTTGGCTTCCTTGTCCCAGCGGCGCAGCTTCTCACCGAACTGGTCCTGAGCCTGACCGGCCCAGTACTGCTTGCTGCTCTCGACGAGCTTGCGCAGCTCCTGGAGGTCCTGCTCCAGCTGCTTCGCCTCGTTACCGATGGTCGTGGCCGCGAAGTCCAGACCGTCATAAGTTACGGAAAGACCGTCGTTGTTACGGCTCATGCCTGCCTACCTCGTCTCGCTCGAATTCCGGGTGCTGCCGGGTGATGTCCGGTCGACTGCCAGCGTGCTGCTCTGTACTGCCCTGTACTGCTCGGTGCCGCTCGGTGCCCCGAGGGGCGGGCATCACATGGAGTTGAAAGCAGACGACTGGACCGTGGGGGCCCCGTCCTGGAGGTTGATCCGGTTGACGGAGGCGCGGACCTCGTCTTCCTTGGTGTCCTTGATGTTGCGCGCCGTGGTCATGGCCTCCATGACCTCGCCGAGGATGCCGCCGATGTTCTTCAGCGACTCGTTGATCTCGTACTGCTTCTTGTCGAACTCGGCACGGCCGATACCCTGCCACTGGCCCTCGAGGCCGTCGATGACGCCCTGCAGGTTGTGCACCCGCTTGCGGATGTTCTCGTACTTCTCGAACATCTGCTTCTGCATCTGGACTACTGCTGCATCTTCAAGCTTCTGGTCGGTAGCCATGACCAGCCTTCCTTCCACTGTCTGTTATCCGGTCGATCGGTCCCGTGCCATCGCCCCGCGGCTGTGAGGCGCTGGCACCGCTGACGCCGTCCCCCGTGGTCCACGGCTGTGCGACCACTTGACTCGGCGGCTGATCACATCACCTGGCCCGGCGCGCCCGCATCACGGCCACACCGGCACCGCCGACCACGATCACCGCGGCCACGGCACCCAGGGAGATCCACAAGGTGTTGCTGTCGTCGGCGGCCTCGGTGCTCGATCCTGCCGCCGAAGTTCCCCCGGTTGAAGACTTTTCCGGGGCCTGTGACGCGCCTGATGCAGAAGCGGAGGCACCGGGCTCGGCTCCACCGGCGGAGTCACTCCCCCCACCGTCCTGCGCGTCCTTCGCCCCGGCCTTCGCGAGCACGTCCCCACCATTGATCTTCGCCAACGGATCGACATCCGGGGCCCCGGCGTCGTAGTTGGGGTCCGCGAGGACGACCCGGGGACGGATCAGACCGTACCCCGCGTACTTGCTCGGCTCGTCCTTCGGCCACGACCGACTGGCGGTGTCGAGCAGGGCCCGCGTCACCTGGTTGACGGTCCAGTCGGGGTGGGCGGACCAGATGAGGGCGGCGGAGGCGGAGACGAGGGCGGTGGCGTCACTCGTGCCGCCGTATGTGCAGTACTCACGGAACGTTGCATCGCACCATCCAGGAAGGTCCTCACCAGGCGCTGAGAGGTCAGCGAATCCGTTCGAGGACTTCTGGGCGAATTCCGACACAGTGCCCGTGGAATCGACTGCTGACGCACCGATCACATAGGGATAGATGGCCGGCGCGTCCGGATGACCGTCGTTACCTACGGCTGCAACGAGGAGTTTGCCCTTGGAGGCGGCGTACTTGACAGCGGCCTTGCCCTCTTCCGAGGTCATACCGCCGATCGACATGCTGATGATCTTGACATCAGTGTCCGCCGCCGCCCTCAACGCCTGCCATGACAGCGGCGTCTTCTCCTTCTCAGCCCCCTCTTCAATCCCTTCGAGCTGTACTCGATACGGGACGATCTTTGCTCCCGGCGCCAGGCCCTGGATTCCGCCTCCTGCGCCCGTTCCGGCGATCAACTCGGCCATCGTGGTTCCGTGGCCCGTGTAATCGGCGGTGGGACGGTAGGCGACCGACTTGGGTACCTCGTCGACGAGCACCTGGCCCTTCAACGACGGCGTGTTCGCGTTCACCCCGCTGTCGATGACAGCGACCTTGACTCCCTCACCCGTGCTGACCTTCCACATCTGCTCGGTCTGCATGGGTTCCAGGTACCACTGCTGCGACTTGGCGTCAGCCGCAGCGGCGTTCGGGGCCAGCCCCACGCCCACGGCAGCCAGGGTGCCGACGACTGCGCCCACAGTACGCACTCGCCTACCGCACCACGTCCGGAGGAGCGTCCCTGACTTCATGGTGTTCTCAGTCCTCGCTAGAGCTCAGTTGACGACCGGCGGCACGTCGCGCCGCGGCCTGTTAGGCAGGTGTGTCTCCGGGTCTTCGACGAGGTAGTCGGGACGCGGGGTGCCCTGCTCGTCCCGCTCGTCGTCAGGCTTGCCCCGGCCGCCGGGCCCCCGGACGAGACCTGCTCCTCCGCGGGTCATGCCGTTCCGCTCCGACTGGACGGCCGAATTACGTCCCGTCGGACTTCCCGTCACCGGCCTCGCCCCTCCCGTGGAGCCACCACGAGAGGTACCGCCGGCGCCAGCACCCGCACCGGGCCTCGCTCCGGTCTGAGGCGCTCCGACAACGCCACGCTGTCCGACGCCACCGGCCGACGGTCGTCCGTTGTTCACGGAACCGTTGCCGATCACCGTGCCCCGAGGAATCCTCGAGCCGCCCTTCGCCGTGGCGCCACCGGTGGGAGCGGGCCGTCCTCCGACGACACCGTTCGCACGGCCGGCTCCGGTGGCGGGACCGCTGCCCCGCTGGCCCGTCGCACCGGACTGACGCGGGGTGCCGCCTGACACACCGGACTGCCCCATCGGGAACGGCTTGGAACCGGAACCGCCGCCCCTGCCGGTCGCCTGACCGGTCGCGGTCGGGCGGCCCATCTGATTGGTGCCACCCGGGCCGGAGGTCCGCCCATTGGCGGAGTTGGTCAGACCTGGCTGAGAACGGCCCTGCGCGGTCACAGGGTTACGAAGACCCCCGGATCCGCCAGTGGTCCGACCGGACGCGCGCCCGGGAACGGAAGGTCCGTAGTTGTCGAACATGCCCGACGGGCCGGTGGTGGCCGGCGGTGTCGCGGCGATCGGCGGGGTGTGTCCCGTCACAGGTGTGGTCGTGGTCGGCGGCAGAGTGCCCACACTGTCGATGTTTGTACCGACAGCACTGTCCGGGAGCGTGACCTTCCCAGTGGCGGGCGTAGTCGACGTCGGCGCATCGCTGACGCCCTCCGCACGGGCGCGCCCCTGCTGCTCGACCGGCGCTTGATACTCCGCAGCGGCAGCCCTTCCAGCAGCCCCGCCTACCGCGGCCCCGCCGGTTTCGGGTGATCCCCAGTGTTGCTGCGGGCTGGGCACTCCAACGTCGGGCATCGACTGAAACGTGGGGGGCTTCTCCTGCAGCGCAGCCAACTGCTGGCTGGAGACCGCGTAGTACGACGCCAACCGGTTCATCTGGTTGATCGCCTCTTGACGGTCCTTCTCCACCTTGACCGCAGCGTCGTAGTCGTCCTTCTTCGCGGTCTTCTCGGCGTCGGTGAAGCTCTCGGGACGCTTGAGATTCCTCGGGTCACGCGCCGGCATGGCAGCGCGAACCGACGCGAGGCCCATGGCCGCGGCAGTGATCTGGTCGCCGGCCTTGCCCGCGAACTCGCTCAGGTCGGTGGTGCTGGTGACGAGCGAGCCGCCCCACCCGCGGAAGGCCTCGCCCGCCTGCCCCTTCCAGCGAAGCTTGTCGATACGACCCTTGAGCTCGTCCGCCGCAGCTTTGATGGCGTCGCGTGCGTCCCACAGAGCCTTGCCGGAGGACTCCAGGTCCTCGGAGTTCGTCTGCTCGACCAGGTCGATCATTTCATTGAGGTCGAGGTTCTTGGCGTCGAAGTCCGTGCTGGAGAAGACCGCCTTGCCTGGCGCGGTGGAGCCAACCACCGCCCGCAGAGGATTGGTCACCAACCGGTCGAAGAACCCATTCCCCCCCGAGTGCTCAACGTTACGAGCGATGTCAGCGAAGGAGTTCTGGTTGGAGACGCGCTCCACGTCTCCCTTGTGCTGCTCGTCTGTCATTGTCAGAGCTCCATCTCAGACTTGCCCTGGCCGGCGTACTGATCGCTCCGCTTGTCCTGCATCGAGTCGATCTCCCACTGGATTGCCCAGAACCGCCGCCGCTGGTCCTCTTCAAGGGCATCGAAGCCGATGGACGCACCCTTGACGGCGATCCCGATCGCCTCGATCTGCAGATGCAGCGTCTTGGACAGGGTCGTGAGCTGCTCGTGCACGCTGTTGTACTGGGTGTAAAGGCTGTGCGCCTCCGGGAACACGTCGGAGCGACCGCTGCTCAACGACGTGGGCTTGATCGTCTGCGCGCCCACCCTAGTGGGGTTGCCGGCCGACCCCTCAAGGGTCCGCAGCACCCCGTCCACCCGCGACACGAAGTCGCTCAGCACTTCACCACTGGCCTCCAGGTCCGCCGCCCTGGCCGCCGACACGCCCCCCACCATGTCCGCTGGAAGCACGACGCTCCTCCCCGTTTCCCCGTGTTAACCACCGACTCGATCAGATCGGGCCGACCTCTCGCTCGCCGTACGATCGCAAAGCGAGCTGCGTCAGACAACGCTTTTACCACTGTAGTCAACCTGCACATCGGGTCCAACCGTGGTGTGTCTTAACTCAGTTACGAGACCGGTGTACGCGCCACCGTTTGACCGATTTGCCGGTTCGCGGGGGCCGACGGCGGGATGCGCTCGCCCCCTGCCCACGCCACCCGCCGCCTGCCTCTGCGATCTTTGCAAAACCTCCACCCGTCCATCGCCGAAGCGGTTCCACTCGCGATCTCGTCAACCTCGCGCACCACGCCGGTCGCGGCTCCCCGAGGTGCGCGGAGGGAGAGACCCGGCGTTGCTAGCGTGCCGCCGCCTGCTCTCCCCCGTGGGTCTCGGAGCCCTGCGGGGAGCAGCGCACAGTCGATGATCAGCGCCTGGGGAAGGGGCCTGCGGTGGCCTGGGACGAGTGGGAGCAGTTGAAGAGCGAGGCCGTGCGGCATCGACAGGACACCACCGGCATGCAGCTCAACCACGTCGCCGATCCCGGCGGTGCGCCGTACACCCCTCAGGGTGATCTTGAGGTCGGTCAGAGCGACCTCGCCGCGATCGGAAACGCGGCGTACGAGCTGTACCAGGCGTTCGACCACTACGGCGACCACGCGAGGGCCAACTCGCAGAAGGCCGCGGACGGGCTGCGGAGCGAGGGTTACGAGATCGGCTCGGCCCTGGACCACGTGGCGCAGCGCTGGGTGGACCAGGTGCAGTCGCTCCTCGACGCCACCGCCCACATCTCCAATCACCTCGACTACACCAAGGGCGCGCACGCGGGCGACGAAGTGCACATCGCCGGTGTGCTGAGCGGCATCGAGACCCTCGATCGAGGCTTCGACGAGCGGAAGGCCGACTGAACCGATGGATCTCGACGCACTCCGGTACGGGAACTTCCACCAGCTCGGCGAGGCCATCGGTGACTGGGAGGGCATGGCGAAGCAACTCCGCACCCTGGCCGACGACGCGGAGAAGAACCTGAAGGGCAAGGCGCGGAAGGCGAAGTGGGCTGGCGTGAACGCCACCGTCACCCGCGAGTTCATCGACAGGACGGCGGGAGAGTACGCCGACGCGCACACCCAGGCCGACACCATCGCCCGGATCCTCAAGGACACCCGGGGCGAGCTCATCGGCTACCGCACCCAGCTGAACGACGCCATCGACCGCGCGGTCAGGAAACGGCTGGCGGTGTCCGACACCGGCAAGGGCGGCTTCACCGTCACCGCCGCCGACCGCTCCGAGGACGGGTCCGAGCCGGAGGGCAGGAGCGCGGCAGCTGTACAGAAGGACGTCGATGAGGCGCGTGACGAGATCCAGCGCATCCTCGACAAGGCCGGCGAGAGCGATTCCACGGCTGCCAAGGCGCTGCGCCTCATCGTCGACCAGGCCAAGTACGGTTTCGGGGACGTCAGTTACCGCGATCGGGACGCTGCGGCGAAGGCCATCGCCGAGGCCGACGCGATGGCCAGGATCCTCGCCAAGGACCCGCACGACGTGACGAACACGGAGCTGGCCGCGCTCAACGCCGCTCTGGCCAAGTACAAGGACGATCCCCTCTTCGCCGAGGAGTTCGCCACCCAGGCCGGCCCCAAGAGGCTCTTCGCCTTCTGGGCCGGCATCGCGGACCCGTTCCAGGGGGACTACGACCCCGAACGCGCGGAACAGGCCAAGCAGCTCCAGAAGAACCTCGGCATCGTCCTCGGCCAGGCCACGCTCTCCGACAGCGACCGTATGCAGAGCTGGGAGAAGCGGGTGATCGAGCTGGGCCCGCACCAGCTCGGCACCGACGACGCCGGCAATCCGACCGGCTATGCCGTCATGAGCAACCTCATGCGCTTCGGTGACTACGACGACCAGTTCCTCAACGACTACGGCCGTGAACTCCTCGCCTACGACGAACAGGTCAACGGCGAAGGCATCAGCCTCTGGGTCAACAACGCCAACCAGGGCGACCTCAACTTCTGGGGTTACAAGAACGACCGCGGCCGGGACCCCGTGACCGGCTTCCTTGAAGCACTCGGACACAACCCGGACGCCTCGACACAGTTCTTCGCCGCGCCCGACAGCACAGTCGACCCCACCGATGAGGACTACGAGGTCAACGCCCACCTCAAGTATCTGACGCAGGAGCGCGTCTGGGCCTCCGACGTCACTTTGGAGGGCGACCATGGATATGTGGCCGGCCGTGCCTCACTCGGTCACGCTCTGGAGGCCGCTACGACCGGTTACCCGTTCGACGCCACGGCTGATCAGGTCAAGGCGGGCGGCGATCATCGCACCTCGGCCACAGCGGACGTGATGGAGCAGGTGTCCTGCGTCTACGGCAGTGAAGACGGACCGGAGCTGCTGCACAAGCAGCCGGAGATGGCCACCAGCCTGGGCAAGATGGCCGGCGCGTACATCGATGACCTCAACTACAGCCTCTCGGGGCTGGGCGACTACGCACGCGGCAATGATTTCCCCCAGGCTTACGGCGGGTCGCGAGCCGAGTTCGGGAACCAAGGAGCCATCGACTTCCTCAGCGTGCTGGGACAGAACGAGACATCCCACGGGATCGTCACCGCTCAGCAGCACCTCTACACCTCCAGCCTCCTGGACAGATATCCGCCCACCAGTGAGGTCAATTACGACCACGGTCTCGACGCCCTGATGACCGAGGCGCAGGCAAGGGGAATCCTCGACCACTCGCGAGTGCAGCAGGCATCGGCGGACTACGGGGCCGAGTCCGAGGAAGCGAACAAATCCCTCGGCCGCTCCACAGAGTGGGGCAAACTCTTGGCGGGGGCCGTTGTCGGGGCGGGAGTGGCCGCGCTACCGCTCCCCGGATCAACAGCAGCAGGTTTCGCGGTCGCCCCGCTGGCGGCTGATTTCGGCGGCCAGGTGGTGAATACCTTCGTCGGTCAGGAGATCGATGAGGCAAGCGACGAAGCGAAGGAAGATCCGGTCGAGCGATCCCAGATCACGAGCCGGGAGTTCTACCGAAAGGGGACGGGTGATCTCGGGAGGAGTTACGACGCCTACTTCGCCCCATACCAGGAGGCGAAAACCCGGGCGGACGTCGCGCAGACCACCCTGCAATTGAAGACGACATACTTGGCCATGGGCACAGCGGAGGCGCAGGTCCGCGGCAGACTTCCCTACAAGGATTGATGTGCGACTCCTGAAATCGCGAACCGTGGCCATCGGCGCCCTGTTGCTCTTGTCCGCATGCACTGAGCCCTTGGACGACGCGGAGGAGGCCATGGGCGTCACCGCCCGCGAACTCTGCGACGGCACCCTCAGCGTGGATGCCGCTGGCGCGCTGGGGCGCCTTTCAGGCGCCGAAGCCTTCACGGAGCTCACTGGAACGAACGCGGCCGGTGAACCCAACACCTTCTCGGTGACCAGATCCGTAGCCCATCTGCACGACGAAACGACTGAGCGAAGCAGTTGCGCCATCTACGAGGCGACTGAGGGCAGCGACCAACCCCTTCTTGAAATCGACTTCCTTGCGGTCAGGGAGCATCCGCAACCCTTCACGGAATTCGACGGCGAGCTGGCCCCCTTTCCAGTCGGGGCATACGCGGCTACCGGGAGGTATGGTGCCGATCTCTACTTCACCTGCCCGACCACCGGATCAGGAGACTCACTCATCGGCGACACCCGTTTCGTCAGAGGCCAGATGTATTCCGCCTTGCATCCCCTGCGCGACGAAGCCACCGCCAGAGATCACATGGTGATCCTCAACTCCGTCGCCCGAAAAGTGGCCGATGCAGCGGGATGCGCCGCGCAGGCCCGGCTCCCCGCCAAGGTGCCACCCATGTGAAGTCTGTGCCGTTCCCGTGAAGCGGCCCGCCGAGCGGGGGCCATGTGCCTCTCCCCCGAACCTTCACGCCGGACAATCCACGCACAAAAGACCTGCCCTCCTCCTCCGTCGTATCCGGTTGCTAAGTTGACGACCAACTACGCAGACGGGAACCACGGCAGCCACCTGGCACGAGCTCCGGCGCCGAGCAGCACGGGGGAAGGGGTCCACCCATGGCATGGGACGAGTGGGAGCAGCTCAAGACTCAGGCTGCCGAGAGGCAGTCCACGCAGATGCAGCTCAACCAGTTGGACCCTGGAGACGGGTCACCGGGGCACGCCGGAGGGCCGAGTTCGTTCGGCGATCTGAAGGTCGCGAACGCTTCGCTGACCAAGATCAGCAAATCCGCGCACAGCCTCTACAACGCGCTGTGGGACAAGGCTCGCGTGGCCGTCCCGACCAGTGACTCCGCGGCTGCCGACCTGTCGAAGCAGGGCTTCGCGCTGGGCGCGGGGCTTCAGCATGTGTCGAACCGGTGGGAAGAGCAGCTGAAGTCGCTGATGGACGCCTGCGCGCAGATAACCAACCATCTGCAGGTCACCAAGAAGATCCACTCCGGTGACGACAACTACATCGTGCGCCAGATGAGCAGCATCGCCGCACTGGACTCCGGCTTCGACGAGCGGGTCGGGGCGCCGGGCGAGAAGAACCCGGTCTACGGCGAGAAGAGCGACAAGAAGAAGGACGGGTAGCGGCGCGCGCCGTACACGGCACGGCACGGCGCCACTTCGGCCTCACGCCTCTCACCGACTCACTCAGCCACTGCCGCTCGTAACCTCTGGGGATTGAAGACCGATGGACCTCGACACTCTGCGCGACGCCGACTTCAAGCTGCTGGACGATGCCGTCAAGGACTGGTCGACGCTGGTCAAGCATCTCGAAACGCTGAAGAAGGACGCCGAGGACGAACTGCACCAGGCCGCGAACAAGGCGGACTGGGCCGGTGTGAACGCCCAGGTGTCCAAAGAGTTCATCGGCAAGACGGCAGGCGAGTTCAGCGACGCGCACACGCAGGCCACCACCATCCACAAGATCCTCGACGACACGCGCGGTGAGCTGAAGGGCTTCCACCAGCAGCTCGTCGACGCCATCGAGGGCGGCCGGAAGAAGAACCTGACGGTCATCGGGTACGAGGGCGGCTTCACCGTCACGACCAATGTGCCCCCGGAGGGCCGCGCGGCGCAGGACAAGGACAACCAGAGCGACATCACCGCGCTCCGGGACGAGCTCCAGAAGATCCTGGACAAGGCGAGCGAGAGCGACAACTCCGCCAAGACAGTCCTCATGGCGATCGCCGACCAGAGCAAGCTCGGATTCTCGGACGCCTCGTACAAGGACCGGGACAGCGCCGCGGAGGCCGTCAAGCAGGCTGACAGGCTGGCCGCCTTGGCGAAGAAGGATCTCAACGATCTCACGACCAAGGAGTTCGACGAGCTCACCGCCGGGCTCAAGAAATACGGCAACGACGATCTGTTCGCCGAACGCTTCGCCACGACGCTCGGCCCGCAGAAGACGCTGGAGTTCTGGTCCGAGGTCAACGACCCCTACGGCAAGGGCAATTTCGATCTCCACCGCGAGCGCCGGGATCAGTTGGACGATCTTCAGCGCAACCTGGGCATGACACTCGCCAACGCGACGCAGAGCGACTCGGTCGCGATGACCGAGTGGAAGCGCACCATGATCGACAACGCCGACCAGCCGATCTACGGCACCAAGGGCGGCCCCATGGGCTTCCAGGTCATGAGCAATCTGATGCGGACCGGGGACTACGACGACCAGTTCCTGAAGGAGTACGGCACCAAGCTCATGGCCACGGAGCGCAAGCTCACCGGCAATGGGGAGCATGCCAACACGGCATGGCAGCACCAGATGGCCTCCGGTCCTCGGCTGAACCACATCGGTGAGGACAGCGGCGCTGACCCCCTCACCGGCTACCTGAAGGGCCTCTCCAACAGTCCGGCCGCGGCCACCGAGTTCTTCAACCAGGAATACATCTCCAAGAACGATCCGGATAACCCGTTCGAACGGGACTCGGACGACGAGAACGACTACAAGGGCAAAGTCACGCTGTCCAACTTCCAGTATCTCTTCGAGGAGCGGGAGTGGCCTCAGGAGAGCGACAGCAAGGGGGACGACCTTCATACGGGGCAGAACAATCTGGCTCTCGCGCTCGAAGCCGCTACGACAGGGCACCCTGCGGGTGAACTCCCGACTCCGGACACGCCTGCTCACAACAGTGATCAGGCCAGGCTCTTTAACGCCATCGTCACTTCGGTAGCAGACGACCCAGGACGCCTCACGGATCACGAGTACATGTCCGACAGCGTGGGGCAGATCGCATCCGAGTACCTTCCCGATATCAATCGGGCCACTACTGACGTATCAAGGGACTCAAAAACTTGGGAGGACATCGAAAGGCTCTATCCGCTGCAGGGTGCTGACGCCAAGCTGAATCACCCGGATGTGACCAAGTTCCTCTTCGCGGTCGGGCAGAACGATGAGGGGTATGCCGCCGTTGAAGTCGGCCAAGAGGCCTACATGTCCAAGTTGATGGAGCACCACCTCAATCCCGACTTGCCGGCCAACCAGAAGTACTCAGACACCAAAACTACAGTTGAGTATTTTGCTGAGCGTTCAGGCGAGATCTCGGGAACGCTTGGACTCGCCCGCCAAGAGGCCATTGGACAGCCGGGCTCCGACGAGGACAAGGCCTTCGATCACTCCATCGCGCAGCGCAAAAACCTGATCTCAGGCGCTGTTGGCACCGTCGTCGGAGTCGGCACGTCTTTCGTCGCGACGCCTTGGGTCGGCGCGGCGGTGGGTGGGGGCGCCGGTACCGTGACGAGCATGGTTCTTGAGCAGATGTTCAAGGATGCGGAAGGGCACGCGCTGGAGCAGAAGTACAAGCAGATGGGCGATAGCTGGCAGGCCGCTCTCACCACGAACAACGAGTACGTGGGCACAGCCGCCTTGGCCACTGCCGAGAAATATCATCTCGATGGCGAGGACATTGACAGCTGGTCCAGGGAAGCAGCCCGCCAGGGCTTCATCAACGCACGCGCCATCCTCGATGGGCAGGCTCCCGGTAGCACAACAACTCCCGGATAAGACAACGATCTGAGCGAGCAGAATATGAGACGTTTTCAGCACCGCGTGCGACTTCGGCCTGCGCTGGTCACCGTGGGAGTGACCGCACTTCTCGCTGCGGCCTCAGGCTGTACAGAGGACCGCGAGAAGCCGCAGTATGCGGTTCCGCAATCTGCTTGCGGAACACCTGTCAACTCGAAGGAACTTGCCGACTTCCTGCCCGCCGGGGAGGAAGTGACTGTCAAGACGACCTCGAACACCGACAACGTCCGGAAATGCACCATCTCCATCGACGGCAAGTTGATCGTTCAAACGTCGCAGGAATGGTGGAACGAGATGTCGACCTTTGAGTTCGCCCGCGGCATGACGTTGGATGACCCCGACCAACAGTCAAGCGACGGAAGGTACCTCTACTCGGGCTATCAGGCATTCGGTAAGGCATTGAACTGTCGGAGCGACAACCACAAGGAGCAGGTGCTCTTCACAGCGGTTCAAGCATCTGGCTCGAAGCATCGAGATGCCGACGCAATGAGGCAGCTCATCATCGACTTCACTCGCGCGGTGGAGACCTCTGAAACATGTGCTTGACGTCAGACACCGGTCGGCCACGGAGATCCCCGTGATAAACGGGTGGCCTACCGTGATAGCCCCGAGCAGGCAGAGGAAGGCAAAGCCTCTCCGCCACCCCTCACGCACCCCCTGACGATCAGCAAGCACCCTTCCGGGTCGTCACGTCGAGCGTGTAGGCCAGGTAGGTCAGCGTGCTCTCGCCGCCGGAGATGCCGGGCGGGCTGTAGTCCTGGTCCTTGTCGCGCACGCGCTTGACGTGGGTGCAGTATTCGGCGTCGGCGCCGTTCGCGGTGACGCGGAAGTACGCGTCGGCCTCCGTGTTGGTGCCCAGCGGTGCCGCGTCCACCCCGTCCTGGGGCGCGTCGCCGCCGCCGTTCTCGACGATCTCGGTCTCGATGAGCGATTCGTACTCCTCGAAGTACATCGGCTCGCCGGTCCGCCCGTCGACCCGGTGGAGCGAGCCGTCCAGCTCGGACGTGGCCTGCTCCACCGCGCTCTTCAGCTCGTCGTCGCTCCACTTCGAGTCGTCCTCCGCCCCCAGCCCCTGGACGCCCACGACGACGCAGGCCACCGCCATGACGACGAGGGTGATGCGGGCGACCACGAACGCCGCGTCCGGGAGTTCCGGGGCGGAGGGGTTGAGGGATTCGCGCCAGCCTCGGACGCGGTCCGCCTTCACGCAGGCCATGAGGATCAGCAGGGCGGCCAGGACGAAGAGGAGGACCGACATCTTCACCATCATGCGTGGCCGCCCATGCCGTGCCGGCGGCGGCGGGCGTCGCGGATGGCGACCGCCGTTCCGCCGAGGCCCGCGACCAGGACCAGGCCGCCGACCACCACGTAGGTGCCCAGGCGGGTGTTGCGTTCGTCGGCCGTCTCGCCGAAGTGGACCGGGGCGACGGACGGGGCCTTGGCGCCGACCAGGTTCTCCTGGGGGCGCGGGGATTCGATGGGGTTGGCGGGGTCGACGTCGGTGAGGGCCTTGACCGGGTCGATGACGCCCCAGCCGACGTACCTGTCGTGGCCGGGGATGGTGCGTTCGGCGGTCTGCTCGATCTGGGCGACGATCTGCTGGGGGGTCCAGTCGGGGTACTTGGCCTTGAGCAGGGCGGCGACGCCGGCCACGTAGGGGGCGGAGAAGCTGGTGCCGTTGTCGGAGCAGTGGCCGTCGCCGGGGACGGTGGAGATCATGTCGACGCCGGGCGCGGCCACGCCGACGAAGCCGCCGGACTGCGAGAAGGAGGCGCGTTCGTTGTTGCGGTCGGAGGAGGCGACGGCGAGGACGCCCTGGTACGACGCCGGGTAGGTGATCTTGGTGTTGCCGCCGAGGCCGTCGTTGCCGGCGGAGGCGACGACCACGACCCGCTTGCCGAGGGCGTAGTTCACGGCCTGTTCCAGGCTCGCGTCGGGCTTGACGGCGTTGGCGGTGTCCTGGGAGATGTTGATGACGTCGGCGCCGACGTCCACGGCGTGGCGGATGGCGAGCGCCAGGCTGTCCGCCGTTCCGTTGCCCTCGGCGTCGTTCTGCTTGATCGGGATGATGGTGGCCTCGGGGGCGAGACCCACGAAGCCGGTTCCCTTGGCGGGCCGCGCGGCGATGATGCCGGCGACGCGGGTGCCGTGGCCGACGGTGTCGGTGGTGCCGCTGGCGTTGCCGCGCTCGATCTCCTCGCCCTCCTTGTTCTTGGCGGGGAGGAGGTTCTTGCCCTTCGACGCGTCGACGGCCTTCGTGAGCTGCGGGTTCTTCACGTCGACGCCGGTGTCGACGACGGCGACCTGGACGCCCTTGCCCTTGGTCTGCGCCCACAGTTCGTCGAGGTTGACGCGTTGCAGCGCCCAGGGCCTGCCCTCGTACTTCTTCGACGGGAAGGTGCACTGGCCGCTGTCGTCCGCCCGGGCATCGGGGGCCGGGAGGACGAGCTGCGTCGTCGCGGTGAGGGCGGTGGTGGCGAGCAGTGCCGCCATCGCCGTGCGGCCGCGCCTGTGCCTCATGTCGCCTGCCTTCAGCATGGGTTCGCTCTCCTCCGGCTACGCGCCCTGCGGCTGCCGCGCCGCCGCCTCCGACAGCCGCGGTCCGGTGGGCAGGAACGTCGACCAGGCCGCGGGGACGGGCGTGGGGTCGACCTTCTCGTAGCCGAGCCGGGTCTGGGCGATCTTGGCCTCGGCGAGCTGCTGCTTGCGCTGCTCGGCGGAGGTGCCGATGCCCTTGTCGTCGTCGGTCGCGCCGTCGCTGTTGGACTGCAGGGCGTAGCGCAGTCCGGTGTCGGTCACCAGGAAGACGCTGCCGGCCCGGGTCTCGGTGCCCTGGAACTGGCGGTAGAGCTGTCCGGAGCCGGGGGTGACGTACGCGCTGGAGGAGCCGGTGGGCAGCTGCGCGGGGAAGTCGGTGCCGGCCCAGGTGGACAGCGTGGTGGCGCCGCTCTTGGTGTCGACGGAGCGCAGGGTGTTGCAGACGGTGTTGCGGCCGCTGGTGGCGCTGGAGCCGTCGTTGACCGTCCTCGGCTTGTACGTCGGCCACTTCTTGCCGCCGAGGAAGGTGGTGCTCTCGGCGACCGCGCCGGGGCTGACCTGCTGGGCCTCGCCGGTCTGGCCGGTGGCGATGAGGGCGCCGCTGTTGAGCAGCAGCGTGGCGGTGAACTCGGTGATGCGGGCCACCTCGCCGGGCAGGACGACGTAGTACTGCATGCGGGTTCCGTCGTAGGCCTTGATGACCATGCCGACCTTGTCGTACTTCCCGAGGCTGTCCGAGGCGCCCGCCGCGGTGCCGGGGTCGCCCTTGATCGAGGGGATGGTGACCGGGTCGCCCTGGTGCAGGGTGTCGAGCCAGTCCTGGGAGACGCGCTGCGGGGCGCGGCCCTGGGTGTCGAGGGCCTTGAGGAGTTCCTTGTCGGTGGGGTCGGCGAGCGGGTAGGCGGAGCCGCGGGAGTCGACGACGTACTGCGACTTGCCGTCCGGGCCGACGACGTACATCAGGTCGCCGCCGGAGAGCTTGTTCCTGCCCTCGGTCTTCGCCCACTCCTTCTCGGCGAGGACGAACGCCGCCTTCTGGATGGCGCGGCCGCCGTCCGAGGGGCGTTCGCAGACCGCCCAGCGCTTGGCCGCCTCGGCCTCGTCGGCGGAGGGCAGCCGGTCGGGGGCGTACGGGATGCCGATGGTGGCACCGTGCGGCGGCTTGCCGCTGTCGAGGACCTTCTCGTCGACCGTGATGATGCTGTTGTTGTTCGGGTCCAACAGCAGCTTCGCGGACGCCATGTTGAGCACCGGGTGCAGCTGCGTCTTGCCGTCCGTCTTCAGCACGACGTAGCGGGTGGTCGAGTCGCTGGCGACGATGACGTGCTCGCCGGGGCTGTCCCAGCCCTTGGGCGCGGTGGGGCTGAAGAGGCCGATGGCGCCGAACACCGCGAGGATCACCACACCGACGACGAGGCCCGGCCAGACCGCGCTCAGCGGCTTCGGCGCGGCCTCCTCCGAACCCGACGGCGAGGGCCGCAGGAACGACGCCAGTGTGCGGCGCTTCGCGAAGGTGTAGGCGTTGAGTTCATCGCGGCGTGATGCCATCTGTGTCCGCTCTCTCCCCGTTGCGGAGCCCTGGGGGACGGTGACGGCCCGTCGCCCGCTCTTGGTTGCCTCTGGTGCCTCAGTTGTCAGAGTCGGCCCCTACTATGCCTGTTGCGCGGCAGTGCATGTGTCATGGGTAGGCCGCTCAGAGCCGGCAGAAGCCCGTGGACAAGGCTTTTCGGGAGAGATTCGGGGGTTTTGGAGTGATGGCTTCCGCAGCGCGGACCCGGTCGCGATCGCAATCGAGGTCACGATCGGGTGGCAGCGGCCCGGCGGGCTCCCGCGGCCCGGCCGCGGCGGCAGGGGCTGTCACGCCGCACCTCAGAGCCCGTTCGGGGCGCGGAGGCTCGTTCGCCATGCAGCGGCTGGTGCTGCTGGAGCTGGCGGCGGCGCTCGTGGTGTGCGGCTGGATCGTGGGCACGTACGCACTCGTGCCGGCCGCCACCGTCGCCGCGATCCTCGTGGTGATGGCGCTGGTACGACGCCGGGGACGCTCGCTGCCCGAGTGGCTGGCCGGTGTGCAGGCGCTGCGCTCGCGCCGCCGCAGAGCCGCGAACACACCGGTGCCGCCGGGCACCGACTCCGGTCTGGCGCCCGCCGTGGAGTGCGACCCGAGCCTGCGCACCTACAGCTACAGCCGCGGCAACGACCGCGACCAGCGGCCCGTGGGCATGGTGGGCGACGGCGGTTTCCTCACCGCGGTGCTGCAGGTGGAGGCGGACTTCGGCGCCCTGCGTGCCGAGCGCGGCCGCAGGCCGCTGCCGGTCGCGCTGGTGCGGGACGCACTGGATGTCGACGGAATCCGCCTGGAATCCGCACAGATCGTGTTGCACACCCAGCCCGCGCCGGCACCGCACCTGCCGCAGCAGTCGGTGGTCGTGACCAACTACACACAGTTGCAGGCGCAGACCGCCTCCCCCGCGGTCCGCATCCTGTGGATCGCGCTGAAGCTGGACCCCGAGCTGTGCCCGGAGGCGGTGGCCGCGCGCGGCGGCGGTCTCGTCGGGGCGCAGAAGTGCCTGGTGCGGTCGGCGGAGCATCTGGCGAGCCGGCTGACGGGTGCCGGGTTCCAGGTGAGTGTGCTCACCGAGGAGGAGGTCACGGCCGCCATCGCCACCTCGGCCTGCGCCAACCCGATGGTGACCGCCCAGGCCGGGCAGAGCGACGCGGGCCGGCGGCGGACCGAGGAGACCAGCCGCAGCTGGCGCTGCGACAACCGCCGGCACACCACGTACTGGGTGCGCCGCTGGCCCGCGCTCGGCGGCTCCGGGACCGGACTGCCGCAGCTGGTGGCCCAGTTGACGTCGGTTCCGGCGCTGGCGACGACGCTCAGCCTGACGCTGGCCCAGGGCGGGCAGCGGGAGGTCTCGCTCACCGGGCATGTGCGGGTCACCGGGCGCAGCAGCAGCGAGCTGGCCTCGTCCCGGCGGGAGCTGGAGCGCGTGGCACGGCAGGCGCGCACCGGGCTCGCCCGTCTCGACCGGGAGCAACTGCCCGGAGTACTGGCCACTCTGCCGCTCGGAGGTGCCCGCTGATGGCTGCCATGACGACCTCACCCACGACGCCCGCCTCCCCGGGTCCCTCGGGCTTCCCGGGTTCCGCCGGTTCCTCCGGTTCCACCGGCGGGGCCGACGGCACCGGGTTCGCGGAGCGCCTGCGCACCGGCTTCGGCCTGCTGGGGCCCCGGCACCCGCGGCACACCCTGCCGGTCGACCAGTTGGACGCGCTGGCGCTGCCCATCGGTGACGACGGCGTCGTCGTCGGGGTCACCGCGGAGGGCCACCCGGCCGTGCTCGGCGTGAACCGTCCGACGCCGTACGACGTTCTGCTGATCGGCGGTCTGTGGACGGCCCAGGTGCTCGCGCTGCGCGCCGCGGCGACGGGCGCGCGGGTCGCGGTGGAGACCGGCCGTGCGCAGCACTGGTCGCAGGTGGTGCAGGCGGTGGGCGGCGGCCAGTCCGGGATGACCGTGCACGACGTGGGCCGGGTGCCGCCGCTCGGCGCCTCGGCGGGCAGTCCCGTTCTGGTGATCCGGGACTGCGGCATGCGGCCGCCGCGCGGGCGTGTGGTGTCGGCGCCCTGGCAGTCCGTGCTCACTCTGCTGCCCTATCTCAGCCCGGTGGCACCGCGGTTGCTGCGCCAGGCGCGGCTGGTCGGTGTGCAGCGGGTGTCGCCGGACGAGGCGGCCGAGATCGGCCGGGTCATCGGCCTGCCGCGCGCCGAGTTCGAGCCGCTGCCGACCCTCGCCGACGGTGTGACCCTGTGGTGCACGGACGGCGACCGCCAGTACGTGATGACGCAGCCCACGGACGCCGAGATCGGCCTGCTCGGTGTGGCCCGCCGAATGGACTGACCGGTGGCGGGGCCCGAGGAGGCTCCGCCCGCCGCGACTGTCGGTTCGAGGGCAGCCGCCCGGCTTTGTGCCGGACGGGCATCAGGGGCGGACGCGCCTGCCTCGTCCGCCCCTTTCTTGATTAGGCTGGGGCGGGGCACGCAGCGAGTACCCGGCACAGGGTGATGCGCGTTCCGGGGGTGACCCGGGGGGACAGCCCACTGATTCGAACGACAGCAAGGGTCGCCCCCAGACGGTATGAGGGTGCTCGACCACACCAGGAGGAACTGTGAGCAGCGATCGGGACGGGATCCGCGGGGGCTGGGCGACGCCCGGCGATGACCAGCCCGACGCGGAGGCCGCCGTCGAGACGACGGGCGAGTTCACCATCGACTACGCGCCACCTGCCTGGTACACGCAGAACGCGTCCGGGAGTTCCGACGGGGCGGGCATCACGACGAGTTCGGGCGGTTCGGCCCCGTCGTACGCCACGCCGTCCACGCCGCCCGCGGCGCCCTCCATGCCGCCGGCCGCGCCGCCGGTGCCGTTCGCTCCGGCGACGCCTGCGTCCGGTACGCCGTTCACCACTCCCCCGCCCGTGCCGCCCACCGGCGGCCCGTTGGGCGTGCCCCGGCTGCCGGAGGGCAGTGGCTTCGAGCCGCAGCAGCCGGTCCCGCCGCAGCCGGCGCCGGTGGAGCCGGCTCCCGCCGCGCCGCCGGTGACCGCGCCGGAGAGCGCCTTCGGTGCCGGCGATCTGGAGAGCGGCGCCACCATGCGGTTCTCCGCGGCCGCGCTGAAGCGGGAGATCGAGGAGCGGTCCGCGGCGGCCGAGTCCGAGGCGAACGCGCCCGCGACGGCGTCCGCGACAACGTCCGCGACCGAGGGGAACGCTGACGGTCGGGCAACCGCCGAGCCGGGTACGGGCGAGAGCGAGGGCGACCAGGAGTCGGCCACCGCCGCTGCCGACGGTGACGCGGACATCGCCGCTCCGGCGGCCGAGCAGCCCGCCGAGGGCGAGGGCTTTGGTGCCGGCGACGACGCGGCCGAGGGCGAGGGCCGGCACGTCGTCGCGGAACCCTCCGCCGCC
The DNA here is from genome assembly GCF_040298625.1 of Streptomyces sp. NPDC001532. Taxonomy (NCBI): domain Bacteria; kingdom Bacillati; phylum Actinomycetota; class Actinomycetes; order Kitasatosporales; family Streptomycetaceae; genus Streptomyces; species Streptomyces sp. NPDC001532. The sequence goes on from NZ_JBEPAL010000005.1 coordinate 39,518, forward strand.
GAACCGCAGGAGCAGGACTCCGCGGAGGACCCGGCCACCGCAGACGCAGCCGCAGCCGCGACCGACGAGCCCGAGCCCGAGCCCGATTCCCAGTCCGCGTCCGCGCCCGCGCAGGATGACGCAGAAGCGCCGGCCGGAGCCGAAGCCGAGACCCAGGCCGGCACCGACACTGACGCAGGCGCAGACGCAGGCGCAGGCGCATCCGCCGACGCCGACACGGACACCGACACCGACACCGCCCAGGGCGAGGACACCCAGCCGGAGGCCTCGCACCCCGAGCCCGCCCAGGCGGCCCCGCTCACCCCGCCCGCCGCGGCCGTCCCCGCCCAGCCCGAGCCCGCCCAGCCCCAGCCCGCCGAGCCCGCCCCGCAGGCGCCGCCCGCCGCCTGGGCTCCGCAGCCGGCCCAGCAGGGCGTGCCGCCGCTGCCGCCGTCGTACCAGCCCGCCGCGCCCGCCCCGGCCGCCCAGTGGCCCGCGCAGCCCCAGCCGCAGCCCCAGCCGACGGCCGCGCAGGGCCAGCCGCCCGTGCCCGCGCAGCAGCCGCCGTTCCAGCCGCAGGCGCCCCAGCCCGCGCCCGCCGCCTGGAACCCGGTCGCGCCGACCCCGGCCGCTCCGGGCATCCCGGACCAGCAGCAGCCGCCCGCCGCCCCGGCTCCGGGTCCGCAGCCCGGCTACGGCTTCCCGCAGCCCGGCATGCCCCAGGCCCAGGGCGGCTACGGCTTCCGGCAGCAGCCCGGCGCCCCCACCCCGCCCGCCCCCGACGCCCAGGGCGGTTACGGATTCCCGCAGCCCGGCATGCCTCCGGCGCAGGGCGGTTACGGCTTCCCGCACCCGGGCACGCCGCAGGCCCAGGGGCAGCCCGGCATCCCCGCGCAGCACCCCCAGCAGCCGCACGCCCAGCCCCAGCCGCCCGCCCAGCCCGACCCGGCACACGCACAGGCACAGGCACAGGCACCCCAGCAGGCACCGCAGGCGCAGCAGACGCAGCAGACGCAGCAGACGCAGCAGCAACCCCCACACATCCCGCACCCCCAGACCCCTCAGCACCCGCAGCACCCCCAGCAACCCCAGCACCCCCAACAGCCCCACCCCCAGACCCCTCAGCACCCGCAGCACCCCCAGCAACCCCAGCACCCCCAACAGCCCCACCCCCAGCCCCCCGTGGACCCCCGCACCGGTGCCGCCTGGCCCCAGCCCTTGCAGCACGACCAGCGGCAGCCCACCAACCCCGGTGCCGCGCCGCTCGGTTACACCGCGGCCGTGGAGCTGTCCTCCGACCGGCTGCTCAACAGCCGTAGGCAGAAGCCGAAGAGCAGCCGCCCGGCACCCGGCGGCGGCCGGTTCAAGATCGGCGGGAAGAAGGAGGAGGCCGAGCGGCAGCGGAAGCTGGAGCTGATCCGCACGCCGGTGCTGTCCTGCTACCGGATCGCCGTGATCAGCCTGAAGGGCGGTGTCGGCAAGACGACGACCACCACCGCCCTCGGCTCCACGCTGGCCACCGAGCGGCAGGACAAGATCCTGGCGATCGACGCCAACCCGGACGCCGGCACCCTGGGCCGCCGGGTGCGCCGCGAGACCGGCGCGACCATCCGCGACCTCGTCCAGGCGATCCCGTACCTCAACTCGTACATGGACATCCGGCGGTTCACCTCCCAGGCCCCGTCCGGGCTGGAGATCATCGCCAACGACGTCGACCCGGCCGTCTCCACGACCTTCAACGACGAGGACTACCGGCGCGCGATCGACGTCCTCGGCAAGCAGTACCCGGTGATCCTGACCGACTCGGGCACCGGTCTGCTCTACAGCGCCATGCGCGGCGTACTCGACCTCGCCGACCAGCTGATCATCATCTCCACCCCCTCGGTGGACGGCGCGAGCAGCGCCAGCACGACGCTGGACTGGCTGTCCGCGCACGGGTACGCCGATCTGGTGTCCCGCTCGATCACCGTCATCTCCGGGGTCCGGGAGACGGGCAAGATGATCAAGGTCGAGGACATCGTGACGCACTTCGAGACCCGCTGCCGCGGGGTCGTCGTCGTCCCCTTCGACGAACACCTCGCCGCCGGTGCCGAGGTCGACCTCGACATGATGCGGCCGAAGGTGCGGGAGGCGTACTTCAACCTGGCCGCCATGGTCGCCGAGGACTTCACCCGCCACCAGCAGGCGCACGGCCTGTGGACCAACGACGGCAACCCGCCCCCGGTGGCGGCCCCGCCGATGCCGGGCCACCAGTTCCAGCAGCCCGGCTACCCCCAGCCCGGCCGGCCCTACGCCCCGGAACAGCCGTACGCCCAGCCGGGCCAGCCCCCCGCCGAGCCGGGCCATCCCGGTCAGCCCTACCCGCAGGCCGGCGGCCAGCAGCCGTACCCGCAGGCCGCCCCGCAGCCCTACCCGCAGCAGCCCTACCCGCAGCAGCCCGGCCAGCCGTACCCGCAGCACCCTGGTCACCCGCAGCCCGGCGCGCCCGAGGGCCCGCCGCAGCAGTGACCCCCGGGCATGACGAAAGGGCGGCCGGTGCCTCGCGAGGCACCGGCCGCCCTTCGTCGTCCGACCGCCGCTGAGCGGCGGGGAAAGCAGCGGTTACGCCGACGGCTCCTGGGCCGCCACCAGCTCCCGGCACTGCTGCACGTCCTTCGCCATCTGCTCCAGCAGCGCCTCAAGCGTCTCGAACTTCGCCTGTCCGCGGACGAACGCCAGGAAGTCGACGGCGACATGGAGGCCGTACAGGTCGAGGCCCACGCGGTCGATGGCGTACGCCTCCACCGTGCGCTCGGTGCCGTCGAACTGCGGGTTGGTGCCGACGGAGATGGCGGCCGGCATGGACTCGCCCTGCGCGTGCAGCCACCCGGCGTAGACGCCGTCGGCGGGGATCGCGGTGTGCGGCAGGGTCTCCACGTTGGCGGTGGGGAAGCCGAGTTCACGCCCGCGCTGGGCGCCCCGCACCACGACACCCTCGACGCGGTGCGGGCGGCCGAGGATCTCGGCGGCGCCGGCCACGTCGCCCTCGGCGACCAGGCGCCGGGTCAGGGTGGAGGAGAACGGCTCGCCGCCGCCCGCCTCGCCGGTGACGTACAGGTCGACGACCTCGACCTCGAAGTCGTAGATCTTGCCCTGCTCGGCCAGGAACTCGACGTTGCCCGCCGCGCGGTGGCCGAAGCGGAAGTTCGGGCCCTCGACGACCGCCTTGGCGTGCAGCTTGTCGACGAGCACCTTGACGACGAAGTCGGCCGCGGACAGCTTCGAGAACTCGGCGGTGAACGGCAGCACCAGCACCGCGTCGACGCCCAGCTCCGCCATCAGTTCGCAGCGGCGGTGGTGCGGGGCGAGCAGCGGCGGGTGGCTGCCGGGGCGGACGACCTCACTGGGGTGCGGGTCGAAAGTCACCACGACGGCGGGAACGCCCAGCTCACGGGCGCGGTCCACGGCGTGCCGGATGATGAGCTGGTGTCCGCGGTGGACTCCGTCGTAGGAGCCGATGGTGACGACGCTGCGCCCCCAGTCCTGGGGGATGTCCTCCAAGCCACGCCAGCGCTGCACTGTGACCGCTCCTCGAACCCGTGTCTGACTCTTACGGATGCCTCTTATGCAGGTCTAAGGGTGCCATGCCGGGTGCCCGCCGCCCGCATCGGCATGGGCGCTGTGACCCGTCGCACCCGCCGGACCGCCGGCCACGGTCACACGGGCACCCGCACGCCCGCCAGATTCTCCAGCATGCGACGGGTGCTGGGGCCGACGAGCGCGGCCCAGTCGCCGGGCGCGTCGGCCAGCCAGCCCGCCATCCGCGCGGCGAAGCCGGGCACCTCCCGGCCCAGGTCGAGGAGGCTGCGGTCGAACCGGGTCGCCCCCTCGGGGCTGCGCACGAGGCGCAGTCCGGTGCCGTGCACCAGCTCCCGCAGTCCGTCCGGGGTGTGCCGGGCGGCGGCGCGCAGCAGCGCCTCCAGCACGGCCGGGTCCTGCTCACGGGCCAGCAGGACGTCGCACAGTTCCCGGCGCAGCGGACGGGAGGCGGGCTCGCCGGGGTCGGCGAGCACGGCGGCTAGGGCGGCGCGCACCGGCGCGGTGCCGCCGTTCAACAGGCCGGTGACCAGCGGGAACAGCTCGGTACGGACGGCTGGTCCGTGGTTGAGGAGGCGATCGGCGTACTGGGCGACGGGCTCGGCGAGATCAGGGCGCAGCGCCACCGCCTCGCGGACCAGGTCGGCGACCCGGCGGGCCAGGGCGGGAGCGGTGACGTCGGCGAGCGCGCGCAGCACCTCGCCGATGCCCTCCGGGTGGCGCAGCCGGGCGCGGAAGGCGTCCAGGACCGGCTCGGGATGGGTGGTCAGGGCGGTCGCCAGGGCGCCGGGCGGGAGCTGGGGGTCGCCGGCCGCGAAGAGGTCGAGGGCGCGGGGCAGGTGGTGGGCGCGGGTCCGCGGGTCGCGGACCAGGAGGCCGAGCGCGCCGCCGTGCAGAGCGCTGTCGGCGGGGCGGGCGAGCAGGGTGAGGGCGGCGTGGCGCAGCAGCTCGGCGTCGGCCTCGGTGCGGGCGTACGGCGCCGTGCGCAGCCCGTACGCCACCGCGGCCGCCCGCCGTGCCGGGCGCCTGTCGTGCGCCCAGCGGTCCACGGCCCGGCACACGGCCGCCGGCTCGTCCTCGGCTAGCACGGCGAGGAGTTCCTCGCCGCGCGGGTGCCCGCTGTCGGCCAGCACCTCGGTCAGCTCGTCCAGCGCCGCGTGCCGGTGGGTGTGCAGCAGCGCCTGCGCGGCCGCCGCGACGGTGGCGTGCGGGGTCGCGGGCAGCGGACGCTCGTCGTCGAACCAGCGGGTGAGCAGCGGCTGTACGGCGGTGGGGTCGGCGGTGAGGAGCCGGGCGACGGCGTCGAGGTAGCGCGGGGCGGGGGCCTCGTGCGGGGCCGGGTCGGCGAGGACCAGACGGCGCAGCAGGTCGAGGCGGTCGGCGTCGGCCAGCCGCAGCCCGGCCCAGAAGGCGGGGCCGAACTCGCCGGGGACGGGGCGTCCTCGGCGGCGCCGGTCGACGACGCCGTCGGCGAGCAGGTGCAGCACGGTGCGGTAGGGGGTGGCGTCCGGGACGCGCGGCAGGACCTCGGCGAGCAGCCGTGCGGCCCACCATGGGTGCGGGTCGGTGTCCAGGGCGTGCGCGAGGTCGGCGACGTGACGGGCGAGGTGGTCGGGCCCCTGCTGGCGGGCGACGAGGAGGAGGGCCTGGACGACGGGTCCGATGCGGTGGTGCGGGACGGGCAGGGCGTGGGCGTGCCCGGGGTCGTGCGGCTGGTGCACGAGGGCGCGCAGGGCCTCCGGAAGGTCCAGGTGGATGCCCTGGATCCAGTCGGCGAACTCCTCGTGGGCGAAGCGGTAGCCGCTGCCGGCGGGCACGAGCAGTCCCTCGGTGAGGACGGCGGAGGCCCAGCCGGTGCCGCCGCCGAGGCGGGCCGGTGCGGGTCCCCAGGGGAAGATCTCCTCGAACGACCGGCGGTCCAGTTCGCCCTGTCCGGGGCCGAGGCTGCGACGGGCGGCCTCGTGCACCTGGCCGGAGACCTTGGCCGCCAGACGCCGTACGGCGGTGCCGCGCAGGCCGTTCTCGGCGGCCAGCCGGACGGCCACGCGCAGGCACATCAGGTCCAGGTGGGCGGAGCAGACGTCGTGGTGGTCGAGCGGGGTGGCGTGCGGTGCGTCGGGGACGGCGGCGCGGACCTCGCGGAGCAGCCGGAGGGTGAGGGGGTGCCGGGCGTCGGGTGCGGCGAGGGCGCTGTCGGGGATGCCGTAGCGGGCGCGGGCCTGCCGCGCCTCGGCCTCGGTGAGATCGCCGAGCGGGACACAGGGCGGCAGCCCGGCGTGCGGCGCGGCGGCGGGCGCGCCCTCCGGCGCCGTCGCGTGCCGCGCGCCGCCGTGCAGCGTCTCCGCCGCGAACTGTGCCCCCGCCGTCTCCCAGTACTCCGCCCGGCACGCCACCACCAGCCGGGTCCCCGTCTGCCGCAGCCAGGCGGCGGTGCCCTCGGTCCAGGCGGCCAGGCGGTGGGCGAGGACGGGGGGCATCTCCTCGGGGCTGTCGAGGAGGAGCAGCAGCGGGCGGCCGGAGGCGCGGGCGACGTCGGCGAGGCGTTCGGGGGTGATCTCGCCGAGGGGAGCGGGCCGGGACAGGCCGGAGGCGGCGACGATCCGGGCGGCGCGGGCCAGCGCGCGGCGGGCGGCGTCGGCGACCGAGGTGTCCTCGTCCTGGAGGTCGGCGCCGCGCAGCCACAGGGTGGGCGCCGGGTCCGCGCGGCGGTCGCGGCGGGCGGCGTGGGCGGCGAGCTCGGTGGTGCGGCCGCTGCCGGGCGGTCCGACGAGGGCGAGCACCGCGGCCGGGCCGTGCTCGAACGTGGCGAGCTCCACGGCGACGGAGGTGCGCTCCACCGGCTCGGTGTCCAGGCGCCCGGCGGTGGCGACGCGTCCGGCCAGGGCGCCGGGCGGGCCGTCCTGCCCGACCGAGGTGGCGGTCAGCTCCAGGACCCCGGCGAGGTTCAGGTCGGCGCCGTAGGCGGGCACCGTCGCCGCGTTGCGGGCCAGCAGGTCGGCCAGCGGGCCGGGGCCGGCGGGGCGCAGGGGGACGGCGAAGCCGCAGTCGCGGTGCCCGGAGCGCAGGGCGGTGCCGAGGACGGCGACGAGGGCGCCGGTCCCGGCGTCCACGACCGGTCCGCCGGCCGCGCCGCCGCCGAGCCGCAGCGCGTCGCGGCCGGCGGTGCCGATGGCGAGGTCGAGGGCGTCGTCGAGGTGGTGGCGGCGGTCGGTGGCCGTGTAGGTGACGTCGGCCGGGCCCAGTACGCGTGCCTCGCGCCAGCAGCCGGCGGCGATCCTGACGTAGGTGCCGGTGTCGATCCGGTCCCGGACGGTGAGCGGCAGCGGCTCCAGCCCGAGCCCTTCGGCGCGGACGAGCGCCAGGTTCCGCCGGGGCAGCGGGGTCACCGCGTTGGCGGTCACCACCTGGGTGCGCTCGCCGTCGGGAGTGCGCAGGACCAGCCGGGGCAGGCCGTCGACGGTCTCGTGGCTGGTGAGGACGGTGCCGTGGTGGTCGGCGACGACGCCCACGCCGCGCAGCCGCCCGGCGAGGTCCTGGATGTGGACCAGGGAGTCGTCGCGGGGCGCGGGCCGCGGCGGGGGTGGCACGGGGGCCCGGGGCCCGTCCGTGCGCCCCGGAGGCTGCTCGGGCTGCTCCTGGGGCGGCTGTCCGGAGCGCTGCCGCGGCGGCTGCTCCGTCCGCCGCCCCGGACGATCCTGTGGGCGGGGTCCGCCCCGCCGGCCCGGTGCCGCCATGGTCGAACCTCCCCGCCGTGCCGTTGTGCCTGGCTCCGACGGTAGGGGCGGGATGATCAGCGGGACAGATCGCGCGATGAACGCGCCCCCTTGTGCTCCCCCGGTTCACTCCGAGCGCCTGCCCGGACGGGTGAATGCCCGGTGACCGCTGGATACACCCTAGGGGTGGGGGAACCGAGGGGGGACCGTGGAGCGGCGGAGGGGCCACACCCCGTGACCGCCGCCGCTCCACGGGCGGAGCGTCCGCCCGCGGTCAGCCGAAGACGGCGAGGCTCTTGGCCTTGCCCCGGTGCGCCTCGACGAGCGCCAGGAAGCGGCCCTCGGGGTCGAAGACGGCCACCGCGCCGCTGCCCGCGTACTCCTCGGGCATCTCCAGCCGGACGCCGTTGGTGAGCAGCCGGGCGCGCTTGGCGTCCACCTCCCAGCGCGGGAACGCGGCGGTCGCGGCCTCGGCGATCGGCATCACGGTCAGCTCCTTCTGGAGCTCGTCGAGCGTCTTCGCGCTGTCCAGCTTGTACGGCCCGACGCGGGTCCGGCGCAGCGCGGTGAGGTGGCCGCCGACGCCGAGGCCGGCGCCGAGGTCACGGGCGAGGGCGCGGATGTAGGTGCCGGAGGAGCAGACCACCGACACCACCAGGTCGAGCACGGGAGTGCCGTCCTCGGCGACGGCGTCGCGGACGTCGTACACCGCGAACGACTTGACGGTGACCGGGCGGGCGGGGATGTCGAACTCCTCGCCCTCGCGCGCCCGCTTGTAGGAGCGCACGCCGTCGATCTTGATGGCGCTGACCTTGGACGGCACCTGCATGATCTCGCCGGTCAGCTCGGCGATGCCGGCGTCGACGGCCTCCCGGGTGACCTTGGAGGCGTCGGTGGTGGAGGTGATCTCGCCCTCGGCGTCGTCCGTGACCGTGTTCTGGCCCAGGCGGATGGTGCCCAGGTACTCCTTCTCGGTCAGGGCGAGGTGCCCGAGGAGCTTGGTGGCCCGCTCCACGCCGAGGACGAGCACGCCCGTCGCCATGGGGTCGAGGGTGCCGGCGTGTCCGACGCGCCGGGTCTTCGCGATGCCGCGCATCTTGGCGACGACGTCATGCGAAGTGAAGCCCGACGGCTTGTCCACGATGACCAGGCCGTCGGGCGGGGTGGGCTTGCGGTTCATTCGGCGATGTCGTCCTCGTCCTCGCCCGGCTTGCGGTACGGGTCCGCCTCACCGGCGTACTTGGCGCCGGAGGCGGTCTCGCGCACCTTCTCGTCGGAGGCCCGCGCCTTGTCGAGCAGGTCCTCGATGTTCCGGGCGGTGTCCGGCAGGGCGTCGGCGACGAAGGTCAGCGTGGGGGTGAACTTCACCCCGGCCGCCTTGCCGACCTCGGAGCGCAGGATGCCCTTGGCGCTCTCCAGTCCGGCGGCGGCGGCGTTCCGCTCCTCCTCGTCCCCGTACACGGTGTAGAAGACGGTCGCCTCCCGCAGATCGCCCGTCACCCGGGTGTCCGTGATGGTGACGTGCGAGCCGAGCCGCGGGTCCTTGATCCCGCGCTGCAGCTTCTGGGCCACCACCTCTCGGATGAGGTCCGCCAGCCTCTTAGCCCGCGCGTTGTCGGCCACTGGTCCGTCTCCCGTTCTTTCTCTTCATTACGTTCTCAAGGCTGGGTCGTCAGTCGTCTTCGCCGTGGAAGCGCCGGCGCACCGACAGCAGTTCCACCTCGGGGCGGCCGGCGACCAGCCGTTCGCACCGGTCCAGCACGTCGGTGAGGTGCCCGGCGTCGCCGGACACCAGGGCCAGACCGATGCCGGCCCGCCGGTGCAGGTCCATGTGGTCCACCTCGGCCGCGCTGACCGCGTACTTGCGCTGGAGTTCGGCGACGATCGGGCGGACGACGGACCGCTTCTCCTTCAGCGACCGTACGTCGCCGAGGAGCAGGTCGAAGGACAACGTCCCCACATACATGTGTGTAACCGGTTCACCCGCCGGTACGGGATCGATGGCCCTGCCGTTCGGGGGCAGGGACATCAAGAACGGTACCGCGCGGTCGCCTCCGGCTCGACCGGGTTTCGCCGCGGGCCGTGCCGCGGCCGGGCAAACCGCAGTGGCCGACAGGACATGCATCCCGTCGGCCACTGTCGGTCACCAGCCGTTACACGCGCGGCTTCTCGCGCATCTCGTACGTCGCGATGACGTCGTCGACCTTGATGTCGTTGAAGTTGCCGAGGTTGATACCACCCTCGAACCCTTCGCGGATCTCGGTGACGTCGTCCTTGAAGCGACGCAGGCCCTCGATGTTGAGGTTCTCCGCGACCACCTTGCCGTCGCGGATGAGGCGCGCCTTGGTGTTGCGCTTGACCTCGCCCGACCGGATGAGCACACCGGCGATGTTGCCCAGCTTGGACGACTTGAAGACCTCGCGGATCTCCGCCGTACCGAGCTCGACCTCTTCGTACTCCGGCTTGAGCATGCCCTTGAGGGCCGCCTCGATCTCCTCGATCGCCTGGTAGATGACCGAGTAGTACCGGACGTCCACGCCTTCGCGCTCGGCCATCTGCGCCGCGCGGCCGGCCGCGCGGACGTTGAAGCCGATCACGATGGCGTCCGAGCCCATCGCCAGGTCGATGTCGGACTCCGTGACCGCACCGACGCCGCGGTGCAGGACGCGGATGTCGACCTCTTCGCCGACGTCCAGCTGGAGCAGCGAGGACTCGAGCGCCTCGACGGAACCGGAAGCGTCACCCTTGATGATCAGGTTCAGCTGCTGGACCTCGCCGGCCTTGAGCACCTTGTCCAGGTCCTCGAGGGAGACACGGCGCGTGCGCTTGGCGAACGCGGCGTTGCGCTCACGGGCGGCGCGCTTCTCGGCGATCTGACGGGCCGTACGGTCCTCGTCCACCACCAGGAAGTTGTCGCCCGCGCCCGGGACGTTGGTCAGGCCCAGGACCTGGACCGGCGTCGACGGGCCGGCCTCGGCCACGCTGTTGCCGTTGTCGTCGTGCATCGCCCGGACTCGGCCGTACGCGTCGCCGACCACCATGGTGTCGCCGACCCGCAGCGTGCCGCGCTGGACGAGGACCGTCGACACGGCACCACGGCCGCGGTCGAGACGGGACTCGATCGAGATGCCCTGCGCGTCCTGGTGCGGGTTGGCCCGCAGGTCGAGCGAGGCGTCCGCGGTGAGGATCACGGCCTCCAGCAGGGAGTCGATGTGCAGACCCTGCTTGGCGGAGATGTCGACGAACATGGTGTCGCCGCCGTACTCCTCGGCCACCAGCCCGTACTCGGTGAGCTGACCGCGCACCTTGGTCGGGTCGGCGCCCTCGACGTCGATCTTGTTGACCGCGACCACGATCGGCACGTCGGCCGCCTTGGCGTGGTTGAGCGCCTCGACCGTCTGCGGCATGACGCCGTCGTTGGCCGCGACGACGAGGATCGCGATGTCCGTCGACCGCGCACCACGGGCACGCATGGCGGTGAACGCCTCGTGACCCGGGGTGTCGATGAAGGTGATCTTGCGCTCTTCGTCGTTGACCTCGGTCGCGACCTGGTAGGCACCGATGTGCTGGGTGATGCCGCCGGCCTCGCCCGCGATGACGTTCGTCTTGCGGATGGCGTCGAGCAGTCGGGTCTTTCCGTGGTCGACGTGACCCATGACGGTGACGACCGGCGGGCGGACCACCAGGTCCTCGTCGTCGCCCTCGTCCTCGCCGAACTCGATGTCGAAGGACTCGAGCAGCTCGCGGTCCTCCTCCTCCGGGCTGACGATCTGAACCGTGTAGTTCATCTCGTCGGCGAGGAGCTGGAGCGTCTCGTCGGAGACGGACTGCGTGGCCGTGACCATCTCGCCGAGGTTCATCATGACCGCGACGAGCGACGCCGGGTTGGCGTTGATCTTCTCCGCGAAGTCGGTGAGCGAGGCACCGCGCGACAGGCGAACGGTCTCGCCGTTGCCGCGAGGCAGCATCACACCGCCGACCGACGGGGCCTGCATGGCCTCGTACTCCTGGCGCCGCTGACGCTTCGACTTGCGGCCACGACGCGCGGGACCACCGGGACGGCCGAAGGCGCCCTGCGTGCCACCACGGCCACCGGGACCACCGGGACGACCGCCGAAGCCGGGACGGCCACCGCCGCCACCGAAGCCGCCGCCACCGCCGCCGGGACCGCCCGGACGGCCGGCGAAGCCGCCGCCGCCACCGGGACGACCGGCACCGCCACCGCCACCGGGACGGCCGGCGAAGCCGCCGCCACCGCCGGGACGACCGGCACCGCCACCGCCGCCGGGACGACCGGCACCGGCCGGACCACGGCCGCCGGGGCCGGGACGCGGGCCGGCAGCGGGACGCTGCGGCATCATGCCGGGGTTCGGGCGCGGGCCGGCGGGGCCGCCGCCGGGACGCGGACCGCCCTGCGGACGCGGCATCGAGCCCGGAGTCGGGCGGGCACCGCCCGGAGCCTGCGGACGCGGACCGCCGCCCTGGCCGCCGGGGGCCTGCGGACGGGGACCGGCGCCGGGAGCGGCCGGGCCGCCGGGACGCGCGCCCTGCGGACGGGGCGCCTGCGGGCGCGCCATGCCGGCGTTGCCGCCGGAGGTGAAGGGGTTGTTGCCCGGACGCGGACCGGCCGGACGGGCGCCCGGACGCGGCGCCTGGCCGCCGGGACGGCCACCCTGCGCGGCGGGACGCTGGCCACCCTGCTGACCCTGGGCGGGCGCGGGACGGCCACCGGGCTTCGGGGCACCCGGACGGGCGCCACCGGGCCTGGGCGCGGCGGACGGAGCCGGAGCCGACGGCGGAGCGGTGAACTCCGGGGCGGCCGGCGCCGGACGCGGCGCGGGCGCGGGCTTGGGACCCGGCACCGGGCGCGGGCCGGAGGCGGCCGGCGCGGGGGCCGAGGACTGCTGCGGGGCCGCCGCAGGGGCCGCCGGGGCCGCGGGCTGCTGGGCAGCCGGGGGCTTCGGGGCGGCCGGCCTGGGAGCAGCCGGACGTGCCGCCTGCGCCGGGGCGGGCGCGGCGGGCTTGGGGGATGCCTTCCGGGGGGCGGGCTTCGCGGCGGACTTGCCGCTGCCCTGCTGGAAGGCGTCGGTCAGCTTGCGTACAACCGGCGCTTCGATCGTCGAAGACGCCGAACGGACGAATTCACCGAGTTCCTGGAGCTTGGCCATGACGACCTTGCTCTCGACACCGAACTCCTTGGCGAGTTCGTAGACCCGGACCTTAGCCACTTCGCTCCTTTGAGGTCCGGGTTGCGGCCGGACCGTCGCTAGTTCATGGGCGTACTCATCGCGTACTCATCGAGTGCTCATCGCAATCTCGACCTGCTTTCGACTCGCGAGGTACCAAGCCGCACGGTGTTCCGTACGACACGTTTCCTACCGTGTTGCCTGCTCGGCAACTGTTGTCCGCTCGACGTAGTGGCGCAACGCCTTTGTTTCGAGCGCTCCCGGGGCGCGCAGTGCCCTCGTGAACGCCCGACGACGTACCGCCTGGTCGAGACAGACCAGGGCGGGATGCACATAGGCACCCCGGCCGGGCAGCGTACCGCGAGGATCAGGGGCACATTCGTCCTTGATCGCCACGATGCGCAGCAGCTCCGTCTTGGCCGCTCGTTCCCGGCACCCCACACAGGTGCGTTCAGGGCATGCGCGGACCCGCGTCCGGCCAGACACTCTTAAGTCTACCTCCCCGTACGCACCCCACCCCTTTGGGGCAGGATTCGAACAGTTGCTGCGGACAAACCTGTCGTGATCTGAGCGCCGCGCGGCTTGGATCTATTCCCCGGGCTGCTCGGTGTCCGGACGGATGTCGATCCGCCAGCCGGTGAGCCGGGCCGCGAGGCGGGCGTTCTGGCCCTCCTTGCCGATGGCCAGCGACAGCTGGTAGTCGGGCACCGTCACCCGGGCGGACCGGGCGGCCAGGTCCACGACCTCGACCTTGGAGACCCGGGCCGGGGAGAGCGCGTTCGCCACCATCTCGGCCGGGTCGTCCGACCAGTCGACGATGTCGATCTTCTCGCCGTTCAGCTCGCCCATGACGTTGCGCACCCGGCCGCCCATCGGGCCGATGCAGGCGCCCTTGGGGTTCAGGCCCGAACGGGTGGAACGGACGGCGATCTTCGTACGGTGACCGGCCTCACGTGCGATGGCGGCGATCTCGACGGACCCGTCGGCGATCTCCGGCACCTCCAGCGCGAAGAGCTTCTTCACCAGATTGGGGTGGGTCCGCGAGAGGGTCACGGACGGACCGCGCACACCCTTCGCCACCCGGACGACGTAACTGCGCAGGCGCATGCCGTGCGGGTAGGTCTCGCCGGGCACCTGCTCCTGCACCGGCAGGATGGCCTCCAGCTTGCCGATGTCGACGAGCACGTTCTTCGGGTCGCGGCCCTGCTGGACCACACCGGTGACGATGTCGCCCTCACGGCCGGCGTACTCGCCGAGCGTCGCGTCGTCCTCGGCGTCGCGCAGCCGCTGCAGGATGACCTGCTTGGCGGTGGTGGCGGCGATACGGCCGAAGCCGGACGGGGTGTCGTCGAACTCGCGGGGCTCCTGGCCCTCGTCGAGGTCCTCGGGGTCCTCCTTCGCCCACACGGTCACATGACCGGTCTCGCGGTCGAGCTCCACGCGCGCGCGGCGGCGGCTTCCCTCGGTGCGGTGGTAGGCGATGAGGAGGGCCGACTCGATCGCCTCGACCAGCAGGGGGAAGGAGATCTCCTTCTCCCGTACCAAGCCCCGCAGGGCGCTCATGTCGATGTCCACGGCTACGCCTCCTCTTCCTTCTTGTCCTTGCGGCTGAACTCGACCTGGACACGCGCCTTGGCGATCTCACCGAAGGTGAGCCTGCGTGCGGTGGGCTTGCGGCCCTTGACCCCGGGGACCTCCAGCTCGACGCCCTCGTCGTCGGCGGTGAGGATCCTCGCGACCAGCTCGCCGCCCTCCGTCAGCTGGAACTTCGCCAGCCGGCCGGTGGCGCGCACGAAGTGCCGCTGCTCCGTCAGAAGGCGTTCCGCGCCCGGGGTCCCGACCTCCAGGGTGTACTCGCCCTCACCCATCGCGTCCGTCTCGTCCAGCTTCGCCGAGAGCGCGCGGCTCACATCGGCGATCTGGTCCAGGTCCGCCCCGGCGTCGGAGTCCACGACGACCCGCAGCACTCGCTTGCGCCCGACGGAGTCCACTGCGATCTCTTCGAGATCCAGTCCCTGGGAGCTGACGAGCGGTTCCAGAAGTTCTCGCAGCCTCTCGCTCTGGGTGGTGCTCATCCGGGTGACTCCTCGGCCGCGTGTGCTGTTGTGGGATCTTTCGCGTGTCAGGTCAAAGGGTATCCGGTCCCGGACGGTGTTGCCGTCCACCGGGGCACGGGCGGTGCCGGTGAGCGGCGTCGGACAGGTGCGCGGGTACCGTGATCACGGACAGGCCTCCGCGCCGCCCATGACGTTCGTACGAGCCCCGAGGACGCCAGCCGTGCCGTACCCCCCATCGTCGCGCAACCCCGCGGGGCCGCGCCGGAGAAGCCTGTTCGCCTCGGCCGCCGCGGCCGCCCTGCTGACGGGCTGCACCGACGGTGCCGAGGAGTCCGACGGCGGCCGGGGCGGCAGCCCTTCGGCCGCGGACCGGGCCCGGGCGAGCGCCGCCCGGGACAGCGGGCGCCTGATCGAGCGGTACGACGCGGTCCTGGCCGCGCATCCCGCGCTGGCGCGGCGGCTGGAGCCGTTGCGCGCGGAGGTCGTACGGCACCGCGACGCCTTCGGCGAGACCTCCCGGACGGCGTCCGCCACGGCCACGGCGTCCCCGTCCGGCTCCGCCTCCGCCTCCCCGTCCGCGCCGGCCGCCGTGCCCGCTGACGAGAAGGCGGCGCTGGCCGAACTGGCCGCCGCCGAGCGGACGCTCGCGGACCGGCGTGCCAAGGCGCTGCTGGAGGTGCCGGGTGAACTCGCCCGGCTGCTGGCCTCCGTGGCGGCGGCCGGGGCGGCGCACGCCTATCTGCTGACGGAGACGGCGAAGTGAGCGGGCCGCCGGCCCGGTGGGTGGCCGCGGCGGTGGTACGGACGGAACCGGTGACAGGGGCGGTCGGGTGAGCGAGAAGGCCGAGCGGGAGCTGACGGCGTTGCAGGCGGCGCTGGCGGCGGAGCACGCCGCGGTGTACGGGTACGGGGTCGTCGGCGGCCGGATCCTGGCGAAGCGGCGCGTCGAGGCGCGGGCCGCGTACGACGCGCACCGCGCGCGGCGGGACGCCCTGGTGCGCGAGGTGCGCGAGCTGGGCGGCGAGCCGGTCGCCGCGGCCGCCGGGTACGCGCTGCCGTTCCCGGTGACCGACGCGGACAGCGCGGTGCGGCTCGCCGCCGAGCTGGAGGAACGCCTGGCGGGCGTCTACTCCGACCTGGTGCGGGCGGCGGAGGGCGAGCGGCGCGGCACCGCGGCCGCCGCGCTGCGGGAGGCGGCGGTGCGGGCCGTGCGCTGGCGCGGCGGGAGCGTAGCCTTCCCTGGGCTCGCCGAACGGGCGGGCACCGTATCGGCGTCGGCGACGCCCACGACGTGACGGCCAGCGGAAGGGAACGACTCGCGTATGGCTTTCGAACCGCCGCGGCGTCTGGTCAGGGCGCTCGGTGAGACGGCACCGGACGGTGACGACTGGTTGGAGAGGCTGCCCGAGGCGGCGCGGCGGGCCGTCGCGCTACGCGAGTTGACCGTGGAGCGGGTCCAGGTGCCGGGCGGCCGCAGCAGCCTCGTGGTGCTCGTACGGCGCCCGGACGGCACCCCCGCGGTGCTCAAGCTGGCGCCGCCGCGGGCCCGCCCGGAGAGCGAGCGGGCGGCGCTCGCGCACTGGGCCGGGCGGGGCGCCGTCCAGCTGCTGGAAGCGGACTCGGCCGACGGCGCGCTGCTGCTGGAGCGGCTGCACCCGGATGTCTCGGTGCGTTCGCTGCCGGAGGCGAAGGCGCTGCTGGAGGCGGCGGGCACGCTGCGCCGGCTGTGGGTGGCGCCACCTTCCGGAGAGGGGGCGCACACCTTCGAGACGGTGGCCGGGCGCACCGGGCGGCAGGCCGCGGCGATGCGGGCGAGCGCGGCGGCGGACGCCGAGGTCGCGCCGCTGGTCGAGGTGGCGCTCGCGGCGCGCGAGCAGCTGCTGGCGGCGCCGCCGGAGGAGCGGCTGCTGCACGGCACCTTCCGGCAGAGCAAGGTGCTCGGCGCCGAGCGGCTGCCGTGGCTGGCGGTGGGGCCGGACCCGGTGGTCGGCGAGTGCGCCTTCGACCTGGCGCGGCTGGTCCGCGACCGGGTGGAGGACCTGATCGCCTCGCCGTCGGGTGCGACGACGACCCGCCGCCGGGTGAAGCGCCTCGCGGAGTCCCTGGACGTGGACCAGGACCGGCTGCGCGGCTGGACGCTGTTCCGGGCGGTGGAGTCGGGCGTCAGAGCGCGCCGGGTCGGCCGGGGACAGGACGCCGAGCTGCTGCTGGAGTTCGCGGGCTGGCTGTAGTCCCGCTCCCCCGTCGAGCACGGCGAAGGCCGCCCGGAGCGTCCGGGCGGCCTTCGTACGGGCGGGGGTGACGGTACGTCAGGACGCGGCGGTCAGACGGGCGATCGCCTCGTCGACCGTCAGCTCCTCGCGCTCACCCGTGCGGCGGTCCTTGAGCTCGACCACGCCCTCGCCGGCGCGGCGCCCGGCGACCAGGATCTGCGGGACGCCGATCAGCTCGGAGTCGGTGAACTTCACGCCCGGCGAGACGCCCGCGCGGTCGTCGACCAGGACACGCACGCCGGCGGCCGCCAGCTTGTCGGAGACCTCCAGCGCCAGCTCCGTCTGGAGGGCCTTGCCGGCCGCGACGACGTGGACGTCGGCCGGGGCGACCTCCTTGCTCCAGCACAGGCCCTTGTCGTCGGCGGTCTGCTCGGCGAGCGCGGCGACCGCGCGGGAGACGCCGATGCCGTAGGAGCCCATGGTGACGCGGACCGGCTTGCCGTTCTGGCCGAGGACGTCCAGCTTGAGGGCGTCGGTGTACTTGCGGCCGAGCTGGAAGATGTGGCCGATCTCGATGGCGCGGTCCAGCTTCAGGCCCGTGCCGCACTTCGGGCAGGGGTCGCCTTCCTGCACGACGACGACGTCGACGTACTCGTCGACCTCGAAGTCGCGGCCGGCCACCACGTTCTTGGTGTGCGTGCCGGGCTTGTTGGCGCCGGTGATCCAGGCGGTGCCGGGTGCCACGCGCGGGTCGGCGAGGTAGGTGACCTTGTCCAGGCCCTGCGGGCCGACGTAGCCGCGGACCAGGTCGGGGCGGGCCGCGAAGTCGGCCTCGGTGACCATCTCGACGGCCGCCGGGGCGAAGTGCGCCTCGACCTTGCCCAGGTCGACCTCGCGGTCGCCGGGCACACCCACGGCGACGATCTCGCCGTCGACCTTCACCAGCAGGTTCTTCAGGGTGGCGGAGGCCGGGACGCCGAGGGAGGCGGCCAGGGTCTCGATGGTCGGGGTGTCCGGGGTGGGGATGTCCTCGGCGGCGGGCACGGCGGAGCCGTCGACCGGCTTCAGCTCGTAGGTGATCGCCTCGGTGTTGGCGGCGAAGTCGCAGTTCGGGCAGTCGGCGAAGGTGTCCTCGCCGGCCTCGGCGGGAGCCAGGAACTCCTCGGACTTGGAGCCGCCCATGGCGCCGGCGGTGGCGGCGCAGATGCGGTAGTCCAGGCCCAGGCGCTCGAAGACCCTCTGGTAGGCCTCACGGTGCAGCGCGTAGGACCGGGCGAGGCCCTCGTCCTCCAGGTCGAAGGAGTACGAGTCCTTCATCAGGAACTCACGGCCGCGCAGGATGCCGGCCCGGGGGCGGGCCTCGTCCCGGAACTTGGTCTGGATCTGGTAGAGGATCACCGGCAGGTCCTTGTAGGACGACGCCTGGTCCTTCACCAGCAGGGTGAAGATCTCCTCGTGGGTCGGGCCGAGGAGGTAGTCGCCGCCCTTGCGGTCCTGGAGGCGGAACAGTTCGGCACCGTACTCGTTCCAGCGTCCGGTGGCCTCGTACGGCTCGCGCGGCAGCAGGGCGGGGAGCAGCACCTCCTGGGCGCCGATGGCGTCCATCTCCTCGCGGACGATGCGCTCCACGTTGGCGAGGACCTTCTTGCCGAGCGGCAGCCAGGTCCACACGCCCGCGGCGGTCCGGCGGACGTAGCCGGCGCGGACGAGCAGCTTGTGGCTGAGGACCTCGGCGTCCGCCGGGTCGTCGCGCAGGGTCTTCGCCATCAACTGGGACATGCGCTGGACCGGTGCCTTGGCCATGGTTCTCGTACTCCTGCTGCGTAGGTGATGGCTAGGAGGTTAGCCGGGCGGCACGGGCCGGTGGAAATCGGTTAACGCCTGCGCCGCAGCGGCAGCGGCGCGCCCATCACGGCGTACGGCATGGGGGCGCTGGGGAAGAGGACGCGGCGGGCCAGGTCCTCGTAGCCGAGGGAGTGGTAGAGGCCGCGGGCGGGGCTGTCGGTGTCGATCG
This sequence comes from Streptomyces sp. NPDC001532, assembly GCF_040298625.1. Lineage (NCBI taxonomy): Bacteria > Bacillati > Actinomycetota > Actinomycetes > Kitasatosporales > Streptomycetaceae > Streptomyces > Streptomyces sp. NPDC001532. The sequence goes on from NZ_JBEPAL010000005.1 coordinate 58,256, forward strand.
CGGAGAGGATCGAGCGGGGTTCGGCGGCGCTGTCGGTGATCGTGGTGATCAGCGTGCGGCCGATGCCGCGGTTCTGGTGGTGCGGGTGGACGTGCAGCTCGGTGATGACGAAGGAGTCGTCGAGCCAGCCCTCGTTCCCCTGGGCGCGCAGATAGGGCTCCACAACCGTGGACCACCAGTGGGTGCGGCTGTTGGGCATGCCGTAGACGAAGCCGGCGAGGAGACCGTCGGGGGTGACGGCGCCGAGGGCGCGGGCACCGGGGTAGGTCATGTGGCGCAGCACGATCTGGCGGCGTACGGCGACTTCGTCGGGGCCCAGGCCGAAGGCCAGCGCCTGGACGGCCAGTGCTTCGTCGATGTGGGCGGGGAGGTCCAGGGGGGCGATCACGATGTCGCGAAGCATGTCGGCGAGCCTACAGGGGGTGCGGGCGGGTCAGAACAGCGCGGATGGCTCAGAACAGCACACTCATGAAGGCGCCGACCTCCTGGAAGCCGACCCTGCGGTAGGTGCGCCGGGCGGCGGTGTTGTAGTCGTTGACGTACAGGCTGACCACGGGGGCCACGTCCGCCAGGGCGTAGCGCAGCACGGCGGCCATGCCGGGGGCCGCGAGGCCCTTGCCCCGGTACTCCGGGGCCACCCAGACGCCCTGGATCTGGCAGGCCTGGGGGGTGGCCGCGCCGATCTCCGCCTTGAAGACGACCTTGCCGTGCTCGTCGAGGCGGGCGAAGGAGCGGCCGGAGCCGACGAGTTCGGCGACGCGGGCCTGGTAGAGCAGTCCGCCGTCGCCGGCCAGCGGGGAGACGCCGACCTCCTCGGTGAACATGGCCACGCACGCCGGCATGATCGTCTCCATCTCGTCCTTGCGGACGCGGCGGACGTACGGGTCCGGGGTGATGTCGCGCGGCATGCGGTCGGTGACCATCAGCGGCTGGCGGGCGCGGACCTCGCGGGCCGGGCCCCAGTGCGGTTCGAGGAGCTGCCACAGCAGGGCGGTGGGCTCGGCGGGGCCGACGATGGAGGAGCAGCGGCGGCCGGCCCTGCGGGCGCGGTCGGCGAAGGCACGGACGGCGCGCGGGGTGGCGCACAGGGGGACGAGGTTGGCGCCCGCGTAGCACAGCGAGGTGAGCATGCCGTCCTCGTACCAGCCCCACATCTCGCCGCCGAGGCGCCAGGGGTCGAGGCCGGCGATCTGCACCCGGGAGGTCACGAAGGCGTTGGCGACGGGCTCGCGCTGCAGGACGGCGAGCGCGGCGTCCAGGTCGCTCGGTTCGAGGACCCGGGAGGTGGTCTGGGTCAGCACGTACGGAGCCCTCCGGGGTCAGCTGCTGGTCTCCGCACTGTACCCGCGGAAGCCGAGCGGTGTCCTTTTCGGGGTGCCGCTCAGCTTCGGGGTGGCCGGTGTCCGGGGCGGTCTCAGCCCGCGACCGCGACCGTCGGCTCGCCGGAGGCGATCCCGTCGGCCTCCATCTGCTCGGCGAGCTTCATCGCCTCCTCGATCAGGGTCTCCACGATCTTGGACTCGGGGACGGTCTTGATGACCTCGCCCTTGACGAAGATCTGGCCCTTGCCGTTGCCGGAGGCGACGCCGAGGTCGGCCTCGCGGGCCTCGCCGGGGCCGTTGACGACACAGCCCATGACGGCGACGCGGAGCGGGACCTCCATGCCGGTGAGGCCGGCGGTGACTTCCTCGGCCAGCTTGTAGACGTCGACCTGGGCACGGCCGCAGGACGGGCAGGAGACGATCTCCAGGCCGCGCTGCTTGAGGTTGAGCGACTCCAGGATCTGGATGCCGACCTTGACCTCCTCGGCGGGCGGGGCCGACAGGGAGACGCGGATGGTGTCGCCGATGCCCTGGGAGAGCAGCGCGCCGAAGGCGACGGCGGACTTGATGGTGCCCTGGAAGGCGGGGCCGGCCTCGGTGACACCGAGGTGCAGCGGGTAGTCGCACTGGGCGGCGAGCTGGCGGTAGGCCTCGATCATCACGACCGGGTCGTTGTGCTTGACCGAGATCTTGATGTCGCGGAAGTCGTGCTCCTCGAAGAGGGACGCCTCCCAGAGCGCGGACTCGACCAGGGCCTCGGGGGTCGCCTTGCCGTACTTCTCCAGCAGCCGCCGGTCCAGGGAGCCGGCGTTGACGCCGATGCGGATGGGAGTGCCGTGGTCCTTGGCGGCCTTGGCGATCTCCTTGACCTGGTCGTCGAACTTCTTGATGTTGCCGGGGTTCACGCGGACGGCCGCGCAGCCCGCCTCGATGGCGGCGAACACGTACTTGGGCTGGAAGTGGATGTCGGCGATGACCGGGATCTGCGACTTCCTCGCGATGACCGGCAGCGCGTCGGCGTCGTCCTGGGTGGGGCAGGCGACGCGGACGATCTGGCAGCCGGAGGCGGTGAGCTCGGCGATCTGCTGGAGGGTGGCGCCGATGTCCGACGTGCGGGTCGTGGTCATGGACTGCACCGAGACCGGCGCGTCCCCGCCGACCGCCACGGAGCCGACCTGGATCTGCCGGCTCTTGCGGCGCTCGGCGAGCTTGGTCGGAACGGACGGCATGCCGAGAGAAATCGCAGTCATCTGCTGTGCAACCCCAAGTCGTGGATCAAAATCCCGGTCCCGTTCAGCGGCGGGCTCCAGGCTTCGAGATTACGGCACCGCCCTGGGCCGAAGCACATCCCACCCGTAAACCACTCGTTGGGAGGCGGCCCGGCGGGTGAACGCCGCCGGGCCGTGGGGAACGCCGGGCGGCTAGGAGATTCTGACCGGGTTAACGACGTCCGCGATCAGTACCAGGATCGTGAAGCAGACGAAGATCCCGGCCACCACGTAGGCCACCGGCATCAGCTTCGCCACGTCGAACGGTCCGGGGTCGGGGCGGCGCAGCAGCCGGGCGGTGTGCCGGCGCAGCGACTCCCACAGGGCGCCCGCGATGTGCCCGCCGTCGAGCGGCAGCAGCGGGAGCATGTTGAACAGGAACAGCGACAGGTTGAAGCCCGCGACCAGCATCAGCGCCATGGCGAGCTGCTGGGTGGGCGGGATGTCGAGGGTGAAGATCTCACCGCCGACACGGGCCGCGCCGACCACGCCCATCGGGGAGTCGGGCTCGCGCGGGGCGCCGTCGAAGGCCGCGTTCCACAGGGCGGGGATCTTGCCGGGCAGGGCGGCGAGGGAGTCGACGGCCTCGCCGACGCGGTCGCCCATCCAGGTCACCGAGTCGCCGAAGTCCTGCTTGACCACGCCGGTGGCGGCGCTGAAGCCGAGGAAGCCGGCGGTGACGTACTCGCCCTCGACGACCTGGCCGTGGGAGTCCTTCTTCAGCACCTGGTTGGTGGCGATGGTGGCCTGGAGGGTGACCTCCTCGCCCTTGCGGTCGACGACGATCGCGACCTTGTCGCCCGGGTGGGAGCGGATCAGGTCGGAGAGCTGGTTCCAGTTGTCGGTGCGTACGCCGTCGAAGGCGACGATCTTGTCACCGGCGCGCAGTCCTGCGGCGGCGGCCGGCGAGTCGGGATCGGAGGCCTTGCAGGTGTCGCGGTTCTGGCTCTGCGGGACCACGCACTTCTGGACCTCGCTGACCGCGGTGGTCTGCTGGGTGACGCCGAAGCCCATCAGCACGACGAGGAACAGCGCGACGGCCAGCACCAGGTTCATGAAGGGCCCGGCGAACATGACGATGACCCGCTTCCACGGGCTGCGCGTGTAGAAGAGGCGGCTCTCGTCGCCTGGCTTCAGCTCCTCGAAGGCGGCCGAGCGGGCGTCCTCGATCATGCCGCGCCACGGCGAGGTGGAGCGGGCCTCCAGCTTGCCGTCGGGGCCCGGCGGGAACATGCCGATCATGCGGATGTAGCCGCCGAGCGGGATGGCCTTGATGCCGTACTCGGTCTCGCCCCGGCGGCGCGAGAAGACGGTCGGGCCGAAGCCGACCATGTACTGCGGCACGCGGATGCCGAACAGCTTGGCGGTGGAGAGATGCCCCAGCTCGTGCCAGGCGATCGAGATCAGCAGGCCGACCGCGAAGACCACTATGCCGAGGATCATCATCAGGGTCGTCATGCACGGGCCTCCGCCGTCATCGCCGTCAGTTCCCGGGCCCGGGCGCGTGCCCAGGTCTCCGCTTCGAGGACGTCCGCGACGGTGAGCGAGGTTCCCGCACGCGGGGTGCCGTGCTCCTCGACGACCCGGGACACCGTCTCGATGATCCCGTCGAACGGCAGCGCGCCGCCGCGGAACGCGTCCACGCACTCCTCGTTCGCCGCATTGAACACCGCCGGAGCGGTGCCCGCGAGCTCACCGACGTGCCGGGCGAGGTTCACGGCGGGGAACGCCTCGTTGTCGAGGGGGAGGAACTCCCAGGTCGAGGCCTTGCTCCAGTCGAAGGCGGGGGCCGCGTCCGGGACGCGTTCCGGCCAGCCGAGACCGATGGCGATCGGCCCCCGCATGTCGGGGGGCGTCGCCTGCGCGAGGGTCGATCCGTCGGTGAACTCCACCATCGAGTGAACATACGACTGCGGGTGCACGACGACCTCAATGCGGTCGAAGGGAATGTCGTAGAGCAGGTGCGCCTCGATGACCTCCAGGCCCTTGTTGACCAGGGTCGCGGAGTTGATGGTGATCACCGGGCCCATGGCCCAGGTGGGGTGGGCGAGGGCGTCCTCGACGGTGACGGCGGCCAGCTCCGCCTTGGTCCGGCCGCGGAAGGGGCCGCCGGAGGCGGTGACGACCAGCTTGCGGACGTCGGCGCGGGTGCCGGCGGCGAGGGCCTGGAAGAGGGCGGCGTGCTCGGAGTCGACCGGGATGATCTGGCCGGGCTTGGCGAGCGCCTTGACCAGCGGGCCGCCGACGATGAGCGACTCCTTGTTGGCGAGCGCGAGGGTGCGGCCCGCCTCCAGGGCGGCGAGGGTCGGGGCGAGGCCGATGGAGCCGGTGATGCCGTTCAGCACGGTGTGGCAGTCGGAGCCGGCGAGCCGGGCGGCCGCGTCGGGCCCGGCCAGCAGCTCGGGCAGCGGCTCACCGGGCCCGTACTCGGCGCTCAGCGCCTCGCGCAGCGCGGGCACGACGTCCTCGCGCGCCACCGCGACGGTCCGCACCCGCAGCCGGCGGGCCTGCTCGGCGAGGAGGCCGACGCGTCCGCCGTTGGCGGAGATTCCGGTGACCCGGAACCGGTCCGGGTTGCGCAGCACGAGGTCGATGGCCTGGGTGCCGATCGACCCGGTGGAGCCGAGGATCACCACGTCCTTCGGGCCGGCGGCCGTCACCGGGTCGTGGACGAGGTGCGGGTCGGCGAGGGGGGCTGGACTGTCGCTCATGCCCCCCATTCTTCCCGTACTCGGACCGCGCGTGTGCTCACGGGGTGGTGCGTCGGAACAACTCCCACTGCCCTTCGACGACGTCCTGCGGTACGCCGCCGAAGTCCTCGGTGCCCAGCAGGTGCGCGCGGAAGGACAGGGTGGTGGAGCCGGTGCGGATGACGGTGAGTTACTCGTACAGCTCGATGGCGGGGTCCTCGACGTCCTGGCTGACGATGCGGAAGGCGTGGGCCTCGTCACCGTGGGCGGGTGCCTCGACCGTCTCGACCTCGACGATCTTCGCCTCGGTGAGCGACCGCTCCTCGGTGAAGCCGTCGGCGCACTTCTCGCCGGCCTCGCCGAGCGCCGCCATGACGGCGGCGGCGTCCGGTGCGGTGTAGGAGCGCAGGTGCACGTCGGTGTCGACGGACGGATCGGCGTACAGGTCCGAGACGGTGCGGACGACCTCGGCGACCGGGTCGTACGGCGTGGCGCCCTTCGTGAGGCTGACGAGCGGCCGGCAGACCTCGGGCTTGGCGGTGTACGCGTCGCTGAGCGGGGCGTCGCCGCCGTAGGGCTCATGGGCGGTGTAGGCCCTGAGGTCGCCGTCGGAGAGGGCGGCGGCGGAGAGCTGGGCCTCGGTGAGCGGCTTCGGGCCGTCCTGGGCCGAAGCCGCGTCCTCGCGGTCGCCGTCGCCGCCGCCGCAGGCGGCCGTGGTCATGAGTACGGCCGCCGCGAATGCGGCGGCCGCCGTGCGTCGTGCTCGTGCGCCGGACATCCCCACCCCTGGGTTCACCTGTGGTCGATCTTGTGGTCGCCGATTGTGCACCACCACGGGCGGAGCGGGGAGGCGGGTCTCAGCGGATCGGGCGGTGGACGTTCTCCCGGGTCGCCGGGCCGGGGGTGGTGTCGGCGATCCACGGGCCGTCGTCCGAGGGGTCGACGATGCCCGCCTCCAGCCACTCGTAGGCGCCGGCGAGGACGTTGCCGACGACCTTGCGGTCGAGCTCGTCGGTGTTGTTCCACAGGCGGGTGAAGAGCGCGTCGACCCGCAGCCGGGACTGGCGGCAGAAGGCGTCGGCGAGCTGGTAGGCCTCGCGGCCGTGGTCGCCCTGGCCGCGCAGGAGCTCCGCGCGGACACAGGCGGCGCTCATCGCGAACAGTTCGGCGCCGATGTCGACGATCCGGCCGAGGAAGCCCTGCTTGGTCTCCATCCGGCCCTGCCAGCGGGACATGGCGTAGAAGGTGGAGCGGGCCAGTTTGCGGGCGGTGCGCTCGACGTGCCGCAGGTGCGGGGAGAGGTCCACTCCGGCGTGCTGGAACTCGGCGTACGCGCGGGGCAGCTGGCCGGGGCCGACGATCAGTTTCGGCAGCCACTTGGCGTAGAAGACGCCCGCGCCGGCGCCCGCCTTCGCCTTGTCGGCGAGGGACTTGTCGGGGTCGATGAGGTCGCCGGCGACGGAGAGGTGGGCGTCGACGGCCTCGCGTGCGATGAGCAGGTGCATGATCTCGGTGGAGCCCTCGAAGATGCGGTTGATCCGCAGGTCGCGCAGGATCTGCTCGGCCGGTACCGCTCGCTCGCCGCGCGCCTTGAGCGACTCGGCGGTCTCGAAGCCCCGGCCGCCGCGGATCTGGACCAGTTCGTCGGCCATCAGGCAGGCCATCTCGGAGCCGTAGAGCTTGGCGAGGGCGGCCTCGATGCGGATGTCGTTGCGGTCCTCGTCGGCCATCTGCGAGGACAGGTCGAGGACGGCCTCCAGGGCGAAGGTGGTGGCCGCGATGAACGCGATCTTCGAGCCGACCGCCTCGTGCAGCGCGACCGGTTTGCCCCACTGCTCGCGGACCGCCGACCACTCCCGGGCGATCTTCAGACACCACTTGCCGGCGCCGACGCACATCGCGGGCAGGGAGAGGCGGCCGGTGTTCAGGGTGGTCAGTGCGATCTTGAGGCCGGCGCCCTCGGGGCCGATGCGGTTCGTGGCCGGGACGCGCACGCCGTGGAAGCGGGTGACGCCGTTCTCGAGGCCGCGCAGGCCCATGAAGGCGTTGCGGTTCTCGACGGTGACGCCGGGCGAGGCGGTCTCGACGACGAACGCGGTGATGCCGCCCTTGTGGCCCTCGGTCCTGGGCACCCGGGCCATCACCACGAGCAGGTCGGCGACCACGCCGTTGGTGGTCCACAGCTTCACCCCGTCGAGCACGTAGTCGTCCCCGTCGGGTACGGCGGTGGTGGCCAGGCGGGCCGGGTCGGAGCCGACGTCGGGCTCGGTGAGCAGGAACGCGGAGATGTCGGTGCGGGCGCAGCGCGGCAGGAAGGTCTCCTTCTGCTCCGGAGTGCCGAACATCTTCAGCGGCTGCGGTACGCCGATCGACTGGTGGGCGCTGAGCAGCGCGCCGACCGCCGGGCTGGCGGAGCCGACCAGGGCGAGGGCCTTGTTGTAGTAGACCTGCGTCAGACCGAGACCGCCGTACTTGGGGTCGATCTTCATGCCGAGGGCGCCGAGCTCCTTCAGGCCGTTGATCGTCTCGTCGGGGATGCGGGCCTCGCGCTCGATGCGGGCCGAGTCGATCCGGGTCTCGCAGAAGTCGCGCAGCCTGGCGAGGAACTCCTCGCCGCGCCGGACGTCCTCGTCGGCGGGGAGCGGGTGGGGGTGGATGAGGTCGAGACGGAAGCGGCCGAGGAAGAGTTCCTTGGCGAAGCTGGGCTTGCGCCAGTGCTGTTCCCGGGCCGCCTCCGCCACTTGGCGGGCCTCACGTTCGGTGACGGTGGGTCGGGTGAGGGGAGTGGCGGACATGAGGCTCACCTCGTCGCGAAGAGGGATCATGGTTACCGACGGGTGCTACCTGATCGTATTTACCCGATAACGGACGGTCCCACCACCCCTCACGCGGCCGTTCGGCCGATCCGGCGGAGGATGTTGCGCCCATGGCCCGTCCGAGGGACCGTTCCCTCGCCGGGTCCTCGCCAGGTCCTCGCCGGGTCCTCGCCGGGTCCTCGCCGGGCCTCTCGCCGCGAGGTTGCGGCCGGGTCGCCGTGAACGGCGCCGAGAAGAAAGCTGTCGAAGCGCTTCGACAACCTATGGACACCCACTCGCGCTGGAGCTACTGTCGAACCACCCTCACCCGCCATTGTTCGTAACGCGCATTGTCGAAGCGCTTCACAAAGCTTGGAGAGCGGATGGTCACCCTCGCCGAGGTCGCCCAGCACGCCGGAGTCTCGGCGAGCACGGTGAGCTATGTCCTCAGCGGCAAGCGGTCCATCTCCACGACCACCCGGCAGCGGGTCGAGCAGAGCATCCGGGAGCTGGGCTACCACCCCAACGCCGGTGCCCGTGCCCTGGCCAGCAGCCGGTCGAACATCATCGCGCTGATGATCCCGCTGCGCACCGACATGTACGTGCCGGTGATGATGGAGATCGCCATCGCGGTGGCCACCACCGCCCGCACCCACGGGTACGACGTCCTGCTGCTCACCGGTGAGGAGGGTCCCGACGCGGTGCGCCGGATCACCGGCAGCGGACTCGCGGACGCGATGATCCTGATGGACGTCGAGCTGGAGGACGAACGGCTGCCGCTGTTGCGTGGCACCGACCAGCCCTCCGTGCTCATCGGGCTGCCCGCCGACACCACCGGGCTGACCTGCGTCGACCTCGACTTCGGGGCGACCGGCGCGCTCTGCGTGGAGCACCTGGCGTCGCTCGGCCACCGGGACGTCGCCGTCATCGGCGAGGCCCCGGCGGTGTACGAGCGGCACACCGGGTTCGCCGAGCGCACTCTCGACGGGCTGCGCTCGCGCGCCCGCGAGCTCGGGCTGCGGGTGCTGCACCGGCCGTGCGAGGGCGGGTACGACGCGATGGCGGCGACGCTCGCCCGGGTCTTCGACGAGCGTCCGGCGACCACCGGTTTCGTGGTGCAGAACGAGTCGGCGGTCGAGCCGCTGCTCGCGCTGCTGCGCCAGCAGGGCCGGGCCGTGCCGGAGGACGTGTCGGTGGTCGCCATCTGCCCGGAGCAGGTCGCCGTGCAGGCCTCGGTGCGGCTGACGTCGGTCGCCATCCCGGCCCAGGAGATGGGCCGGCACGCCGTGGAACGCCTGGTCGCCAAGCTGGACGGGCGCGGCGGCGACGAGGTCGTCCTGATCGCGCCCGAGCTGACGGTCCGCGCGAGCACCGGACCGGTGCCCGCCGCGCCCTGAGGAGCGCGCGCCCCTCCCCCCGCACCCCTCTTCCGCCCGCCCCGTCCGCGCCCGTCTCCCGCGCCCCCGTTGCTCACCCTTTCTCCCGCGCCTCGTTCCTCACCCCTTCTCCCGCGCCCCCTGTGCCGGCCCCGCCCCGGGGCACCCGTGTGGCACCCCCATGTCTTCAGGAGCACGCCTCGTGAATCAGCCTGCCGCAATTCAGCCCAAGGTCAGCCTCGCGCAGTCCTCCCCCACCGTCGGCACGTTCCGCGAGCGGGACGGCGCGCTGGAGTGGAGCGGCCGTCAGGAGACCCTGCGGATCGAGCCGTGGGGCCCGGACGCGGTCCGGGTCCGGGCCCGGCTCGGCGGCCCGGTCCTCGAAGGACTCCCGGGCGCCCTGCTCGCCGACGCCCCGTCCACCGAGAGCACCGTCAAGATCGGCGACGGCGAGGCGCAGCTGACGGTCGGCGCGCTGACCGTGCACGTCGACGCCGAGGGCCTGGTCCGGTTCCTGCGCAGCGCCGACGGCGGTGAGCTGCTGGCCGAGGAGCGCGCCCACTTCTGGTGGCCGGGCCCGCGGCTGTACACCGCCGTCGGCAACGGCCACCACCGGCTGGAGCAGCGCTTCGCCGCGTACGAGGGCGAGCGGCTGTACGGCCTCGGCCAGCACCAGCACGGCCGGCTGGACCAGAAGGGCCTGGTCCTGGACCTGATCCAGCGCAACGCCGAGGTCGGCATCCCGGTGCTCACCTCCAGCCGCGGCTACACCCTGCTGTGGAACAACCCGGCGATCGGGCGGGTGGAGCTGGCGCACAACGGGACCCGCTGGGTGGCCGACTCGGCCCGTCAGCTCGACTACTGGATCACCGCGGGCGCCCCGGCCGACGCCCAGCGCCGCTACAGCGCGGTGACCGGCCGCACCCCGATGCTGCCGGAGTGGGCGGCGGGCTTCTGGCAGTGCAAGCTGCGCTACCGCACCCAGGACGAACTCCTCGCGGTGGCACGGGAGTACAAGCGCCGCGGCCTGCCCATCGACGTGATCGTCTGCGACTTCTTCCACTGGACGCACCTCGGCGAGTGGAAGTTCGACCCGGCGGAGTGGCCGGACCCGGCGGCGATGGTCCGCGAGCTGGACGAGCTGGGCATCAAGCTGGTGGTGAGCGTCTGGCCGTCGGTGTCCCCGCTGAGCGAGAACCACGCGCTGATGGAGCAGCGCGGCTGGTTCATCGGCACGCAGTACGGCCCGACGGCGCACGCGGACTGGCCCGACAAGGAGGTCGCCTCCACCGTCCAGGTGGCCTTCTACGACGCCACCAACCCCGAGGCGCGCGAGTTCGTCTGGTCCCGGGTGCGGGACAACTACCTGGAGCCGTACGGCATCAAGGCGTTCTGGCTGGACGCCTGCGAGCCGGAGCTGAAGCCGGGCTTCCAGGAGAACATGCGCTACTGGGCGGGCCCCGGCCTGGAGGTCGGCAACCTGTACCCGGCCGAGAACGCACGCACGTTCTACGAGGGCCTGAAGGAGTCCGGCGAGGACGAGATCATCACCCTCAACCGCTCGGCGTGGGCGGGCAGTCAGCGCTACGGCGCCGCGCTGTGGTCCGGTGACATCGGCACCGACTTCGCGACCCTGCGCCGCCAGATCGCGGCCGGCCTCAACACCGCGCTGTCCGGCATCCCCTGGTGGAACACCGACATCGGCGGCTTCCACGGCGGCGACCCGGACGACCCGGCGTACCGCGAGGTGATGGTCCGCTGGTTCCAGTTCGGCGCGCTGTCCCCGCTGATGCGTCTGCACGGCTTCCGCGACCCGGGCATGCCGCTGGGCCCGGAGATGACCGGCGGCCCGAACGAGGTGTGGTCGTACGGCGAGGAGGCCGGCGCGATCCTGGAGCGCTATCTGCGGCTGCGCGAGCGGCTCAAGCCGTATGTGCTGGAGGTCATGCGGGAGGCCCACGAGGAGGGCCTGCCGGTGATGCGGCCGCTGTTCCTGGAGTTCCCCGACGACCAGGCGGCCTGGTCGGTGGACGACGCCTATCTCTTCGGCCGGGACCTGCTGGTCGCGCCGGTCCTCACGGCGGGCGCCACGGCCCGCACGGTCCACCTTCCGGCGGGCGCCGCCTGGACGGACGCGTGGACCGGTCAGACGTACCAGGGCGGTGCGGCCGTGACCGTCGACGCCCCGCTGGACCGCATCCCGCTGTTCCTGCGGGACGGGGCGCGGCTGCCCGTCACGGAGTAGGACGCGAGTGCGGCCGGTCCCTCCCCTACGGGACCGGCCGCACGTTCAGGGGGCGGGCGGGGTTCAGCCGCCGCTGACCGTCAGGTTGTTGGTGACGAACTCCAGACCGCCGGACGACGAGGTGATCTCGTAGCCGAACTGGACGTCACCGATGGTCTCGTTGCCCATCCAGCCCTTGGTGTCCTTGATCCACTTCAGGATCGGCAGGATGTTCACCGTGCCGGAGCTGGAGTCCGAGGTGCGCAGGAACGAGAAGACCTCGTTGGCGCCGTTGTTCCCCTTGTAGACGTTCCAGGTGTGGCCGCCGAGCGTGACGGAGCCCTGGGCGGTGCCGAGCGGACCGACGGCGCCGTTGTGGTTGACCCAGAGCATGATCTCGTAGTCGTAGTCGGTGTCCCAGATGTCGTACGAGCTGTTGTACGCGCCGGACGACGGGACGGTGACGTTGTAGCTGCTGGTGAGCGAGGTCAGGGAGGTGATCGACTTGTTGATCACCTTCTTGGCGTTGGGGTACGACTTGATGCCGCCGGTGTTCGGGTGGTCGGCCCAGACGCCCCAGTTGGTGCCGGAGTTGGCCCAGACGCACTGGCTGCCGGCGCCGGAGCCCCAGATGTTGTTGTAGAGGGTGTAGCCGTTCAGGGTGGTGTTGCCCCACTGGTCGCAGGTGTTCCAGACGGCTGCCTGGGCGGGGGCGGAGGCGAGGCCGACGGTGGCCCCGATCGCGAGGGCGGGGGCCAGCATCGCGCGGGTGATCCTGCTCCGTGTGTGTGTTGCCATGGTGTCCCTTCCATGGGTGGGGGGAGGTGCGGGGGGGTGGTCACGTCCTCAGGTCGAGGACGCGGTCCTCTCCGGCGACCAGGTCGAGCGGCTCGGCGCCGGAGGGGGTTCTGAGGTCCACGCGGACGGTGCGGGAGGGCCGGACGACCGCGGTCGCGCGCCCGCGGCTCCAGGCGAGGTCGATCTCGGCCCCGAACCGGGTGCGCACGCCCCGCAGTTCGCCCGCCGTGAGGTGGTCCGGGAGGGCGGGCAGCAGGACGAGGCGGCCGGGGGTGGAGTGCACCAGCGCCTCGATCAGCACGGCGGGCAGGGTGTGCGCGGCGTCCGCGTTGTAGACGTCGCGCTTCGGGTAGTGCGCGCTCATCAGCGAGGCGTGGAAGAAGTCGCCGGCGAGCACTTGGTCGAGGGCGTGCGCGACCCGGTCGCCGTCGCGCAGCCGGGCGGCGATCAGGGCGTGGTGGAGATGGCCGTGCGCGGAGTCGTTCTCGGCGCCGCGCAGGTCGAGCGCCCGGTGGGCGGCGGCCGCCAGGTCCGGGGTGTCGTAGGGGGTGATCTCGTCCAGCGGCCACACGCCGTACAGATGGCTGAGGTGGCGGTGGTCGTAGGAGTCGTCCAGGCCCGGCCGGGCCCATTCGGCGAGGGCGCCGTCCGCGTTGATCCGGTGCGGTGGGAGCCGGTCGGCGAGGGCGCGCCAGCGGTCGGCGTGCTCGGGGTGGTAGGCGGCGGCGGTGAGCAGGGCGTGCCGGGCGGCGGAGAGGTCCATGGCGGCGTTCAGCGCGCCCCAGCCGCCGTTCGCCGGGCGGTTCTCCGGTGAGTAGGAGGGCACGACGACGAGCCGGCCGTCGGTGTCGGTGCGGGTGAGGAAGTCCTCGTAGAAGACGGCGGCTTCGGCGAGCGCGGCGGCGGTGCGCGGGTCGCGGGTGCCGTGCACCTCGTCGTGGTCGACGAGCGGCTTGAGCAGCCAGTCGGCGCCCGCGGTCCACAGGTGCAGCGGGTACTCGCGGCTGAAGTGGTAGGCGTGCCCGGACTCGCCGTCGGTGTGCGCGGGCGCGACCGCTCCGCGGGTGCCGAAGACCGCGCGGGCGTTGTCCCGCCAGTCGGCCAGCTGGCCGTGGACGAGGGTGGCGTGCGCCTCGGTGACCTCGGGCAGGGCGGCGGCGGCCGCGGAGGCGGTCTGGAGGTTCAGGTTGGCGTCGTTGGTGAAGGCGCCGGACCAGGCGGTGTTCCAGTCGCCGGTCCACAGGCCGGTCAGGCGGGGCGGGAACAGGCCGCTGGCGGACAGCAGGTGGTAGCGGCCGGCGGCGAACAGCCTCTCCAGCAGGGCCCGGCTGCGGGGGCGGGTCAGCAGCTGGGAGCCGGGCAGGGCGCGTTCGGCCGGGTCGGCGGCGAGGTCGAGGGTGACGCGGGCGTAGGCGGTGCGGTGCTCGGCGGTGTGCCGGGCGCGCAGGTCGTCGTAGGACTGTCCGGCGAGCAGGTCGCGCAGGGCGCGGCCCTCGGCCGGCACGTCCAGCTCGCCGGTGTGTCGGCGGAGGCGGGTGAGCAGCAGGAGGGAGGCCGCGCCCTCGATCCGGGCGCCCGGGGGTGTGAGCGTGGTCGTGCCGCCGTCGACGACGGCCAGGGTGACGCCGGTGTAGGCGAGGTCGCCGGACGGGTAGCGCACGCGCATGCTGAGCAGGGCGCCGTCGGCGGTGAGGACGGCGCCCTCGCCGATGCCGAGGGAGTGCGGGGCGCCGGGCAGGCGCGGGTCCAGGCGGAGGTCGGCGGTGAGGTCCGGTGCGGTGATCCGCTGGACGATCACGTCGTCGGCGCGGGAGACGAAGACACGGCTGGTCCAGGCGCCGCGCACGGCGGTCACCTCGCCGGTGGCGAAGTCGACGGACCGGTGGTAGCCGCCGTCGGCGGTGTCCGCCCGGCGCAGCCTGGTCTGGAAGGCGGGGTGGAAGGGGCGCACCCACTGGAGCGGGCGGCCGTCGGTGAAGGACTCGGCGGCGGTCAGGTCGCCGGCGAGCAGCCGGTCCTGGAGGGCGCGGAGCCCGGCGGCCAGCTCGGGCGGACGGCGGTGCCGCTCGTCTCCGGTGGGGCGGACGAGGGTGTGGTGGGTGACGACGACCCGGTCGTCGGCCGGATCGCCGAACACGAGGGCGCCGTGGCGGCCGTTGCCGCTGAGGAAGGCGTCCTCCCAGCGGGCGGCCGGGCGCGGCTCCCAGGTGGCGTGCACGGGTGTGCCGCTCACGGCCGCAGCACCGCCACGCCGTAGCGGTCCAGGCGGACCTCGTCCGTCACCGTGGTACCGGTGAGCAGGTCGTGGTGGCGGCCGGGCACCGGCACGGCGACCGGTTCGCGCCCGTGGTTGAGCACGAACAGCAGCTCGCCGCGGCGCACCGCCTCCACCTGGTCCGGGAGGCCGTCGAGGACCGGGCGGGCGCCGGCCTGGGCGGCGGCCCGGGCCAGCAGGGCGCGCAGCGCCTCCGGCTCGGGCAGCGTCGACAGGTACCAGGCGCGGTCCCTGCGCAGCACGGCGGGCAGTCCGTCCAGCTCGCCGCCCTTGTAGGGCACGGTCTCGGTGACGTCGTCGGCGGCCTCGATCTCCTCCGACCACAGCGTGCCGCTGAAGCCGTCGCACTCGGCTCGCTCGTCGGCGTCCAGCGGCCACCACTCGTGCAGGACGCGGATGCCGAACAGTTCGCGCAGCCGGGCGTCCATGCCGCCGGGGCGGACCCGGTCGTCCTCGTCGGCGACGCCGGTGAGGAAGCCGGAGACGAGGGTGCCGCCCTGGCGGACGTAGCCGAGCAGGTTCTCGATCGCCGTGTCCGTGAGGAGATAGAGCTGCGGGACGACGACCAGGCGGTAGCGGCTCAGATCGTGCTCGGGGTGGGCGAAGTCGGTGGTGAGGTGGGCCTCCCACAGGGCGCGGTGCCAGGCGTGCAGCACGTCGGCGTGGTCGACGCGGGTGGACGGGCGGCCCTCCTGGGCGCCGGCCCACCAGGAGTGCCAGTCGTGCAGGATCGCGACGTCGGCCGTGATGCCGGTGCCGGTGACCTCGCCGAGCCTGGCGAGGTCCGCGCCGATCCGCTTGACCTCCTGGAAGGTGCGGCCCCGCTCGCCGGCGTGACTGACCATCCCGGAGTGGAACTTCTCCGCGCCCTGCCGGGACTGGCGCCACTGGAAGTAGCAGACGGCGTCCGCGCCGCGCGCCACCGCCTGGAGGGACCAGAGCCGGTTGAGGCCGCGCGGTTTGGGGTGGTTGACGCCGCGCCAGTTGACCGGCCCGGCCGCCTGCTCCATCAGCATCCACGGGCCGCCGGCCTGGGAGCGGGTCAGGTCCTGGACGAGGGCGCCGTGCTGGGCGCCGAGCGGGTCGCGCGGGTCGGGGTAGAGGTCGACGGAGACGACGTCCTCCTCCTCGGCCCAGCGCCAGCCGTCCTGGCCCGTCCACAGCGGCATGAAGTTGGTGGTGACCGGCAGGTGCGGGCTGTGCCGGCGGACGATGTCCCGCTCGGCGGTGCAGCACTCCAGCAGCATGTCGGAGGTGAAGCGCCGGAAGTCCAGCACCTGGGCGGGGTTGTGCAGGTAGTGGGCGCGGCGCGGCGGGATCACGCCGTCCCAGGTGTCGTAGCCCTGGCTCCAGAAGGCGGTGCCCCAGGCGGTGTTGAGGGCGTCGAGGGTGCCGTACCGGGCCCGGAGCCAGGTGCGGAAGCGGGCGGCGGCCTCGTCGCCGTGGTCGAAGGTGCAGTACTCGTTGTTGATGTGCCACATCGTGAGGGCCGGGTGGGCGCCGTAGCGGGCGGCCAGGTCCTCGGTGACGGCGGCGGCGTGGCGGCGGTAGACGGCGCTGGAGTGCGAGAAGTGCTGGCGGCCGCCCCAGTGCTCGACCCGTCCGTCGGCGTCCCGGGGCAGCGTGTCGGGGTGCAGCCGGCCGAGCCAGGGCGGGGGCGAGGCGGTGGGGGTGGCGAGGACGACACCGATGCCGTGCTCGTGCATCAGGTCCATCAGGGTGTCCAGCCAGCCGAACTCCCGTGCTCCCGGCTCGGGTTCGAGCGTGGACCAGGAGAAGACGCCGAGGGTGACGGAGTTGACCCCGGCGTCCTTCATCAGCCGGACGTCCTCGTGCCAGGTCTCCTCGGGCCACTGCTCCGGGTTGTAGTCGCCGCCGAAGAGCAGTCGGCCGCGGGTGGCGTCGTGCAGGCCGGGCTTGTGCGTCGAGGGCATCAGATGGGCTCTCCGTACTGGATTCCACGTCCGTTGGTGGCGAGGTAGACCCGGCCGTACACCCGCGGGTCGCCGGTGATCGTCTCGCCGGTCCAGCCCCACTGGTGGGCGTCGTCGTTGATCCGCGTCCAGGTCTTCGCGCCGTCGTCGGAGCGCTGCACGACGGTGTTCGCGTCCGTCGCGCCGACCTGGTAGATCGCCGGGTAGTCGGCGCCGTCGGCGGCCTTGCCGAAGCCGAGGGTGTAGGAGGCCCAGCAGCTGTCGACCTTGTGGAAGCTCGCGCCGCCGTCGGTGGAGCGGTACAGGCCGTTCCACTTGGCGCTCAGCCACAGGTCTCCGGAGCGCCCGGGAGCCGCGGCCACCTTGAACTGGCTGTCGCCCGACGGCAGTCCGCGGGCCCGGGCGGCGAAGGTGCGGCCGCCGTCGGTGCTGGCGAGCAGGGTTCCGGCGTCGGTGTCGTAGGCGTAGAACACCGTCGGGTCGACGGGGTCGGCGACCGGTGTGGCGCCCTTCGGGAAGGAGGCGACCTCGGTCCAGGTGGCCCCGTTGTCCGCCGAGCGGTGGGCCGGATACCGGGTGCCGTCCCAGTGCACGAACGTCCACAGCAGGACGGTCCCGTCGGCGTTGGCGGCGATCGGTCCCGGCGCGCTCCTCGCCAGGTCGGGCTGGCTCGCGAAGGGCGCCCAGGTGCGGCCGCCGTCCTGCGAGAACGCGCCGTTGCCCTGGTCGCCCCAGCCGGCGCGCACCACGTACGACGGCTTCGCGGCGGCCTGTGCGAGCCCGGTCGCCGAGCCGAAGACCGGGTTCGTGGCCATGCCCCGCGACGGGGACGCGGTGAGCCGCTCGTGGTACATCACGCCGATGTCCCCGAGCCCGCTGAGCAGGTGTGCCTCGCCGGCCGGCGGCGAGATCAGCTGGCGGACCGCGCTCTCCTCCAGACCGCGGATCCGGGGGGCCCAGTGCTTCAGGTCCCGGGTGCCGTAGAGGGTGGCGCCGGTGCCGAAGACGATGTGGTGCGATTCGTACGGGTCGACGGCGAGCGCCTGGATCCACCAGCCGAACTTGGGCTTCTCGCCGCCCCACTTCAGGTACGGCGTCTCGGACACGTCGAGGACGGCGGAGTCCTTGAGGGAGGTCCAGGTGCGGCCGCCGTTCGTGGAGCGGTACAGCGTGTCGACGGCGGCCCAGCGGTTGTTGGTGGAGACGACGACGGTGCCGGGGCGGCGGGCGTCGACGGCGACGCCGCCGTAGCCGAAGGTGTCCGCCGAGCCGTCGGCCGAGGTGCCGCCCGGCTTCACCGGTGTCACCTCGGTCCATCCGCCGCTCGCGGTGGACAGCTTGTGCACGCTGCCGTCGGACTGCCCGTTGGGTCCGGGCGCGTCGGCGTACGTCACGTACAGCTCGCGGGTGTGGCGGTCGTGGGCGGCGCGGATCGGAACCTTGGCGGAGGCGCCGGTGGGCCGGCCGGGCACGGCCTCCCAGGTGGCGCCGTCGGCGGTGCGGAAGAGGTTGGCTGCCGTGCCGTCGCCGTCGCCCCAGCCGGCGTAGAGCGTCCGGCCCGCCGCGACCAGGAAGGTGACGCCCTGGCCGGTGGCGGACGGGGCGGGGGGGAAGCCGGGCGCCGGCGCCCAGGTGGCGCCCCGGTCGGTGGACCGCAGCAGCCCGTCGTGCCGGGTGCCGAGCCACAGGGTGTCGCTGTCGCGCGGGTCGACCAGCAGCCGCTCCCCCGCGCCCCGGCCGTCCTCGTTGGCGCCGAGCTTCACGGTGAGGTCGGCGCGCTGCCAGGTCCTGCCCCGGTCCGCGGAGCGCAGCACCGCGCCGTTGCCGGCCCAGGCCTGGGAGTACGTGCCGACGGCCAGGTAGAGGCGGTCGGGGTGCGCGGCGTCCACGGCCATCGCCTCGACGCCGAGCAGGTTCCAGTCGTCCCAGCCGATGTGGTCGGTCAGCGGCGTCCAGCGGGCGGCACGCTCCTCCCAGCGGTAGGCGCCGCCGATGTCGGTGCGGGCGTAGGCGAGGCCGCGCACGGAGGGGTGGAAGAGCACTCCGGTGATGAAGCCGGTGCCGCCGATGACGACGTTGCGCCAGCGGTAGGCGGCGTCGGTCGCGGCGGCCCGGGCCGACCCGTGGAACGCCGGAAGCGCGGTGACCGCGGCGGCGGCAGCGGTCCCGGCGAGGACGCTGCGGCGGCTGAGCGGGGAGGCGTGCATGGAGTACCTCGCAGGGTTGGAGTCGTGGACCGGGTCTGCTGCGCCCGGGATCCGGCGGGAGACGGGACGCGCGGCCCGGCGCCGACGGGTTGCCGCCCGCGCGACGACCCGGCGATCACGGCGCCGGCCCAGGGGCGCGGGGAACCGCGCGACGCGCCACGACGGGCTCGCGGCCGACGACGGACAGGAGCGGCGTCGGCCCGCGGCGCCAGAAAGCAGCGCTGTCGGGCAAGAGCGGGCCGGAGAAGGGCGGTGCCGGAACGGAGCGATGTCGGACGGGAGCGGCGCCGCAGAGGAGCGGTGCCGGAGAGGAACGATGCCGCAGAGGAGCGGTGCCGCAGAGGAGCGGCCCGCACTCCGCCGCCCGGGCCTCAGCCCTTCACCGCTCCTGTCAGCATCCCCTTCTTGAAGTGCTTCTGGACGAACGGCGAGACGACGGCCACCGGCAGCAGCGCCAGCACCATGACCGCCATCTGCACGGCCAGCGCCGAGATCTGCCCGGTCTTGATGGCCTGGCTCATCCCGACCGGCTGCTCCTGCTTCTGCACCAGCTGGATCATCACGTTCTGGAGCGGCATCATGTCCTGGTCGCTCAGGTAGATCGACGCGTTGAACCAGGCGCTCCAGTAGCCGACCGCGTAGAACAGCGTGATCACCGCGATGACGGCCCGCGACAGCGGCATCACGATCTTCCACAGGATGCGCCAGTCGCCGGCGCCGTCGATGCGCGCGCTGTCGACCAGCTCGGGCGAGATGTTCATGAAGAACCCGCGCAGCACCAGGATGTTGAAGACGCTGACGGCACTCGGCAGGATCAGCGCGAGATAGGTGTCGGTCAGGCCCAGCGACTGCACCAGCAGGTAGGTGGGGATGAGTCCGGCACCGAAGAACATCGTCGCGAGCAGTGTCATCAGCAGCCAGCGGTGTCCGAGCGAGCCGGTGCGGGACAGGCCGTAGGCGGCGAGGACGGACACCGTCATCGAGAACAGCGTGCCGACGAGGGTGACGCCCAGGCTGACGAGGGCGGCGCGGGTGACCTGACCGCCGCTCAGCAGCTCCTGGTAGGCGATGAAGGTGATGTCCTTGGGGATCACCACCAGGCCGCCGGCCTCGGTGATGGTCCTCTTCGAGGACAGGCTGGTGACGACCACGATCCACAGCGGGAACAGCACGGCCAGGCAGGCCGCGGCGAGCACGATCCCCTTGCCCGCGATGCCGGCGCCGCTGGGCCGTTCCTCCCACACGGGCCGGGGCGGGGCATCCCACCAGCGGGGCTCGCGCACCGGCTTGTCGATGACGGCGGTCACTTCTTGTACACCCCCTGCTCGCCCATGAAGTGGGCCACCTTGTTCGCCGCCAGGACGAGGACCACGCTCACCAGCCCCTTGATCAGGCCCGCGGCGGCGGCGTAGCTGAAGTCCTGGTTGCGGACGCCGTTCCACCACACATAGGTGTCGAGGACCTCCGCCGCGCCGGGCCCGACCGCGTCGCGTTGCAGCAGGATCTGCTCGAAGCCCACGGTGAGGGCGTCGCCGACGCGCAGCACCAGCAGCAGCGCGATCACCGGGCGCAGGGCGGGCAGCGTGACGTGCCACATCCGCCGCCAGCGTCCGGCGCCGTCCATGGCCGCCGCCTCGTACAGGTCGGGGCTGACGGAGGCGAGCGCGGCGAGGAAGACGATGATGCCCCAGCCGGCGTCCTTCCAGACGCCCTCCGCCGTCACCAGGAACTTGAAGATCCCGGGGTCGGTCATGAGGTCGAAGCCCTCGTGGCCGTGCTCGCGCAGGGTCTGCGCGATGATCCCGGCGCCGCCGAAGATCTGCTGGAAGACGGTGATGACCAGCACCCAGGAGAAGAAGTGCGGCAGGTAGAGGATCGCCTGGGACACCGCCCGCACCCGGGGCCTGATCACGCTGTTGATGAGCAGCGCGAGCAGGATCGGGACCGGGAAGAACAGCACCAGCTGGAGGAGGAACAGCACCAGGGTGTTCTGTACGGCGTCCCAGAACGCCGAGTCCTCGAAGATCCGCTGGAACTGCTCGAAGCCCACCCAGGGGCTCTCCAGGACGGCGATGAAGCCGTTGTCGCTGATGTACGGGTCGTACTCCTGGAAGGCGACGACGTTCCCGAGGATCGGTATGTAGTTGAAGATCAGGACCAGCACGACGGCCGGCAGGGTCATCAGGAGCAGTGTGCGGTCGCGGCGGAACCTCAACCGCAGGCTCAGCCGCCCCGGGCGTCTGTCCGGGCCCCGCCCGGGCGGCGGTTCCACCGCCGGGGCCCCGGCCTCGTTCGTCTTCGCCTCGCTCCTGCTGCGAGGCACCGTGCTGTGCGACACGGGCTTCTCCCTTGCCTCAGCCCCGGATCACTGCGCGGAACCGTTGTCGTCGAGCAGCTTCTGGTACCAGTCGCGCAGCTTGTCGCCGCCCTGCGACTTCCAGTCCGCGACGGCCTGCTGCATGTCGGCGATCTTCTTGCGGCCGCGGACGATGTCGTCCTCCAGCTGCTCGAAGTCGTTGGAGAGGTTGGTGTAGCGGGACGGCTCGGTGATCTGCATGCCCCAGAAGGCCGACTTCCTGGTGAAGCCGCCCATCCGCTGCTGCCACTCCACCTGCTCCTTCGCGATGTCCGGGAAGTCCGGGTGCGCGATGGTGGGGGCGGGGCTGGCGAGCATCACATAGGCGTTGACGACCTCCTGGTTGCCCTTGTCGTTCTTGGTGGGCAGGCCGTTCTCGACCGTGTAGTGCGTGCCCTCGACCCCGTAGTTGGTGAGCATGTACTCCTTGGTGCCGTACGGGGCGGCGGTGACGTTCGCGGCGGCCAGCACGTCCTCGATGACGGCCTTGGACGCCTTCTTGTTGACGAAGGCGAAGATGCCCGCCGGGGAGCCGGCCCACAGCTGCGGGTCGCCGCCGTCGTGGCCGAAGATGTCCATGCCGGAGATCCGGAAGTCCGGGTTCTGGGTGGACTGCTCGGCCATCTTGCCCCACCAGTCCGAGATGTTGTTGTTGTAGATCAGCACCTGGCCGGAGGTGAACCGGTCGGCCGAGGTGCCCTGGGTGGCCGCCCTGGCGTCGGGGTGGACCACCCCGGCCGCGTAGAGCTTGCGCGTCCACTCCAGCGCTTCCAGGTACTCGTCCGTCTCGACGCGGTAGACCAGCTTGCCGTCGATCCGGTGCCAGCCGAGCGGCTTCTCGCTGCCGGACAGCACGCCGAAGATGTTGAAGGCGGTCCACTTCATGTCGTCGCAGGCCCACACCTTCGCCTTGGCGTTGGTGATGTCCTTGGCGAGGGACAGGAACTCGTCCGCGGTGCCCGGAAGTTCCCAGCCCTCCTTGTCGAAGACGTCCTTGCGGTAGAAGGGCACGATGCCGGTGACGGACGGGGCGGGCTGGGGCAGGCCGCGCAGCTTGCCGCCGAAGATGGAGTACTGCCAGGCCTCGGTCGGGATGGCGGCGAGGTTCGGGTACTTCTTGACCGCGTCGCCGGAGAGGTAGGGGCCGAGGTCGGCGAACTTGCTGATGATGGCGCTGGGTATCTTGCCGCCCATGTTCCAGCTGGGGATCACCACGACATCGGGCATGTCGCTGGAGGCGAGGACCGCGCCCAGCTTCTCGTCGTAGGTGATGCCGTCCTGGTTCTGCCAGGAGATGTCCACGCCGATCAGGTCGTTCATCGCCTTGTAGTAAGGGTTGTCGCCCTTCGGCGGCGAGCCCCAGAACGGCGACATGATCCTGAGGGAGCCGCCCTTGCCGAGCTTCTTCGGCACCGAGGTCTTGAGGTCTGCGATGTCCAGTGCCCGGGTGAAGCCGATGGCGGAGCCGTTCTTCGCCGGGATGTCCGGCGCCACGACGTTGCTGGCGACGTAGGCCGGCAGCAGCTTCTGGGCCTTCTTGCCCGACGTGGTCCCTTCGCGGGAGTCGCCGTCGTCCGAACCGCCACAGGCGGCGAGCAGCGGCATGCCCCCGGCCACCGCTGCGGTGGCGACCGCCGTGGAGGCGAGGAAGCTTCTCCGGCTCCGGCCGGAGGAGGCGGAAGCGGCGTTCGGCGTCATTGCGTCAACCCTTCGTGGCGCACCAGGACACCCGGCGGTGGGGCCGTCGGCTGCGGTGTCTTGAGTGGAACTGGCTGAGCTGAAGCGTTCCTTCGACTTCTGAAACCGTATGCAGTCGAAGCGCTTCGATGTTGCTGCGAGGTTAAGTGAACCCCGGAGGGCGCACAAGGGTCGTTTCCAAAGTTCCTCGGAGGTGCGGGCCCGGGCCCAGGGCCACCGGCGCCGTCGTACACCCCTTGTAATGTCGGTGGCGTCTCGGAGTTGTTGCCCCGCGATGTCTTGACACCCGACGGTGAGGCGAATGAGCATCGAAGCGCTTCGAAAGCGCCTCGCCGCTCCATCGCAAGGGGAACCCCACGTGACCGCACAAACGCCGCCTACGCCGCCTTTCCGCGATCCGCAGCTGCCGTTCGCGAAGCGCATCGACGACCTGTTGTCGCGGCTCACGCTCGACGAGAAGGTCGCCTTCCTGCACCAGTTCGCCCCGGCCGTGGACCGCCTCGGCGTCGCCGCCTTCCGCACCGGCCAGGAAGCCCTGCACGGCGTCGCCTGGATGGGCCCGGCGACGGTGTTCCCGCAGGCGGTCGGCCTCGGCGCGACCTGGAACCCGGACCTGGTGCGGCGGGTCGGGGACGCGGTGTCGAAGGAGATCCGCGCGATGCGGGCCCGCGACGAGCGCGTCGGCCTCAACGTCTGGGCGCCGACGGTGAACCTGCTGCGCCATCCGCTGTGGGGCCGCAACGAGGAGGGCTACTCCGAGGACCCCAAGCTGACCTCGGCGATCGCCACCGCGTACACGCGCGGTCTGCGCGGCGACCACCCGGTGTACTGGCGCACCGCGCCGGTCCTCAAGCACTGGCTCGCGCACAACAACGAGACCGACCGGGACACCTCCTCGTCCTCGGTCCGCCCGCGCGTGCTCCACGAGTACGACCTGCGGGCCTTCCGCGAGGCCGTCGAGGCCGGCGCGGTGGCCGGGGTGATGCCGGCGTACAACCTGGTCAACGGCCGCCCCAACCACGTCTCCCCGCATCTGCGCGAGCACCTGCGCACCTGGACCGACGAGGAGCTGCTGGTCTGCTCGGACGCGGGCGCGCCCTCCAACCTGGTCGACTCCGAGCACTACTTCGACACCCACGAGGAGGCCACGGCCGCCGCGCTGCTCGCCGGCGTCGACAGCTTCACCGACCACGGCACCGACAGCTCGAAGATCACCGGCCGGGTGCGCGGGGCGCTGGAGCGGGGTCTGCTGACGGAGGCGGACCTCGACACCGCGGTGCGCCGCCAGCTCTCCGTGCGCTTCCGCCTCGGCGAGTTCGACGGCCACGAGGACCCGGGCGCCTTCGACACCCCGGAGCACCGCGAACTCGCGCGGGAGGCGGCCGAGCAGGCGGTCGTCCTGCTCAAGAACGACGGCCTGCTGCCGCTCGCGCCCGGTACCCGGATCGCCGTGGTCGGCCTGCTCGCCGACGAGTGCAAGCTCGACTGGTACAGCGGCAGCCTCCTGCACCGCTCCACCCCGCTGGAAGGCCTGTACGAGCGGTTCGGCGCCGAGCGGGTGTCCTTCGCGGAGGGCGTGGACCGGGTCCGGCTGAAGACGTCCGACGGTACGTTCCTGCACGTCCCGCCGGCCGAGGAGGCGGACGACCGGGCGCGCGGCGCCGAGGGCGCGCTCGACCCGGCGCTGCTCGCCGGCCGCACCGACCTGCCGCCGCTCACCACCGACGCCACCGGCACCGAGCTGGCCCTGATCGACTGGGGCGAGGACGTGCTGACCTTCCGCGCACCCGACGGCCGCTACCTCTCCGTCGCCGAGGACGGCCATGTGCGCGCCGCCGCCGACCAGCCGGGCGGCTGGGTCGTCCAGGAGACGTTCCGCCTGGAACCCCACGGACACGGCCACCTCCTGCGGCATCTGGGTACGGGTCGGCACGTCTGTGTCGCCGCCGACGGCGTGAAGGTTGCCTCCGGATCGGAGCCCCCGGCGGTCTTCGAGCTGCTGGTCACGGAACGCGGCGAGGACGCGGTGACGCGGGTCGCGGCCGGGGCGGACGTGGTCGTGGTGATCGCGGGCAACGACCCGCACCTCAACGGCCGCGAGACCGAGGACCGTACGACGCTGACGCTGCCCGAGCACCAGCGCCGCCTGCTGCGCGCCGCCCGCGCCGCCAACCCGAACACCGTGCTCACCCTGGTGTCGGCCTACCCGTACGCGGTCGACCCCGCCGAGCTGCCGGCCCTGCTGTGGACCGCCCACGGCGGCCAGGCCGCCGGCACCGCCCTGGCGCGTGTCCTCGCCGGCGACGTCTCCCCCGCAGGCCGCCTGCCGCAGACCTGGTACGCCGACGACACCGACCTGCCCGGCCTCCTCGACTACGACGTGATCGGCGGCCGCCAGACGTACCTGTACTTCGAGGGCACGCCCCTGTTCCCGTTCGGCCACGGCCTGTCGTACGCGGACTTCGCCTACGCCGGCCTGTCGGCGCGGGTGACGGACGAGGCGGTACACGTCTCCTTCTCGGTCACCAACACCGGCGCGGTGACCGCCGACGAGGTCGCTCAGCTCTACGGGCGGGCGGCGGACCCGTCGGTGATCCGGCCGCGCCGGGAGCTGCTGGACCACGCCCGGATCACCCTGGCACCGGGCGAGACGAAGGAGCTGTCCTTCGACGTCCCGTCACGCGCCCTCGAGTTCTGGGACGTGGCCCGCGGCGGATGGCGCCTGGACCCGGGCCCGTACGAGCTGCTGGTGGGCGCCTCCAGCGAGGACGTCCGCCTGCGGACGACGGTGACGCCGGACGGCGAGCCCGCCGCGCCGCGCCCGGTGGTCGAACGCGGCCTGGAGGCGGCCGACTTCGACGAGCAGAGGGGTACGGAGATCGTCGACCGGACGAAGGTGTCGGGCGACGCGGTGACCGGCGACAACGGCGAACTGCTCTATCTGGCGTGCGACTTCGGCGCGGGCGTGACGGAGGTGACCGCCGAGGTGGCGGGCGAGGGCGGCACGGTGGAGCTGTCGCTGGACGGCGGCCCGGTGCTGGCGACCCTGACGCTCCCGGCCCCGACCTCCGGCCCGTACGACTACACGGCGGTGACCACCGCTCTCGTCACGGACGGCGTCCACGACGTCCGCATCGGACTGCGCGGCCCACTGCGGCTCGCGCACGTCGGCTTCTCCGGTTGAGGGTCCGGATCAGGCCGACAGGCAGAAAAAACGGCCGCAGCCCCCGCACAGTGGGCTGCGGCCGTTCCCCTCGGGCCTGTCCGTGGCAGGTCAGAGGGCGATACCGGTGAGCACGAGAACGCGCTCGTAGGTGTAGTCGTCCATCGCGAACCGGACGCCCTCGCGGCCCACGCCGGACTGCTTGGCGCCGCCGTACGGCATCTGGTCGGCACGGTAGGACGGCACGTCGCCGATGACGACGCCGCCGACCTCGAGGGCGCGGTGGGCGCGGAAGGCGGCCTGGAGGTCGTGCGTGAACACGCCCGCCTGGAGGCCGTACTTGGAGTCGTTGACGGCGGCGAACGCCTCGGCCTCGCCGTCCACCTTCTGCACGGTGAGGACGGGTCCGAAGACCTCCTCGCAGGCGAGGGTGGTGCCGGCCGGCACGTCGGTGAGGACGGTCGGCGCGTACGAGGCGCCGTCGCGCTTGCCGCCGGTCAGCAGCGCGGCGCCGGCGGCGACGGCCTCGTCGACCCAGGACTCGACACGCTTGGCGGCGTCCTCGCTGACCAGCGGGCCGACGTCGGTGGCGGAGTCGGAGGGGTCACCGGTGACCTGCGCCTCGACGGCGGCGACGATCCGCGGCAGCAGACGCTCGTAGACCGAGGCGTCGGCGATCACGCGCTGCACGGAGATGCAGGACTGGCCGCCCTGGTAGTTCGAGAAGGTCGCGATGCGGGTCGCGGCCCAGTCGAGGTCGGCGTCGGAGGCGAAGTCGGCGAGGACGACCGCCGCGCCGTTGCCGCCCAGCTCCAGGGTGCAGTGCTTGCGCGGCACCGAGTCCATGATCGCGTAGCCGACCTTCTCGGAGCCGGTGAAGGAGATCACGGGCAGCCGCTCGTCCTGGACGAGGGCGGGCATGGCCTCGTTCGGCACCGGCAGGATGCTCCAGGAACCGGCGGGCAGCTCGGTCTCGGCCAGCAGCTCGCCGAGGATCAGGCCGGACAGCGGGGTGGCGGGCGCGGGCTTGAGGATGATCGGCGCGCCGGCGGCGATGGCCGGGGCGACCTTGTGGGCGCACAGGTTCAGCGGGAAGTTGAACGGCGCGATGCCGAGCACGACACCCTTCGGGAAGCGCCGGGTGAGCGCGAGCCGGCCCTGGCCGCCGGCGTCGGTGTCGAGGCGCTGCGCCTCGCCACCGTTGAACCGCCGGGCCTCCTCGGCCGCGAACCGGAACACGGACACCGCGCGGCCGACCTCGCCGCGGGCCCACTTGATCGGCTTGCCGTTCTCGGCGGAGATCAGCTGGGCGATCTCCTCGGTCCGCTCGACGAGCCGCTTGCTGACGTGGTCGAGCGCGGCGGCGCGGACGTGGGCGGGCGTGGCCGCGAACTCGTCGCGCACCGCGTACGCGGCGGCCACGGCCTCCTCGACCTGTGCGTCGGTGGGCACGCTGACCTGCCCGACCAGCCGGCCGTCCCACGGGGAGCTGACGTCGAAGGTGCCCTCGCCGGTGACCGGACGGCCGGCGAGCCAGAAGGCGTGGGTGGAGCTCATGTTCGTGGCCCGTGCCCTTCCGCGTTGGGGGGTGTGCTTGCTGTCGGGGTCCACGGTAGGGGCGTGACGGCGGCGGAGGGCTTGTCCGAAACGTAGTGGTGGGGGGTGGGGGTGCGCCGGTTTGGACCGTCGCGGGCACCTGGCCCTCGTTCGATCGCGCCCCTCGCCGCCCGCGGCCGAGGACGGGGCCGCGCCCCCGCCTACTGCTCCCCCGCCGTCGCCTTCAACGCCAGCCACAGCTCCATCCGGACGTCCGGGTCGTCCAGGGAGCGGCCCAGGATCTCCTCCACGCGGCGCATCCGGTAGCGCAGGGTGTGGCGGTGGACGCCGAGGTCGGCGGCCGCGGCGTCCCACTGGCCGTGGCGGGAGAGCCAGGCGCGCAGGGAGGCGACGAGGTCGCCGCGGCCGGTGGCGTCGTGTTCGTGCAGGGCGCGCAGGAGGCCGTCGGCGAAGGCCTTGACCGCGTCGTCGGCGAGCAGCGGGAGGACCGAGCCGGCCGCCAGCTGTTCGTGCTCGACGAGGATGCGGCCGCGGCGCCGGGCCACCGAGAGGGCCGCTTCCGCCTGCTTGTAGGCGGCGGCCGCGGCGATGGGGCCCGCGGGCGCCGAGAGCCCGGCCACGAGGTCGTCCTCCTCGGCCGCCGGTGCGGATTCGCGCGCGCCGCCGCGGGCCGCCTCCACGCCCGCCGCGTACTCGCCGCAGGCGTGCACCGCCGCGCCGCCGTCCGCGGCCAGGACGACCAGGCGCTCGCCCTCCGGCACGACCAGCACCGACTCGCCGGCCCGGGCGGCGGCGGACTCCACGGCCTCGGCGAGCGCGCCCACGCCGGCCTCACCCTCGGCGACGATCACCCGGAACGGGGCGTCGAGGAGGCCGCCGTACAGGTCGCCCGCCACCGCGCGGGCGTGGTCCGGCTCGCCGGCCAGCATCATCCGCAGCACCGCCGTACCGATCCGCTGTTCGGCGGCGTGCAGGGAGCGGGAGCGTTCCGTGGTGAGGGTGAGGAGGGCGATCGCCGAGTGGACGGCGTAGCGCTCGGCGGTGCCGAGGGCGGCCGCGGTGCCCACCGCCAGGGCCGCGCGCGGGCGGCGGCCGGTGCCGATGGAGTGGAGTTCCACGCGGTCCTCGTGGTCCGGGCCGCCCACGACGGAGCTGGCCGGGGCCGGGCGGTCGCGCAGCCGTTCGACGTCGGCGGTGAGGCGGGCGGCGCGGCGGCCGGCCCAGTCCGGGGCCGCCGCGACGACCGCGCCGGAGGCGTCGTAGAGCGCCGCCCAGCCGTCGACCTGGGCGGCGAGCGCGCCGAGCAGGCCTTCGGGGCCGTCGCCCAGGGCCTGCTTGGTCAGCTCCCGCTGGGCGGCGAAGCCGGCCGTCACCGCGCGGTACTGGTCGGCGGCGATGGCGGCCGAGACCTCTTTGGTGATCGCCAGGAACGGGGTGCGGCGGGGGACCTCCAGCAGCGGCAGGCCCTCGTCCTCGGCCGCGTCGACCATCGCCTTGGGGATGTCGTCGTAGTTCACGCCGACGGCGAAGCCGAGGCCCACGACGCCCGCGCCGGCCAGCCGCCGCACATAGCGGCGCATCGCCTCCGGGTCCTCCGCGTCGAGTTTGAGGGCGGTGATCAGCAGCAGCTCACCGCCCTCCATGTACGGCACGGGGTCGGCCAGCTCGCTGACGTGCGCCCAGCGCACGGGTACGTCGAGACGGTCCCCGCCCGCCCGCACGGTCAGCTTGAGCGCCGAGTGGTGGACGAGGGAGGCGAGCGTGG
The DNA here is from genome assembly GCF_040298625.1 of Streptomyces sp. NPDC001532. Lineage (NCBI taxonomy): Bacteria > Bacillati > Actinomycetota > Actinomycetes > Kitasatosporales > Streptomycetaceae > Streptomyces > Streptomyces sp. NPDC001532. Next base: position 87,684 of record NZ_JBEPAL010000005.1, read on the forward strand.
GAGGCATACGGCCTTCGGCCTTCGATTGGGGAGCGGGTGAGTGATCTTTTGGCCGCCGCGTATGAACGGCCCCTTCGATTCTGCCTCACCGTACGGTCCCCGACCGCCGGTTCACCCCCGCAGGTCCACCAGCAGCGGCGGCGCGTGCTCCCCCTGGACCGTGGTCAGCGACAGTACCGCGTGCCCCGGCGGCACCGCGTGCGCCAGTTCGGAGGCGGACCAGCGCTCCCGCTCGACCTGCCGTACGGTCACCGCCCGCGCGGTCGGCGCCTTGCCGGTGATCACCCGGCGCAGCATGTGCACGGCCTTCCCGGCGGGCGTCTCGGCGATGATCTGCCGGTCGGTGACGTCGCGCGCCTCGGTCCACTCCTTGCCCCACACGTCGGCGAAGTCCTGTCCGTCCCACGGGGTGAGGCCGGACAGCGCGACGCGGCAGCCGGTGGCGCCGAGCAGCGGGCCGCGCAGCGGGCGCGGTACGTCGTCCAGGGTGCGCAGGGTGAGGGCCGCGCCCGCGTTGGCCGAGCGCAGCCGCTGGATGCCGCGCACCGCCTCCGGTGTGACCACGCCGGTCGCGTCGTCCAGGAGCAGGCAGGCGAACAGCGAGCGGTCCTCGCGGACCGCGACGCTCGCCGTGAACTGCGCCAGCACCAGCCGGGCCAGGATCCGGGAGGCGTCCGCGTGACCGCGGGCCGGCAGGTCGATGCGGACCCGCACCGGGTGGTCGAGGGCCTTCAGGGAGAACGGCCGGGTCTGGCCGGAGGTGTCGAAGAAGCCCGCGAAGGCGGGGCGGTCGAGCAGCGCGATCCGGTCGGCCAGCACGCCGCTGACATCGCCGGGGTGCGCCAGCTGCCGCTCGCGCGCGTCCAGCTCCCGCAGCAGCGACTCCCGGCCCGCGTTCTCCAGGGCGGCGCGCAGCGCGGCCAGCGGCCCGGGCGTGCCGTCGAGCAGCTGGCGCAGTTCGGGCACGGACGGGAACCGGTCGTGGACCGCGCGGAACGGGCCGAGCAGCTGGGCGAGGACGGTGGTGGAGCGGCGGCTGTCGCTGCCGGGGTGCGGGTCGGTCAGATCGCCGGCCAGGGCCTCGGCCAGTATGGCCGCGGCCTCGTCGGGGTCCGTCGTCCCGCCGTAGAGGTCGAGGTCGTACTCCGAGTCGGGGTTGCCGACGCGGACGACGACGTCGTAGGCGTCGGCCGGGCCGAGTCCGGCGCCCGCCGCGCCGACCACGACCACCGCGGCCCGTCCGGCGAGCGCGTGCAGGCACAGCGACTCGGCGAGCGGCCGGACCAGGGTGCCGGTCTTGCCGGAGCCGGCCGGGCCGACGGCGAGCAGGGAGGTGCCGAGCAGTTCGGGGCCGAGGGCGAGGCCGGTGCCCCGGTAGGCGTAGGGGTTGCGCGGGTCGTCGGCGGTGGTGCCGAGCCGCACCTGGCCGGTGAGCAGGTCGTGCCGGGCCTGGCGGCCGGGCAGGTCGCGGGCGCCGGAGGGGTGCGGGCAGGCGGCGGAGCCCTCCCGCAGGACGGCGCCGGTGAAGGTGGCCAGGCTGTGCCGGCCGTTGCGCACGCCGTGCCAGGCGCGGGCGATCCGGGCGTGGTCCACGTCCCGCATCAGGCCCTGGCGGGCCTCGGTGGCGAGCCGGTCGGCGGCGTCGCCGGCCCCGGCGGCGCGCAGCGCGGGCCATTCGGCGGGGTCCTGCTCGGGGGCGGGCGGCCGGTGGCTCGTGGCGGGGGCGGAGCGGCGCCAGGCGGGCGGGCCGTAGCGGCGCCACAGTTCACCCCAGCGGCCGAGCCGGCCGACGCCGACCGCGATGGCCAGGCCGACGATCACGTAGTAGGCGTAGACGACCACGACGGCGGCGAAGCTGTGCGGCTGGGCCCAGGAGTCGGGGATCATCGCGTACAGCGGCAGCAGCCACCAGCCGCCGAGGTAGCCGTTCCACAGCAGCGACCAGATCAGCCAGCCGACGAGGAACGCGATCAGCGCGCCGCTGAGGAGCTGCCGGCCGGGGACCACCTCCGGTTCCTCCGCGGGGCGCGGCCGGTGTCCGAAGCGCCACACGCCGGGCGCGGCCTCGGGCCGGGGGGTGCGCAGCCAGTTCAGGAAGGCCGAGCCGTCGGGGAGCGGGGGCATCGCCGGTGCCGCCGGGGGGCGGGGTGGCATCGCCGGGAAGTCCGGTGGTCCCGCCGGACGCGGTACCGGATTGGCGTGCGTGCCCCGCGCGTCCCGGGTTCCGTCGCTGTCCATCGCCCTTGCCCCCTGACCAGCCGTTCCGTCCGACATCGCGTCCGTGTGCGCCCTGTCCACCATCAGCGAGTCAATCTAACGCCCCGGCAAAGGGAGTTCACCGATTGCGCGGCGGGGCGCACCGACGGCACCCGCCCGCCGCAGGAAAGTCCCCGTACGGGCCCCCTATGTCCATCCCGGACAACCCGCCGCGCCGACAACGCCCACATGGAGCATGCCGACCCCCTGCCGCCCGTCTTAACCTGCGAGAAAAGAAGGCAAGAGTCCGGAAACACCCCCCAGGAGCCCTCATGACCGCACTTCCGCAGGAGCGCCGCGTCGTCACCGCCATTCCCGGCCCGAAGTCGCAGGAGCTTCAGACCCGACGCCTCGCCGCGGTCGCGCAGGGCGTGGGCTCGGTGCTGCCGGTGTTCACGGCCCGCGCGGGCGGCGGCATCATCGAGGACGTCGACGGCAACCGCCTGATCGACTTCGGTTCCGGCATCGCCGTGACCTCGGTCGGCGCCTCCGCCGAGGCCGTGGTGCGCCGCGCGAGCGCCCAGCTCGCCTACTTCACCCACACCTGTTTCATGGTCACCCCGTACGAGGGCTACGTGGAGGTCGCCGAGGCCCTCGCCGAGCTCACCCCGGGTGACCACGCCAAGAAGACCGCGCTGTTCAACTCGGGCGCCGAGGCCGTCGAGAACGCCGTCAAGATCGCCCGTGCGTACACCAAGCGCCAGGCCGTCGTCGTCTTCGACCACGGCTACCACGGCCGTACGAACCTCACGATGGCGCTGACCGCGAAGAACATGCCGTACAAGCACGGCTTCGGTCCGTTCGCGCCCGAGGTCTACCGCGTGCCGGTGGCCTACGGCTACCGCTGGCCGACCGGCCCGGAGAACGCGGGCCCGGAGGCCGCCAAGCAGGCCATCGACCAGATCAGCAAGCAGGTCGGCGCCGACAACGTCGCCGCGATCATCATCGAGCCGGTGCTCGGCGAGGGCGGCTTCATCGAGCCGGCCAAGGGCTTCCTGCCGGAGATCGTGAAGTTCGCCAATGACAACGGCATCGTGTTCGTCGCGGACGAGATCCAGTCCGGCTTCTGCCGCACCGGCCAGTGGTTCGCCTGCGAGGACGAGGGCATCGTCCCGGACCTGATCACCACCGCCAAGGGCATCGCCGGCGGTCTGCCGCTGGCCGCCGTCACCGGCCGCGCCGAGATCATGGACGCCGCGCACGCGGGCGGCCTGGGCGGCACCTACGGCGGCAACCCGGTCGCCTGCGCCGGTGCGCTCGGCGCGATCGAGACGATGAAGGAGCTGGACCTCAACGCCAAGGCGAAGCACATCGAGGCGATCATGAAGGGCCGCCTCACCGCCATGGCCGAGAAGTTCGACATCATCGGCGACGTCCGCGGCCGCGGCGCCATGATCGCCATCGAGCTGGTCAAGGACCGCACCACCAAGGAGCCGAACCCGGAGGCGACCGCCGCGCTCGCCAAGGCCTGCCACGCCGAGGGCCTGCTGGTCCTGACCTGTGGCACCTACGGCAACGTGCTGCGTTTCCTGCCGCCGCTGGTGATCGGCGACGACCTGCTGAACGAGGGCCTCGACATCATCGAGCAGGCGTTCGCCCGCATCTGAGCGCGACCCCCGCGCGTCTGATGGAGCCTGCGGCAGACGGTGTGAAGAACGTGTGCGGGGTGGATGGCAGGACGCCGTTCCGGGTGTCGTCCCCGCCCCCGCTGCCGTAGGTTCTACCCAGATGAGAGATACACCCCGCCCACAGGGGACTGTGGGCGAGATCAGGCCGGGGCCTCCCCAGCTTCGACCTGGTCGTGCCCTCGCGCACACCACCGGGGCCTCCGGCTCCGGATCTCCTCACCGATCGGACGGTCGCCCGCCCCATACCCCCCGGGGCGCGCGACGATCCGGTCCGTTCGGCCGCCCCGGAACCACCCCCCCTGTTCCGGGGCGGCCGACCTTTTTCCTCCTTCTCCTGCTGCCGCCGCTCTGCGCCGCCCTCTTCGCGCTGAGCACCTGGCAGGTCGTCTCCGACGGGCCGCTGCTGCGCCTGGACGAGCGGCTGAGCAGGGCGCTCGTCCGTCCGGACGGACTCTCCGGGTTCCTGGCCGACCTCGGGAGCGTGCCGGTGGCCGTCCCCGTGCTGGCGGTCGCGGCCGGGTACGCTGCCTGGCGGGCCCGCGTCAGCGGTACGGACCACTGGTGGCGGCCGGCCGTCGCCGCGGGCGTCCTCATGGCGCTCGTCCCCGCGTTCGTGGTCCCGGTCAAGGAGCTGACCGACCGCCCCGGCACCCCGGCCGTGCCGCCCGGCACCGGCTACTTCCCCTCCGGCCACACCGCCACCGCCGTCGTCGCCTACGGCTGCGCGGCCCTGCTCCTGCTGCCGTGGCTGCGGCGGGCCGCGGCCCGCCGCGCGGCGGTCGTGCTGTGCGCCCTGCTCAATCTCGGCGTGGGCCTCGGGCTGGTCCGGCACGGCTATCACTGGCCGCTGGACGTGGCGGCCAGCTGGTGCCTGGGCGCGGTCCTGCTGAGCCTCTACGCCGCCCTGTTCAGCCGAAGTAGCCGTCGAACGTCCGCTGGAACTCCCAGCCGCCGAACCGGTCCCAGTTGACCGACCAGGTCATCAGGCCGCGCAGGCCGGGCCAGGTGCCGTGGGTGGTGTACGAGCCGCAGTTCGCCTTTCTCGTCAGGCAGTCGAGGGTCTTGACCACCTCGGCCGGTGCCACGTACCCGTTGCCCGCGTTGGTGGTCGCCGGCATGCCGATCGCCACCTGCTCCGGGCGCAGCGGCGGGAAGACGTTGTTCGCGTCGCCCGCGACCGGGAAGCCGGTCAGCAGCATGTCGGTCATGGCGATGTGGAAGTCGGCGCCGCCCATGGAGTGGTACTGGTTGTCGAGGCCCATGATCGGCCCGCTGTTGTAGTCCTGGACGTGCAGCAGGGTCAGGTCGTCGCGCAGGGCGTGTATGACGGGCAGGTAGGCGCCCGCGCGCGGGTCCTGGCCGCCCCACTTGCCGGTGCCGTAGTACTGGTGGCCCAGCTGGACGAAGAAGGTCTCCGGCGCCATCGTCAGGACGAAGCCGTCGCCGTACTTCGCCTTCAGGGTCTTCAGGGCCGAGATCAGGTTCACGATCACCGGGGTCTTCGGGCTCCTGAAGTCGGTGTCGTCGGCGTTCAGGGAGAGGGAGTGGCCCTCGAAGTCGATGTCCAGGCCGTCCAGGCCGTACTCGTCGATGATCCTCGAGACGGAGGAGACGAAGGTGTCGCGGGCGGCGGTCGTGGTGAGCTGCACCTGGCCGTTCTGGCCGCCGATGGAGATCAGCACCTTCTTGCCGGCCGCCTGCTTGGCCTTGATCGCGCTCTTGAACTCGGCGTCCGACTCCACGTTCGGGCACTCGGTCACCGGGCAGCGGGTGAAGCGGATGTCGCCGGAGGTGACCGAGGTCGGCTCGCCGAAGGCCAGGTCGATGACGTCCCAGCTGTCGGGGACGTCGGCGAGCCGGGTGTAGCCGGAGCCGTTGGCGAAGGTGGCGTGCAGATAGCCGACGAGCGCGTGCGGCGGGAGGTCGGAGGGGCCGCCGCCGGAGCCGGGCGCGGTCGTCGCGGTGACCGTCGCCGAGCGCGCGGACTCGCCCGCGTCGTTGACGGCGGCGACCTGGAAGGCGTACGCCGTCGACGGGGTGAGACCGGTGACGGTGGCCGTGGTGCCGGTGGCCGTCTGGACTCTTGTGCCGTCGCGGTAGACGGCGTAGCCGGTGGCGCCGGTCACGGGTGACCAGGACAGGGCGACGGAGGAGGCGGTGACGGTGCCGGTCCGCAGGCCGGTCGGGGCGGCGGGCGGCTGGGCGGGGCCGGCGCCGGGGCCGGTCAGGGTGAGGTCGTCGGCGTGGTAGGCGCCGGTGCCGTACCAGCCGTGGGTGTAGACGGTGACCCGGGTGGTGGCGGGGCCGGTGCGGAAGGTGGTGGTGAGCTGCTGCCAGTCGGTGGCGGACTGGGTCCAGGCGGAGACGTCGGTGGTGCCGGTGCCGGACGCGCCGAGGTGGACGTAGGAGCCGCGGACATGGCCGGTGAGCGTGTAGGCCGAGTCCGGTTTCACGGTCACGGTCTGCGCGCAGCGCGCGTTGTCGCTGCCGGCCGGGGTGGCGCGCAGGGCGGAGCTGCCGCTGCGTACGGGTGAGCCGACCGTCGTGCCGGCCGTGCAGGTCCAGCCGTCGAGGCCGGCTTCGAAGCCTCCGTTGCGCAGCAGGTCCGCGTCGGCCGCACGGGCGGCCGACGTGAGCGCGGTCAGGCCGGACAGGGTCAGTGCCGCGGCGGTGAGCACGGCGAGCGGTCTCATCCGGTCCAGTGGTCGGGAGCGGTCCACAAGTGCCTCCGGGCATGGGGGAATTGGAGGGGTGGAGCGCTCACAACTTGGTCCAGACCAATCATCGTGTCAAGAGGGTCAGCGTTCCTCCTCCGTGGCCAGACCCGCCGCCGCCTCGTGCATCGCCAGCTCCAGCAGCGCCGGATCGGTGAGCGTGCCCGACCCGTCCGGCGGCACCAGCCAGCGCACCCCGCCGGTCGCCCGGCCCGGATACGGCACCACGATCCAGGTGCCGGCCCCGGCCGTACGGATGCCCGTGCCCAGCCAGCGCGCGGCCGTGCCCGGCGGCACCAGGAACCCCGTGCGGGCGTCGCCGAGGTCGGCGAGCACCGGACCGGTCCGGTCGAGGATGCGGGTGAGCACATCGAGCGTGCGCGGGCCCAGTGCGCCCGGCAGGATCAGCACGTCCCAGGCCTTGCCGGCCGGGAGCAGCGCGACCCCGAGGGGGTTGCGCTCCCACTCCCAGCGGCACGCCTCGGGATCCGGTGCGACGGATGCCAGCCACTCGACCGCCGTCTTCGCCCCAGTCATGGAAAAGACCTCCCTGGTTCTCTCGTGGACGCCGGTTGCGTCACGAGGGAGAGGGAGGTCCTCCGGTGTGCATTACGCGACTTCGCGCGCTTCTTTCAGGTGACCTGGATCACGCCGGCCGCCGTGGGCCCGGGCAAGGCTGTCAGCTGTCAGCTGTCGAAGCCCAGCCCCAGCCGGTCCATCGTCCGCAGCCACAGATTGCGCCGCCCGCCGTGCGAGTCCGCCCGGGCCAGCGACCACTTGGTGAGCGCGATACCGGTCCAGGCGAACGGCTCCGGCGGGAACGGCAGCGGCTTCTTGCGGACCATCTCCAGCTCGGTCCGCTCGGTGCGCTCACCCGCCAGCAGATCCAGCATCACCTCGGCGCCGAACCGGGTCGCGCCGACGCCCAGGCCGGTGTACCCGGCCGCGTACGCCACCTTGCCCTGGTGCGCGGTGCCGAAGAACGCCGAGAAGCGCGAGCAGGTGTCGATCGCGCCGCCCCAGGCGTGGGTGAAGCGGACGTCCTCCAGCTGCGGGAAGCAGGTGAAGAAGTGCCCGGCGAGCTTGGCGTAGGTCTCCGGGCGGTCGTCGTACTCGGCGCGCACCCGGCCGCCGTACGGGTAGATCGCGTCGTAGCCGCCCCACAGGATCCGGTTGTCGGCGGACAGCCGGAAGTAGTGGAACTGGTTGGCGCTGTCCCCGAGCCCCTGCCGGCCCTGCCAGCCGATCGCCGCGAGCTGTTCCGCCGTGAGCGGTTCGGTCATCAGGGCGTAGTCGTAGACCGGGACCGTGTAGGCCCGCACCCGCTTCACCAGGTTCGGGAAGATGTTGGTGCCGAGCGCCACCCGGCGGGCGCGGATCTGGCCGTAGGGGGTGCGTACGGCCATGCCCGCGCCGTAGGGCTTCAGCGTGAGCGCGGGCGTGTGCTCGTAGACGCGCACGCCGAGCCGCACACAGGCCCGCTTCAGGCCCCAGGCGAGCTTCGCGGGGTTCAGCATGGCCACGCCCCGCTTGTCCCAGAGGCCGGCCCGGAAGGTCGGCGAGTCGACCTGCGCGCGGACCGCGTCGGCGTCCAGGAACTCGACGCCGTCGGTGAGGCCGTGGCGGTCCATCTCCTCGTACCAGTCGCGCAGCTCTCGCGCCTGGTACGGCTCGGTGGCGACATCGATCTCGCCGGTGCGCTCGAAGTCGCAGTCGATGCCGTGCCGGGCGACCGCCTTCTCGATCTCGTCGAGATTGCGGGCGCCCAGCTCCTCCAGCCGGTGGATCTCGTCCGGCCAGCGGGCGAGCCCGTTGGGCAGACCGTGGGTGATCGAGGCGGCGCAGAAGCCGCCGTTGCGGCCCGAGGCGGCCCAGCCCACCTCGCGGCCCTCCAGCAGCACCACATCCCGCTGCGGGTCGCGCTCCTTGGCGACGAGCGCGGTCCACAGTCCGCTGTAGCCGCCGCCCACGACCAGCAGGTCGCAGGTCTCGGCGCCGGTGAGCGCGGGCTCGGGGTGGGGCTTGCCGGGGTCGTCCAGCCAGTAGGGCACCGGCTGGGCTTCGGAAAGAGACTTCGTCCAGTTCTTACTGCCACGACTCATGGCGCTTGGGGCCATGATTTCAACTCCCAACGGAATGCGTGTTACAGAGGGGTCAGGCCTTTTGCCGGTTACGGCGATTGCCGACGACCATCGAGACGAGAACGAGCAGCACGGCGATGACGAACATGGCCGTACCGATGACATTGATCTGCACGGGCGTTCCGCGCTGCGCCGAACCCCACACGAACATGGGGAAGGTGACGGTCGAGCCGGCGTTGAAATTGGTGATGATGAAATCGTCGAAGGAGAGCGCGAAGGCGAGCAGCGCGCCCGCGGCGATTCCGGGTGCCGCGATCGGCAGGGTGACCCTGAGGAAGGTCTGGAGCGGGCCGGCGTAGAGGTCCTGGGCGGCCTGCTCCAGCCTCGGGTCCATCGACATGACGCGCGCCTTGACGGCCGTCACGACGAAGCTGAGGCAGAACATGATGTGGGCGATGAGGATCGTCCAGAAGCCCAGCTGGACACCCATGTTGAGGAAGAGGGTCAGCAGCGAGGCCGCCATCACCACCTCGGGCATCGCCATGGGCAGGAAGATCAGCGAGCTGACGGCGCCCCGCGCGCGGAAGCGGTACCGCACCAGCGCGAAGGCGATCATCGTGCCCAGCGCGGTCGCGCCGAGCGTCGCCCAGAACGCGATCTGGAGGCTGAGCGAGAGCGAACCGCACAGATCGGCGACGCCGCACGGGTCGGTCCAGGCGTCCGTGGAGAACTTCTGCCACTCGTAGTTGAAGCGCCCCTTCGGATCGTTGAAGGAGAACACCGTCACCACGACGTTCGGCAGCAGCAGATAGCCGAGGGTGAACAGTCCCGCGATGACGACGAGACGGCGCTTGAGCCAGTTGACGAAGGCCATTTAAACCAGATCCTCCGTCCCGGACCTGCGGATGTAGAGCGTGACCATGATGAGGATCGCGAACATCAGGATGAACGAGAGGGCGGCGGCCGTCGGATAGTCCAGGATCCGCAGGAACTGCGACTGGATGACGTTGCCGATCATGCGGGTGTCGGTGGAGCCGAGCAGATCCGCGTTGACGTAGTCGCCGGCGGCCGGGATGAAGGTCAGCAGCGTGCCGGAGACGACACCCGGCATCGACAGCGGGAAGGTGACCTTGCGGAAGGTGGTGAAGGGCCGGGCGTACAGATCGCCCGCAGCCTCGTGCAGCCGGCCGTCGATCCGCTCCAGCGAGGTGTAGAGCGGCAGGATCATGAACGGCAGGAAGTTGTACGTCAGACCGCAGACCACCGCGAGCGGCGTGGCCAGCACCCGGTCCCCGGAGGTCATGCCGAGCCAGCTGGTGACGTCCAGGACGTGCAGCGAGTTCAGCGCCCCGACGACCGGCCCGCCGTCGGCGAGGATCGTCTTCCAGGCGAGGGTGCGGATCAGGAAGCTGGTGAAGAACGGCGCGATCACCAGGATCATGATCAGGTTCTTCCAGCGTCCCGCGCGGAAGGCGATCAGATACGCCAGCGGGTAGCCCAGCAGCAGACACAGGACCGTCGCGGCACCGGCGTACAGCACCGAGCGCAGGAACTGCGGCCAGTACTCGGACAGGGCGTCCCAGTAGGCGGCGAAGTGCCAGGTGACCTCGTAGCCCTCCTCCAGGGAGCCCGTCTGCACGGAGGTGGAGGCCTGGTAGACCATCGGCAGCGCGAAGAAGACCAGCAGCCAGAGGATGCCGGGCAGCAGCAGGAGGTACGGCGTCCAGCGGCCGCGGCGGCGCGGCGGCTTCTTCTCGGGTGCGGCCGGCGCCAGCGGCGGCGGCGCCTCGGTGAGCGTCGACATCAGGCCTCTTCCTCGACCTTCTCCACCCCGGCCGCGATGTCCTGGGCGGCGTCCAGGCCGAAGGTGTGGGCCGGGTTCCAATGCAGGACGACCTCCGCGCCGGGAACCAGACGGGCGTCGCGGTCGACGTTCTGGACGTAGACCGAGAGCGCGGCGCCGGCCGGGCTGTCGACGACGTACTGGGTGGAGACGCCGATGAAGCTGGCGTCGGCGATCCGGCCCGTGACCCGGTTGCGGCCGGCCGGGATCTCCCCGGCGTCGTCGGCGTGGGTGAGGGAGATCTTCTCCGGCCGTACGCCGACCAGGACCCGGCCGCCGGCGGTGCTCGGCGCCGAACATCGCGCCTCGGGCAGGACCAGCTTGCCGCCGCCGGCCCGCAGCACGATCTCGTCGCCGCTCGCGGTGTCCACCTCGGCCTCGATCAGGTTGGAGGTGCCGAGGAAGTTCGCGACGAAGGTGGTCCTCGGGTTCTCGTACAGGTCGGCGGGGGCGCCGAGCTGTTCGACGCGGCCGGCGTTCATCACCGCGACCGTGTCGGCCATCGTCATGGCCTCCTCCTGGTCGTGCGTGACGTGCACGAAGGTGATGCCGACCTCGGTCTGGATGCGCTTGAGCTCCAGCTGCATCTGGCGGCGCAGCTTCAGGTCCAGGGCGCCGAGCGGCTCGTCGAGCAGCAGCACCTTGGGGTGGTTGATCAGGGCGCGGGCGACCGCGACGCGCTGCTGCTGGCCGCCGGAGAGCTGGTGCGGCTTCTTGCGCGCGTGCTCGCCGAGCTGGACCAGCTCCAGCATGTCGTCGACCTGCTTCTTCACGCTCTTGATGCCGCGCCGGCGCAGACCGAAGGCGATGTTCTCGAAGATGTCGAGGTGCGGGAAGAGCGCGTAGGACTGGAAGACCGTGTTGACCGGCCGCTTGTACGGCGGCAGCCGGGTCACGTCCTGCTCGCCGAGGTGGACGGTGCCGGCGGTCGGCTCCTCCAGGCCCGCGATCATGCGCAGGGTGGTGGTCTTGCCGCAGCCGGAGGCGCCGAGCAGGGCGAAGAAGGAACCCTGCGGCACGGTCAGGTCGAGCGGGTGCACGGCCGTGAAGGAGCCGTAGGACTTGCTGATACCGGAGAGGCGGACGTCGCCGCTGTTGTCTGTCGTCATGGTCGTCACGCCCCTGTGAGCTTCGCGAACTTCTCTTCGTAGGCCGTCTCTTCCTTCGAACTCAGTGAGCGGAAGGCGCGAGACTTCGCGGCCATGGCCTTGTCGGGGAGGATCAGCGGGTTGTTCGCCGCGTCCTCGTCGAGCTTCGCCAGCTCGTCCTTCACCCCGTCGACGGGGCACACGTAGTTGATGTAGGCGGCGAGCTGGGCGGCCGGACCGGGCTCGTAGTAGTAGTCGATCAGCCGCTCGGCGTTGGTCTTGTGCCGGGCCTTGTTCGGCACCAGCAGGTTGTCCGTCGAGGTCATGTAACCGCTGTCGGGGATGACGAAGTCGACGTCCGGGCTGTCCGCCTTGAGCTGGACCACGTCACCGGCCCACGCGACACACGCCGCGAGGTCGCCCTTGGTGAGGTCCGAGGTGTAGTCGTTGCCGGTGAAGCGGCGGATCTGGCCCTTGTCGACGGCCTTCTGCATCCGGGCGATCGCCGCGTCGAAGTCGTCGTCGGTGAACTTCCCGGGATCCTTGCCCATGTCGAGCAGGGTCATGCCGACGCTGTCGCGCATCTCGGACAGGAAGCCGACCCGGCCCTTGAGCTTGGGGTTGTCGAGCAGGTCGGAGATCGACGTCACCTCGACGCCGTCCAGCGCCTTCTTGTTGTAGGCGATGACCGTGGAGATACCGGTCCACGGGTACGAGTACGCCCGTCCCGGGTCCCAGTCCGGGCTGCGGAACTGCTGGGACAGGTTGGCGTAGGCGGTCGGCAGGTTGGACGGGTCCAGTTTCTGCACCCACCCGAAGCGGATCAGCCGCGCGGCGAGCCAGTCGGTCACACAGATCAGATCGCGTCCGGTGGCCTGGCCGGCCGCCAGCTGCGGCTTGATCTTGCCGAAGAACTCGACGTTGTCGTTGATGTCCTCGGTGTACTCGACCGTGATGCCGGTCCGCTTCTTGAACGCGTCGAGCGTCGGGTGGTGCTTCTCGCTCTCGTCGACGTCCATGTACTCGGTCCAGTTGGAGAAGCTGACGGTCTTCTCCTTGGCCGAGTGGTCCTCGGACGAGACCCCGGAGGTCTTCGCCGCCGGCGGGATGCCGCAGGCGCTCAGCGCCCCGAGACCGCCGACCGCGAGCGCGCCGCCCGCGGAGGCGCGCAGCAGGGAACGGCGGCTGAGAGCGGCCCTGCCGCCCCGGAAGCTGCGCCGCATGGCGGCCACTTGGGCCGGGGACAGGCGGTCGGGCTCGTACTGCTCCATGCGCGTGGTGCCCTTTCGGGAGGTCGGTCGGCCGCGGGTCAGGCGGCCTGGGTGCTATCGGTCCCCGAAGACGGTGCGGTGCCAGTCCTTCTCGGCCACCGCGGTGTTGTCGAACATGACGTGCTTGATCTGCGTGTACTCCTCGAAGGAGTACACGGACATGTCCTTGCCGAAGCCGGACGCCTTGTAGCCGCCGTGCGGCATCTCGCTGATGATCGGGATGTGGTCGTTGACCCACACACAGCCCGCCTTGATCTCGCGGGTGGCCCGGTTCGCCCGGTAGACGTCCCGGCTCCACGCGGAGGCGGCGAGGCCGTACGGGGTGTCGTTGGCCAGCGCGATCCCCTCGTCGTCGCCGTCGAAGGGCAGGACCACCAGGACCGGCCCGAAGATCTCGGACTGGACGATCTCGCTGTCCTGGGGCGCGTCGGCGACCAGGGTCGGCCGGTAGTAGGCGCCGTTCTCCAGCTCGCCCTGCGGTGCCTCGCCACCGGTGACCACGCGCGCGTACGCCCGCGCCCGGTCGACGAACCCGGCGACGCGGTCCCGCTGGACGTGCGAGATCAGCGGGCCGAGGTCGGTGCCGTCGGCGAACGGGTCGCCGAGCCGGACGGTCTCCATCAGGGCGGCGGTCCGCTGGACGAACGCCTCGTACAGCGGGCGCTGGACGTACGCACGGGTGGCGGCCGTGCAGTCCTGGCCGGTGTTGATGAGCGAGCCCGCGACCGCGCCGTGCGCCGCCGCCTCCAGGTCGGCGTCGTCGAAGACGACGAACGGCGCCTTGCCGCCGAGCTCCAGGTGGAGCCGCTTGACGGTGGCGGTGGCGACCTCGGCGACCCGCTTGCCGACCGGGGTGGAGCCGGTGAAGGAGGTCATGGCCACGTCGGGGTGGCCGACCAGGTGCTCGCCGGCTTCCCGGCCGGTGCCGGTGACGATGTTGACGACACCGTCCGGGATGCCCGCGTCCCTCGCCGCCTCGGCGAAGAGCAGCGAGGTCAGCGGGGTGAGCTCGGCGGGCTTCAGGACGATGGTGTTGCCCGCGGCGATCGCCGGGAGGATCTTCCAGGCGGCCATCTGGAGGGGGTAGTTCCAGGGGGCGATCGAGCCGACGACGCCGATGGGCTCGCGGCGCACGTAGGAGGTGTGGTCGCCGGAGTACTCGCCCGCGGACTGGCCCTGGAGGTGCCGGGCGGCGCCCGCGAAGAACGCCGTGTTGTCGATGGTGCCCGGCACGTCGAACTCGCGGGTGAGCTTCAGCGGCTTGCCGCACTGGAGGGACTCCGCGCGGGCGAACTCCTCGGCGCGGTCCGCGAGGACGCCGGCGAGCCGGTGCAGCGCGTCGGAGCGCTCGCCGGGGGTGGCCCCGGCCCAGCCGGGGAAGGCGGCGCGGGCCGCGGCCACGGCCGCGTCGACGTCGTCGGTGCCGGCCAGGTCGTAGGTGAGGACCGCCTCGCCGGAGGCCGGGTCGACGACGGTGTGCGTACCGCCGGAAGTGCCCTTCGCCGGACGTCCGGCGATGAACTGCGCGCCGGCTGCGAAGCGTTCCTGTGCGGGGAATCGTTCCGGGGTGGTGGTGCCCGGGTTGTGCATGTCGCTCTCCTCCGCCGTAACCCCGCCGACCATGCGGTCCGAAAGGGTGGGTGGCGTAGCTCCAGCTCGATTTGAGTGCCGATCCTGACAGAGCAATGGCACTCCAACAAGTGATTCCGTTGTTGCCTTTTGGTTACGCGACGGAATCTGTCGACCAGGTGTCGAGCCGAGGGGAAAAACGGGGGACGGAATGTCAGTGGTGGGTGCGAGACTCGCGTGCATGGAGAAGATCGACTCGAGGGAAGCGCTGGTCAAGGAGGTGCGGGACGGCTCCCGGGTGAAGTATCTGCACTTCTGGGGACACCGCCCGCTGCCCGACGGACGGGTCGGGCCGAGCTGCCTGAGCCAGTGGTGGCCCTCCCCCTTCACGGTCGACGGAACGCGGTACGCGACGGCCGAGCACTGGATGATGGCCGGCAAGGCCCGCCTCTTCGGCGACGCGGAGGCGGAGCGGCGGGTGCTCGCGGCGGAGCACCCCGCGGCGGCGAAGAAGGCGGGGCGGCTGGTCAGGGGGTTCGACGAGGGTGTCTGGGAGCGGGAGCGGTTCGGCATCGTGGTCGAGGGGAGCGTCCGGAAGTTCGCCGCGCACCCGCAGTTGCGGGCGTTCCTGCTGAACACCGGGGAGCGGGTGCTGGTGGAGGCCAGTCCGGTGGACCGGGTGTGGGGCATCGGCCTCGCCGCGAACGACGACGGGGCGGCGGACCCGCGGCGGTGGCGCGGGCTGAACCTGCTGGGGTTCGCGCTGATGGAGGCGCGCGAGCGGCTGCGGCGGGGAGAACCCACCGGCTCCGCGTGACGCGCCCCGGGGCCGCGGCCCCGGTCAGGCCACGAACACCAGCACGCCCATGGTCACACCGAGGACGATCCCGGCGGCGCCGCAGATGATGCCGGCCAGCGCCTGACCGGGATTGGTGGCCTCGCCGCGGCCGGCCTTGCCGCGGCCGATCGCGCCGAAGATCACGCCCAGGACGCCGAGGACGATCGCGAGCGGCCACAGGCAGAAGACGATCGCCGCGAGGATGCCGAGCACGAGCCCGGCCGTCCCCATCCCGTTCGCCTCCACCGGAGGCATTCCGGGCCAGCCGTAGTAGCCCGGGGCGGCCGGGCCGTGAGCGGGCGGATAGCCGTACCCACCGGGATAGCCGTACGCCACCTGGCCGGGCCCGCCCGGAGCGATGGGCGGCGGCGGGACGGAGGCGTCCTGGGCGGGGGGCGCGAAGGGGTTGGCCTGCGCGGCGGGTCCGGGCGGGGCGAAGGGGTCGGCCGGGGCGGCCGCTCCCGGTGGGGCGAAGGGATTGGTCCGCGTAGCCGGCGGGGGGTACGGCGTGCTGTGGCTCGGCGGGGCACCCGGGCTCGGCGGAGCGGTCGGGGCGGCCCACCGGGCGGGGTGCCCGTCGGCCGGCAAGGAGGTGATCGTCTGCTGATCGTGCACCGAGGGCGGACCACCGGCGAGCGTGGCACCAGGACCACCGGCGGCGGGGGGCGCCCAGGGGTCGGCGTCGGAGGGTGCGGCGTCGGAGGGTGCGGGGGCCGGGGTCGGCGGGCCGGGCTGAGCGGGGGCCGGGGCGGGGCTGGCCGGCTGTCCGGGCTGATCGGGGGGGGGGGCGGGGGTCTGTCCGGGCTGAGCGGGAGCCGGTGTGGCGGTCCGTCCGGAGTCGGCCGCCTGCGACCGCTCCTTGCCCTCCTTCCCCAGCGAAACCTTCGGGCCGGTGCTCGGGCTCGGGCTCGGGCTCGGGGCCTGCTCCTGCGGCGGTGTCCAGGGAGTCTGCGTGGCGTCCTGGTTCGGGGGTGCGGCGCCGTGCTCGGCGTCGGCCTCCGGCGTCACCGGCGGCTGCGCGTCGTCGGACATGCGCGGATCCCCTCTGTTGTGCGTTCCGTCATGCTACGGCCACGGGCGGCGCGGAGTCCGGCGGGGCCGGGCCCGCCCGGCGCCCGGCCCGGCCTACGATGACGGCGGCCCACCGATCAGCCGATCACCCGCGCCCCGCCCACCGCGAGGGGCGCCGTTCCCGGGGAGGAACCCGTGACCGACCGTCTTGTCACGCCCGCCGCAGGCGACCCGCACGCCTTCATCGCCGGACTGCCGAAGGCCGAGCTGCATGTGCACCACGTGGGCTCCGCCTCCCCCCGGATCGTCGCCGAACTGGCCGCCCGGCACCCCGACTCGAAGGTGCCGACCGACCCCGAGGCGCTGGTCGACTACTTCACCTTCACGGACTTCGCCCACTTCATCGAGGTGTACCTGTCGGTCGTCGACCTCATCCGCACCCCCGAGGACGTCCGCCTGCTGACCTACGAGGTGGCCCGCGACCTGGCCCGCCAGCAGGTGCGGTACGCGGAGCTGACCATCACCCCGTTCTCCTCCACCCGTCGCGGCATCGACGAGCTGGCGTTCATGGACGCGATCGAGGACGCCCGCAAGGCGGCCGAGGCCGAGTTCGGGACCGTGCTGCGCTGGTGCTTCGACATCCCCGGCGAGGCGGGCCTGGAGGCGGCCGAGGAGACGACCCGGCTGGCCACCGACGACCGGGTGCGCCCGGAGGGCCTGGTCTCGTTCGGTCTCGGCGGCCCCGAGATCGGCGTACCGCGCCCGCAGTTCAAGCCGTACTTCGACCGCGCCATCGCCGCCGGACTGCGCTCGGTGCCGCACGCCGGCGAGACCACCGGCCCGGAGACGGTCTGGGACGCGCTGACGCAGCTGCGCGCGGAGCGCATCGGCCACGGCACCAGCTCGGCCCGCGACGAGAAGCTGCTCGCGCACCTCGCCGAGCACCGCATCGCGCTGGAGGTGTGCCCGACCTCCAACATCGCCACCCGCGCGGTCCGCAGCCTCGACGAGCACCCCATCAAGGAGTTCGTGCGAGCCGGGGTCCTGGTCACCGTCAACTCCGACGACCCGCCCATGTTCGGTACGGACCTCAACTCCGAGTACGCCGTCGCCGCCCGCCTTCTCGACCTCGACGAGCGCGGACTGGCCGACCTGGCGAAGAACGCGGTGGAGGCGTCCTTCCTCGACCCGGCCGGCAAGGCACGGCTGGCCGAGGAGATCGACACGTACACCGCCGCCTGGCTCGCCCCCTGACCCTGCGGTCCTGACGGGGCAGCACAATGGGCGCATGCGCAATGTGACCGCCGTGGCCCACCGCGGCGCCCCGTACCACGCCCGTGAGAACACGCTCGACTCGCTGCGGACCGCGCTCGAACTGGGCGCGGACGCGGTCGAGATCGACGTACGGCTGACCCGGGACGGTGTTCCGGTGCTGCTGCACGACGAGACGCTGAAGCGGCTGTGGGAGCTGGACCGGCCGGTGCTCGCGCTGACGGCCGCCGAGCTGGACGGGCTGACGGAGGGACAGGTGCCGACGCTGGCCTCGGCGTTGGCCGCAACCGAGGGCAGCCGGGTGATGCTGGACCTGCCCGGCACCCCGGACGTCCGGGCGGCGCGCCGCGTCGTGGACGCGGTCCGCGCGTGCGGAGCCGACGACCGGGTCTACTACTGCGCGGGCGCCGCCGCGATGCTCGCGGTGCGTGCCGCCGACCCGGCCGCCGAGATCGCCCTGACCTGGACCACGCTGGCGCCACCGCGGCCGGCGGTGCTGGACGCGGTACGCCCGCGCTGGCTCAACTACCGCTTCCCGCTGGTCGACCGCGACCTCGCCGCCCGCGTCCACCACGACGGCTATCTGCTGTCCGTCTGGACCCCGGACACCCGCCGCTCCATGCGCCGCCTCCTCGACCTGGGCGTCGACTCGATCACCACGAACCGCGTGGACACCTTGTGCGCGCTGCGCCGCGAGGCCTGATCGCGCACCACGTCGTGGGCCACCGCGCGCGGCTGATCGGACCAGGTGCGAGACGCCCCCTAGTCGCGCGGCCCCGCGAACTCCAAAGGCGGTGCGATGGCCTGGGCGTCCGCGCCCTCGCCCACCCACAGCCCGATCAGCAGCGCCGCCGTCGCCTCGACCAGTCCGGCCCGGTCCAGGCCGCCGGCGTGCAGCGGCTCGCAGCCGAGGTCGCGCACCAGTCGTCGTACGGCGGACAGAGCGGCCTCGTCGTCGCCGCAGAGCGGCACCGCCAGCGGGCGGCCGTCGAAGACGGGCGGGGTCAGCCGCCAGACGTCGACGTGGCAGAGGTTGAAGGCCTTGACCACGTGCGCGCCGGGCGCGGCGGCGGCGATGCGTTCGGCGGCCGAGGGCCCGCCCGCCGTGCGCAGTGCGAAGCCCGGTCCGACCGGGTTGGTGCAGTCGATCAGCGTCCGGCCGCGCAGCGCGTCGGCGAGCCCGCCGACCACCTCCACCACCGCCTCGTACGGCAGTGCCAGCAGCACCGCGTCCCTGCCGTGCTCCGCCGCGGCCCGCAGTCCGCCGTCCCGGCGGCCCCCGGCCACCACCTCGTGCCCTGCCTGCCGCCACCGGGTGCCCAGGGCGTCGGCCATTCCTCCGGTACCGAGAATTCCTATCTTCATGCCCAGCACGGTAGGGAGCCGATCGGGCACCATTCGGTAGGTGACCTCCGACCAGGCCTTCCTCGCCGACTGCCGCGCCCGGCTCGCCTTCGATCTGCTCGCCAACACCTGGAACTCGGTGGTGCTGTGGGCCCTGAGGGACGGTCCGTGCCGTCCCGGGGAGCTGCGGGAGCGGATCGGCGGGATCAGCCAGAAGGTGCTGACGGAGACCTTGCGCAGGCTGGAGTCCAACGGGCTGGTGACTCGGCGCGCGTACGGCGGTGCGCCGCCGCGCGTCGACTACGGACTCAGCGATCTGGGACGGACGCTGCTGGCGCCGATCGACGCCTTCGGCGCCTGGGCTTTCGAGCACGGCGACGAGGTGATGGCGGCGCAGGAACGCTACGAGCGGGAGCGCGGACCGCGGACCGGCCCTTAGGGGTATCGCCTGACAACTCCCCCAGCGGACGCGGTGGTTGCTCCGGGTGGGACCAGGGTCGGGCACCCTCCTCGCCGACGATCCCGGCGCGGCCGGACCGGCTCAGGATGATCAGTGTCACTCGCCGATCACCAGGAGCAGCCCGCCATGCGTCTCAGCCGCCGTACGACCGCCGTAGCCGCCGCCCTCGCGCTCGCCCTCGCGGCGGGCGGCCCGCTGGCCGCCGCACCCGCCTTCGCCACCCCCGCCGCGCCCGACACCTCCGCCGCCTCCGCGCCGGCCACCGTCGACCGCCCGGAGCGGTCGGCTCCGGACGCCGCCGCGCTGAGCGCCGCGCTCGACGGCGTGCCCGACGCGCACGCCACCGCAGCCCTGGTCAGGGTCGGCGGCACGGACGGTGTCTGGCGGGGCAGCGCGGGCGTACGGGATCTCGTGAGCGGTCGCGCCGCACACCCGGACGCCCGCTTCCGCGCCGGTTCCACGACCAAGGTGGTGACCGCGGCCGTCGTCCTCGATCTCGCCGCGGAGGGCCGGATCGACCTGGACCGGCCGGTGCAGCAGTACCTGCCAGGACTGCTCGGCCCGGACTTCCTGCCCATCAGCGTGCGGCAGCTGCTGAACCACACCAGCGGCATCCAGCCCGGCAAGGCCCTCGGCGCCACGGTCGAGGAGGCGTACGAGCACCGCTTCGACACCCTCACCCCGGACGAGGTGGTGGCGACGGCGGTGGCGAAGGGCCCGGCGTTCGATCCCGGCGACCGGCAGCAGTACCTGAACATCAACTACACGGTCCTCGGCCTGCTGATCGAGAAGGTCACCGGCCACTCGTACGCCGCCGAGGCGTCCCGGCGCGTGCTGCGCCCCGCCGGGATGCGGCACACGTCCTTCCCGGGCACCGACCCCCGTATCCACGGCCCGCACAACCGCGGCTACCAGGCGATGGCGCGGCCGGACGGCACGACCCGGCTGGTCGACGTCACCGAGTGGAACCAGGCGGACCGCTGGGCGGCCGGGGACATGATCTCCACGACGGCCGATCTGGAGCGGCTGGTCGAGGCCCTGTTCCGGGGCCGGATCGTGCCGCGGCCGCAGCTGGAGGAGATGTTCACGGTCCCGGCGGACATCGACGGCGCGACCTACAGCGCCGGGCTCCAGCGCTTCGCGTACGAGGGCCGGGTCTACTGGTTCAAGTCCGGTGCCCGCTACGGCTACAGCTCGGCGGTCGCCGCGACCCGCGATCTGAGCCGCACCCTCGTCTACTCGGTCAACGACACCGACGCGAAGGACACGTCGGGCAACCCGGTGGTCCAGGCCATCGTGGCAGCGGCGCTCAAGTAGCCGGGGAGCACAGGCAGCCGGGAGCACGGGGAGTCGGAAAGCCGCGGAGTCGGAAAGCCAGGGCGTCGGGAAGCCGGGGAGGCGGAAAGCCAGGGCGTCGGAAAGCCAGGGAGGCGGGAAGCCGCGGAGGCGGAAAACCAGGGCGTCGGAAAGCCAGGGAGGCGGGAAGCCGGGGAGCACGGGGAAAGGGGCGGCGTCCTGGGAGGCCGCCCCCTGCGCCCGCGTCAGCCCGCGGCCTTGAACCCGCGTAGCCGCAGCGAGTTGCCGACCACGAACACCGAGGAGAAGGCCATCGCCGCGCCCGCGATCATCGGGTTCAGCAGGCCCGCCGCGGCCAGCGGCAGCGCGGCCACGTTGTAGGCGAAGGCCCAGAACAGGTTGGACCTGATG
Organism: Streptomyces sp. NPDC001532; assembly: GCF_040298625.1. Classification (NCBI taxonomy): domain Bacteria; kingdom Bacillati; phylum Actinomycetota; class Actinomycetes; order Kitasatosporales; family Streptomycetaceae; genus Streptomyces; species Streptomyces sp. NPDC001532. Next base: position 108,766 of record NZ_JBEPAL010000005.1, read on the forward strand.
GTGCCGAGGGTCCGGCGGGAGAGGCGGATCGCGTCGGCGGCGGCGCGCAGGTCGCCGCGGACCAGGGTGATATCGCCGGCCTCGATCGCCGCGTCGGTCCCGGTGCCCATGGCGAGTCCCAGGTCGGCCTGGGCGAGGGCGGCCGCGTCGTTGACGCCGTCGCCGACCATGGCGACCGTACGGCCCTCCGCCTGGAGCCGCTCGACGACCGCGACCTTGTCCTCGGGCAGCACCTCGGCGATCACCTCGTCGATGCCGACCTCCGCGGCCACCGCCTCGGCGACGGCCCGGTTGTCGCCGGTGAGCAGCACCGGCCGCAGTCCGAGGGCGCGCAGCCGGGCGACCGCCTCCGCGCTGGTGTCCTTGACCGCGTCGGCGACCTCCAGGACGGCCCGGGTCTCGCCGTCCCAGGCGACCGCGATGGCGGTCCGGCCGGCCGCCTCCGCCTCGGCCCTGGCGCGCTCCAGGTCCGCCGGCAGGGAGATCGCCCATTCCGCCAGCAGCTTCCGGCGGCCGACGAGGACGGCGTGGCCCTCGACGACGCCCTGCACGCCGAGTCCCGGGACGTTGGCGAAGTCCTCCGGGACCGGCAGCGTGCCGGTCCGCTCGGCGGCCGCGGCCGCGACGGCCCGGGCGACGGGGTGCTCGGAGGCGTTCTCCAGGGCTCCGGCCAGCCGCAGCACGTCCTGGGTGTCGGTGCCGTCGGCGGCGTGCGCGGCGAGCAGGGTCATGCGGCCGGTGGTGACGGTGCCGGTCTTGTCGAGGACGACGGTGTCGACGCGGCGGGTGGACTCCAGCACCTCGGGGCCCTTGATGAGGATGCCGAGCTGGGCGCCGCGGCCGGTGCCGACCAGCAGCGCGGTCGGCGTGGCGAGCCCGAGGGCGCAGGGGCAGGCGATGATCAGGACGGCGACGGCGGCGGTGAAGGCGGCGGTCAGTCCGGCGCCGTTGCCGAGCCAGAAGCCGAGGGTGCCGAGGGCGAGCGCGATGACGACCGGGACGAAGACTCCGGAGATGCGGTCGGCGAGCCGCTGGGCCGCGGCCTTGCCGTTCTGCGCGTCCTCGACCAGGCGGGCCATCCGGGCGAGCTGGGTGTCGGCGCCGATGCGGGTGGCCTCTACGACTAGCCGGCCGCCCGCGTTGACGGTGGCGCCGGTGACGCTGTCGCCGGCCCCGACCTCGACGGGGACGGACTCGCCGGTCAGCATCGAGGCGTCCACGGCGGAGGTGCCCTCGACGACCGTGCCGTCGGTGGCGATCTTCTCGCCGGGGCGGACGAGGAAGCGGTCGCCGCTCTTGAGCTGCGCGACGGGCAGGCGCACTTCGGCGCCGTCGCGCAGCACGGTGACGTCCTTGGCGCCCAGTTCCATCAGCGCCCGCAGCGCGGCGCCCGCCTTGCGCTTGGAGCGGGCCTCGAAGTAGCGGCCGGCCAGGATGAACGCGGTGACGCCGGCGGCGGCCTCCAGGTAGATGTTCCCGGCGCCGTCGCCGCGGGCGATGGTCAGCTCGAAGGGGTGGGTCATGCCGGGGGTGCCCGCGGTGCCGAGGAAGAGCGCCCACAGCGACCACAGGAACGCCGCCGAGGTGCCGACCGAGATCAGGGTGTCCATGGTGGCGGCGCCGTGCCGGGCGTTGGTCCAGGCGGCGCGGTGGAAGGGCCAGGCGGCGTAGGTGACGACGGGTGCGGCGAGGGCCAGGGACAGCCACTGCCAGTACGTGAACTGGAGCGCGGGCACCATGGCCATGGCGATCACCGGGACGGACAGGACGACGGCGGTGACGAGCCGTTCGCGCAGCGGCTTCAGCTCGTCGGTCTCGGGCACCGGTTCCGGGGCGGCGAGCGGGGGCGCGGGTTCCCGGGCGGTGTATCCGGTGGCCTCGACGGTGGCGATCAGGTCGGGGACGGTCACGTTCTCCTCGTAGGTCACCTTCGCCTTCTCCGTCGCGTAGTTGACGGTGGCGGTCACGCCGTCCATGCGGTTGAGCTTCTTCTCGATGCGTGCCGCGCAGGAGGCGCAGGTCATCCCGCCGATGGCGAGTTCGACCTCGGTGGCTGCGGGGGTGGTGGTGATCATCGGTCCTCCTGGGCTTCCGGTGCGCCGGCTCTCGGCCCGCCTCTTCACTTGATACCCCCAGGGGGTATAAGGTGCTCACATATATACCCCCTCCGGGTACCCAGATCAAGAGTCGCAAGAGCCGTCAGGAGTCAGAGATGCGTCCCCTCCACAAGATCGGTGCCTTCGGCGCCGCCCTGGCCGTGTCCTTCGCCGCCGCCTACGGGATCGGCAGCGTCGTCTCCCCGGTCTCCACCGACAGCGGCGGCCACGAGTCGGCCGCCCACTCCACTCCCGCGCCCGCGGACACCTCGCCGGGCGGCCTCCAGATCTCCGAGCGCGGCTACACCCTGGACCTGCGCACCCCGCGCCTGCGGGCGGACGAACCGAGCACTTTGCGCTTCGTCGTCCGCGACGCCGAGGGCCGGCCGGTGACCGAGTACCGGCGCGAGCACGAGAAGGAGCTGCACCTGATCGTCGCCTCACGCGACCTGACGGCCTACCGCCACCTGCACCCGACCCGGTCCGCCGACGGCACCTGGACCACCACCGCCGACCTCCCGGAAGCCGGCGGCTACCGCGTCCTCGCCGACTTCACCCCGGCCGCGGAGCGCGAGGGCCTGACTCTCGGCGCCGACCTCGCGGTCTCCGGCGCCTACACGCCGGACGCCCTGCCCGCCGCCGCCGCGACGGCCACCGTGGACGGCTACACGGTCACCCTCGACGGCACCCTCCGGGCCGGCGGCGAGAGCGACCTCACCTTCACCGTCCGCCGCGACGGCCGGCCGGTCACCGGTCTCCAGCCCTACCTCGGCGCCTACGGCCACCTCGTCGCCCTGCGCTCCGGCGACCTCGCCTACCTGCACGTCCACCCGCACGAGGAGGCCCACGGCACCGGCACCTCCGGCCCCGAGGTCGCCTTCTCCGCCACCGCACCCAGCGAGGGCGCCTACCGCCTGTTCCTCGACTTCAAGGCGGACGGCGAGGTCCGCACCGCCGCCTTCACCGTCCACGCGGGCGAGCGGGCTGCCACCCCGGCCGCACCGCAGCCGGAGGAGACCCGCGAGCAGGGGGGCCACGAGGAGGAGACCCCGCACGGCCACTGAGCAACCGCGCCCCTCACAGCCCGGCGATCACGTCACAGCCCGGCGATCACCTCTCAAGCGGGCGATCACCTCTCAAGCGGGCGATCACGTTCCACCGCTTCCCGAACTCCGCCCGCTCCTGCGACGTGATGTCCCGCGCGAGCGCCGGCCGCTCGCGCATCGCCGAGTCCGGGAAGATCAGCGGGTCCTCCGCCGGCGCGGCCGTCTCGCGGCCCTTGGCGGAGGCCGGCACGTCCCGGGCGGCCGGGACGGGGCAGACGTAGTTCACCCAGGCGGCCGGCTCGGCGGCGGCCTCGGGGGCGTCGTAGTGGTCGATCAGCCGCTCGGGTTCGCCTTGTGCCGGGCCAGGTCGGGAAGGCCGGTGAGGGCGGCGGCGGCGAGGGCGCGCAGCAGGGAACGGCGGTAGGGGTACGAGGTCTCCGGGGGGGCACCCGGGAAGGATGCCGGGCCCGGCCGCACGGGGACGATCGACGAGGCGTCGAGCGGGAACGGACACATCCGACACCCTTGACTCCGGCCGCGAGACCCGATCGGCCGAGGAGACGACCACTCCCGGACGCGACGTGACCCCGGAGACGACCACTCCCGGACGCAAAGTGCCCCGGAGACGACCCGGCCCCTGACATGACGCCGCCCCGGACATGACGCGGCCCCGGACGGTCCGTCCTCCGTCCGGGGCCACGAGTCACGGGTTCACCGTTCGCGCGGGGTTCACGCGTCCAGGGACGTCATGACGTGCTTGATGCGGGTGTAGTCCTCGAAGCCGTAGCCCGACAGGTCCTTGCCGTAGCCGGACTTCTTGAAGCCGCCGTGCGGCATCTCGGCGACCAGCGGGATGTGGGTGTTGATCCACACACAGCCGAAGTCGAGCTTCTTGGACATGCGCATCGCACGGCCGTGGTCCTTGGTCCACACCGAGGAGGCGAGGGCGTACTCGACGCCGTTGGCCCACTGGACCGCCTGGTCCTCGTCGGTGAAGGACTGGACGGTGATGACCGGGCCGAAGACCTCGTTCTGGACGATCTCGTCGTCCTGCTTGAGGCCGGAGACCACGGTCGGCGCGTAGAAGTAGCCCTTGTCGCCGACCTGCTGGCCGCCCGCCTCGACCTTGGCGTGCGCGGGGAGGCGCTCGATGAAGCCGGCGACCTGCTTGAGCTGGTTGGGGTTGTTCAGCGGGCCGAAGAGCACGTCCTCGTCGTCCGGCTGGCCCGTCTTGGTCTCGGCCGCGGCCTTGGCGAGCGCGGCGACGAACTCGTCGTGGATGGACTCCTGGACCAGGATGCGGGTCGCGGCCGTACAGTCCTGCCCGGCGTTGAAGAAGCCGGCCACGGAGATGTCCTCGACCGCCTTGGCGATGTCGGTGTCCTCGAAGACGACGACCGGCGCCTTGCCGCCCAGCTCCAGGTGGACGCGCTTGACGTCCTTGGCCGCGGACTCGGCGACGGACATGCCGGCGCGCACCGAGCCGGTGATGGAGGCCATCGCCGGGACCGGGTGCTCGACCATCGCGCGGCCGGTCTCGCGGTCGCCGCAGATGACGTTGAAGACGCCCTTGGGCAGGATCGAGCCGATGATGTCGGCGATCAGCACGGTGGAGGCCGGGGTGGTGTCCGACGGCTTGAGGACGACGGTGTTGCCCGCGGCGATGGCCGGGGCGAACTTCCACACGGCCATCATCATCGGGTAGTTCCAGGGCGCGACCTGGGCGCAGACGCCGACCGGCTCGCGGCGGATGATCGAGGTCATCCCGTCCATGTACTCACCGGCGGAGCGGCCCTCCAGCATCCGCGCGGCGCCCGCGAAGAAGCGGATCTGGTCCACCATCGGCGGGATCTCCTCGGTGCGGGTCAGCCCGATGGGCTTGCCCGTGTTCTCCACCTCGGCGGCGATCAGCTCCTCGGCGCGCTCCTCGAACGCGTCCGCGATCTTCAGAAGGGCCTTCTGCCGCTCGGCCGGGGTGGTGTCCCGCCACGCGGGGAACGCGGCCTCGGCGGCCGCCATGGCGGCGTCGACGTCGGCCTGCCCGGACAGCGGTGCGGTGGCGTACGCCTCGCCGGTGGCGGGGTTCACCACGTCGGTGGTCCGTCCGTCGGCGGCGTCCCGGAACTCTCCGTCGATGTAGTTGCGCAGGCGACGCAGTTCGGTGGTCACTGCCGGCCCTCCTGTCGGTGTCCATTCCTTGAGATGCCCACCCTAGTCGCTCGACCCACGGTTTCAACACCCCCCAACCGCTCAGATCTGCGAAATCCGCAAGCTTCAAACTCGTAAACAACGGATTTCATCAATCCCGCCTTGCGAAACTGTCGAGTCCTCGTGCACAGTGAGGTCGTGGCCAGTCGAAGCGCAGACCAGAGGGACTCCCGCGAGTCCAGGAACGGCACCCCCCAGTTGGATGCCGTCTCCCTCGCCATCATCGAGCAGCTCCAGGAGGACGGCCGCCGGCCGTACGCCGCCATCGGCAAGGCGGTCGGCCTGTCCGAGGCCGCCGTGCGCCAGCGCGTCCAGAAGCTGCTCGACCAGGGCGTGATGCAGATCGTCGCCGTCACGGACCCGCTCACCGTGGGCTTCCGCCGGCAGGCGATGGTCGGGATCAACGTCGAGGGTGATGTGGAGTCCATCGCCGACGCGCTGACTGACATGTCGGAGGTGGAGTACGTGGTGATGACCGCGGGCTCGTTCGACATCCTCGCGGAGATCGTCTGCGAGGACGACGACCACCTGCTGGGCGTCATCAACAAGCGCATCCGGGCCCTGCCGGGCGTGCGCTCCACCGAGAGCTTCGTCTACCTGAAGCTCAAGAAGCAGACCTACATGTGGGGAACCCGATAACCGTGAGGACCCGATAACCGTGAGCACCAAGGACCTCAGCCGATCCGCGTACGACCACCTGTGGATGCACTTCACCCGCATGTCGTCGTACGAGAACGCCCCCGTCCCGACCATCGTCCGCGGTGAGGGCACCTACATCTTCGACGACAAGGGCAAGCGCTACCTCGACGGTCTCGCGGGCCTGTTCGTGGTCCAGGCCGGTCACGGCCGCACGGAACTCGCCGAGACGGCCGCCAAGCAGGCGAGCGAGCTGGCCTTCTTCCCGGTGTGGTCCTACGCCCACCCGAAGGCCGTCGAGCTGGCCGAGCGCCTCGCCCACGAGGCCCCGGGCGACCTCAACAAGGTCTTCTTCACCACCGGCGGCGGCGAGGCGGTCGAGACCGCCTGGAAGCTCGCCAAGCAGTACTTCAAGCTGGTCGGCAAGCCCACCAAGTACAAGGTCATCTCCCGCGCGGTCGCCTACCACGGCACCCCGCAGGGCGCCCTGTCCATCACCGGCCTGCCGGGCCTGAAGGCCCCCTTCGAGCCGCTGGTGCCCGGCGCGCACAAGGTGCCGAACACCAACATCTACCGCGCCCCGATCCACGGCGACGACCCCGAGGCCTTCGGCCGCTGGGCGGCCGACCAGATCGAGCAGCAGATCCTCTTCGAGGGCCCGGACACCGTCGCCGCCGTCTTCCTGGAGCCGGTGCAGAACGCCGGTGGCTGCTTCCCGCCGCCGCCCGGCTACTTCCAGCGGGTCCGCGAGATCTGCGACCAGTACGACGTGCTGCTCGTCTCCGACGAGGTCATCTGCGCCTTCGGCCGCCTCGGCACCACCTTCGCCTGCGACAAGTTCGGCTACGTACCGGACATGATCACCTGCGCGAAGGGCATGACCTCGGGCTACTCCCCGATCGGCGCCTGCATCGTCTCCGACCGGCTCGCCGAGCCGTTCTACAAGGGCGACAACACCTTCCTGCACGGCTACACCTTCGGCGGCCACCCGGTCTCCGCGGCCGTCGGCCTCGCCAACCTCGACATCTTCGAGAAGGAGAAGCTGAACCAGCACGTCCTCGACAACGAGGGCGCCTTCCTGCAGACCCTCCAGAAGCTGCACGACCTGCCGATCGTCGGCGACGTCCGCGGCAACGGCTTCTTCTACGGCATCGAGCTGGTGAAGGACAAGCACACCCGCGAGTCCTTCAACGAGGAGGAGACCGAGCGCGTCCTGTACGGCTTCCTGTCGAAGGCGCTCTTCGACAACGGCCTGTACTGCCGTGCCGACGACCGCGGCGACCCGGTCGTCCAGCTCGCCCCGCCGCTGATCTCCACCCAGGAGACCTTCGACGAGATCGAGCAGATCCTGCGCGCCACCCTCACGGAGGCGTGGACGAAGCTGTGATCAGCTGACGCGCCGATCTTCCGCAAGGATGATCAACCACGGCCCCGGTGCCGCCCGTTCGAGTGAGAAACGGGCGCCCGGGGCCGCGTGCTGTCCGGGCTCCCGCCCCGAGCTGCCTAGCGTGCCAGTGACCGATCGGCCCCGCCTTCGTTCCCCCGCACGGGGGAACAGGCACGGGAACTACGGATCTGAACCGAGGTGTACGCCCATGGAGGCCCCGCCGGACAACGACGTGCTGTGGGCACGGTCGCTGCACTTCACGCACCAGGACGGCTCACCGGCGCTCAGCGGGGTCTCGCTCGGCGTCCGGGAGGGCGAGATCCTGGCCGTCACCGGCCCGCGCGGCAGCGGCAAGAGCACCCTGCTGGGCTGCCTGTCCGGACTGCTGCCGGTGCGGCGCGGCGAGGTCTGGTTCAACAGCGTCCCCGTGCACACCATGGGCCCCCTCACCCGGGAGCGGCTGCGCCGGGACCGGTTCGGCTGGATCGACCCGACCCCCTCACTCGTCCCCGAGCTGAACGTCTGGGAGAACGCCGCGCTGCCGCTGATGCTGCGCGGCAGCACCCGCCGACGCGCCAAGGTCGCCGCCCTGGAGTGGCTGGAACGCCTCGACATCGGCGACAAGGCCCGCAGACGCCCCGCCGAACTGCGCCAGGCGGAACGGCAGCGCGCCTGCATCGCCCGCGCCCTCGCACCCGCGCCGACGGTCCTGTTCGCCGACGAGCCGACGGCCCCCCTGCACCGCGCCGACCGGGGCCACGTGCTGCGCACGCTCACCACGGCGGCCCGCTCGCACGGCATCACCGTGGTCCTCGCCACCCACGACGCGGAGACGGCGGCGCTGGCCGACCGCACGGTCTCGCTGCTGGACGGACGGCGGGTGCACACCGTCCATCTGCCGCCGGCGCCCGAGACGGAAGGCCGGGCCGCGTGCTCGCTCTCCGCCTGACCCGCAGCGCCCACCCGGCCGTCCAGCTGCGCCGCCTGCTGCTCTCGGCGGCCTCGGCGGGCACGGGTTTCCTGCTGCTGTCCGCCCTCGGTTACGCGCTCGGCCACCCCGGTGACCCGGCCGGCGCCCTGCTGCTCCGCCTCGCCTGGTGCGCGGCGCCGCTCGCCGCGACCGCGCACTTCGCCGTCGCGGTGGCCCGCACCGACCCGGCCGCCGGCCCGCGCCCCGGCCTGTCGGCCATCGGCCTGGGCCCGGCCCGGCTGATGGCCGTCTCGGCGGTGACCACGGCCCTCGCCACCACACTCGGCTCCATGCTGGCCCTCCTCGTCTTCCTGCATCTGCGCGGCGACCTCACCGGCATGCCCTTCGACGGCGCGGCGGCCGACTTCCTGGCCGCGGACCAGCCCCTGCCGCTCCCGGCGGCCCTCACCCTGCTGGCCCTGGTCCCCGCGACCGCGTCCCTGTCCGTCGCCCTGGTGCTCCGCCCCCGCGACCCCCGCCCCGCGACCGCCGGCCAGCTGCGCCGCTTCGGCCGCTTCGGCGCGTACGGCGGCGGGACGGGGGCCCAGGAGACGTTCGGGGCGTACGGGAGGTTCGGGGCGCGCCTCGGCCGGACGGCGGGCGACCGGACGACGGGCGACCGAACCGCGGGCGAGCAGGCCCCAGGAGGCCGGGCCGCGACCGACCGCACCGCGGGCGAGCAGGCCGCAAGCAGCCGGACCACGGGTGAGCGGACCGCCGCCCCGGCGCCGCACACCGCGACCGACCTCGCCGACGCACCCCCGGCCCGGCCCGAGCCCCCGGCCGCGGGCCCCGCCGCCGCCCTGCCCTGGGGCATCGCCACCGTCGCCGCCGGCCTCGCCACGGAGGCCTGGGCCGGCCGCACCACCACCCCTGCCGAGCTGACCGTGCCCAGCGGTCTGGCCACCGGTCCCGTGGGCGTCCTCCTCGGCTGGGCGCTGACCGCCGTGGGCCTCGCGCTGGCCGGCCCCGGCCTCACCCATCTGTGCGGCCGGCTCCTCCAGGCGGTGCGCCCCAGCGCCCTGCGGCTGCTCGCGGGCCGGGCCCTGATGGAGGAGTCCGCGCGCATCGGCCGCCCCCTCGGCGTGGTCTGCGCCGTCGCCTCCGCCGGGTACGCGCTGGCCACCCTCCAGGACCCGGCCGCCCTCGGCCCACTGACCACCCTGGGCGCGGTCCTGGTCGCGGGCTGCGCCACCGCGACCCTCCTCACCTCCGCCGTGGAGGCGCGGCAGTCCCGCGCCGACACCACCGCCGCCCTGGTCCGCCTGGGTGCCCCGGCGACCGTGCTGCGCGGCGCGGCCGCCCTGCGCGCGGGTGCGCTGCTGGCGGTGTTCGGCCCGCTGACCCTGATCGTCGCCGCGCTGGCGGCCCAGCCGCTGGCCCGCTGAGACCGCGAACGGGCCGCCGGGAACTCGTCCGAGGAAAATCCCCGTACCGCGATGAGTTCTCGACGGCCGCCCGGTCTACCCCCACGAACGGCACACAGAGCACCGCGCGACCCGAGGGAGAGGCCCCCCATGTACCAGCAGATGATCTTCGTGAACCTGCCCGTCGGCGACGTCGACGCCTCGCGGACGTTCTTCACGGAGCTCGGCTATTCGATCAACGAGCAGTTCAGCGACGAGTCCACGGCCAGTGTGGTGATCAGCGACACCATCATCGTGATGCTGCTCAGCAAGGAGAAGTACGCGCAGTTCACCAAGAAGGAGATCGCGGACGCCACCCGGACCAGCGAGGTCCTGATCGCGCTGAGCGCGGAGAGCCGCGAGAAGGTCGACGAACTGGTGGACAAGGCGATCGCGGCGGGCGGCTCGGCCAGCGGTGAGACCCAGGACCTCGGCTTCATGTACGGCCGCGCCTTCGACGACCTCGACGGCCACACCTTCGAGGTCGCCTGGATGGACCCGGCGGCGATCGAGGGCTGACAGGCCGTCGGCCCGGCTGCCTAGCATGGGCGGGTGCATCAGACACCCGCCCGGCCGGAGCAGCCGAACCACGCCTCCCACGACCGGGAGATCGAGTCCCTCGCCGAGTTCGACGAGGTCGTCTCCCAGCAGCGGACGCTCGCTCACTTCCGCGTCCAGGCCGTCGATCTGACGGACCGCACGGACGTCCTGCTCACCGTCGACGTCACGGGCGCCGTCTTCCTCGGCTGCCCGATGGACCCCGAGGCGGCCGCCCGGGTGCGGGCCGCCGGAGCGCTGGCCTTCCCGCCCGTACCGGGACTGCCCTTCGACCCGTACCGGGGCTTCGTCTACACCCCGGACGAGCTGTTCGACGGGCTCGCCGACGGCTACGAGGCCACCCCTGACGCCCGGTCCTACGCCTGGTTCCAGCGGACCCGGGCCGACGGCGACATCTTCGCGTCCATGCTGCGCGCCGTCCACGACGACTCCGTCTCCGACGCCCTCGACGAACTCCTCGTCGGCGCGCGGGTGGTGGGCGTCATGGGCGGCCACGCGATGGCGCGCGGCACCGACGCCTACGCCGGCGCGGCCCGCCTCGGCCGGGAACTGGCCCGCTCCGGCCTCACCGTCGCCACCGGCGGCGGTCCCGGCGCGATGGAGGCGGCCAACCTCGGCGCGTACGCGGCCCCGTTCGAGAACGGCATGCTCACCGAGGCACTCCGACTGCTCGCCAAGGCGCCCTCGTTCGTCCCGTCCGTCACCGACTGGGCACGGGCCGCCTTCGAGGTGCGCGGCAACTGGCCCGGCGGCGGCCCCTCGGTCGGCATCCCGACCTGGTTCTACGGCCATGAGCCGCCGAACGCCTTCGCCGCGCACCTCGCCAAGTACTTCTCCAACGCCACTCGCGAGGACGGCCTGCTAGCCCGCTGCACCGCCGGTGTGGTGTTCCTGCCGGGCGCCGCCGGCACCGTCCAGGAGATCTTCGACAACGCGACCCCGAACTACTACGAGTCGCGGGGCGAGCCGACCCCGATGGTCCTGGTGGACCGCGAGCACTGGACGGAACGGCTGCCGGCCTGGCCGCTGCTGCAGGCGCTGGCGCGGGAGCGTCCGATGGCGGCCCGGATCGCCCTGGTCGACCGGATCGAGGAGGCCCCGGCGGCGTTGAAACGTCTCGGCGGTTAATGAGCGGGCAAAGCCAACCCCCGTGCCGGGCATATGCATTGACACTTCTTATGGAGCGCTTATAAACCTGTGAGCCTCTTGGGAGTGCCGGGACAGCCGCCGCGTGCCGGCGGCACCCCGTCACCCCGCCAACCCCCCTCATGCGTATATCCCGTAAGGACAAACGTGTCCATAACCCGTCGTAACGTTGCGCGTTCCGTGCGTGTGCTCGGTGTCGCCTCCGCTTCCGCCGCGCTCGCGCTCGGTGTCGCCGGCACCGCCCTCGCCTGCGACATCAGTGAGTTCTCCGCCGCCGCCGAGTGCGCCGGCGGCAAGGGCGTCATCACGGTCACCGACAAGGACCCCTCGGGCGTCCCGGCGACCGTGACGGTCTACCTGGAGAACAACGGGGCCGACGAGCGCCTGGTCGGCACCCAGGACGTCAAGGGCTCCCGCGAAGGTGTCACGATCACCTTCGAGGAGGACTGGAAGCCGAACGCCACCTACCGCATCCACGTCAAGGCCGGGAACCAGGTCGACGAGGACATCAAGCCGAACCTGACCACCCCGTCCACCCCCTGCAAGCCCGGCGACGAGACGCCGACCCCGACGCCGACCCCGTCCGAGACGCCCTCGGACACCCCGCCGGCCACGCCGACCCCGTCGGCCCCGGCCGAGTCCGCCACCCCGACCCCGTCCGCCCCCGAGGGCAGCACCGCGCCCGCGGACACGGCGAGCAACGCGCCGTCGCCCGCGGCCGGGGAGTCCAACCTCGCCGAGACCGGCGCCGGCTCCAACACCGGTCTCATCGCCGGCATCGCGGCCGTCCTGGTCGTCGTCGGCGGTGGCGCGGTCTTCTTCGGCCTGCGCCGCCGCGGAGCGAACAGCGACCGCTGATCACCCGCCGCAGCGACCGCTGATCACCGACCGCACACCCGGCCCGTCCCCCGCACGACCGAGGGGGGCGGGCCGTCCGCCGTGAACCGGCGGTTCAGCCGAACGTCGCCCGCTGGAGCCAGAACTCCAGCAGCTCCCGCTCCCCCAGTTCCCCCAGCACCTCGAGCTCCGCGCCGCTCGATCAGCCACCCGGCGTTCAGCCCCGGCCCGGCGTCGGTGGCGTGCAGGTGGATGCCACGGCCCGGCCCGCGCGGTTCGGCCGCCGCCTCGTCCCGCGCCGACCGCTGCACGAACCGCACGATCTCCAGCCACTCGTCCACGGCGTCGGCCGCCACCTCGGGCGCCACCTCGTAGGGCAGCCCGGCGGCGAGCGCCGCGTCGGCACGGTGGACGGTGATCTCGTGGGTCGTACGGCGGGCCCGGAACCCGGCGTCCGGAATCCCGGCCCAGCCCCACACCCCGGCGTCCGGCCCGGCCTCGCGCAGCGCAGCGCAGCGCGGCGCGGCGCAGCGCGGCGCAGCGCGGCGCAGCGCGGCGCAGCGCGGCGACGACCGCCTCCGCGCTCTCGGCGCGGCAGGCGTCCAGCGCGGCCGCGTCGCCGGTGGCCTGCGGTCCGGCGCCGCCCGGGACCTCGCTCCGGTCGACTTGCTCCGCCCGGTCGACGTGCTCCGCGGCCCGCGTGCGCACCAGCAGCTCCAGCGACCGGTGCGGGCAGGTCGGCACGGTGGCGGAGAGATCGGCGCCGGAGGTCACCACCGACCTCAACCGGCGTACCTGGTGGTCCGTTTCGGCACAGTAGCGGTCGTGTGCGAGTCGGCTCATGACGCGCACCCCACGACCGGCGTGATCAGTCGAGCACCACGATCTCGGCCGCGTCGAACTCCACGCCCACCGCGTCCCCCACCTCCGGCGCCGCCCGCAGCGCGCACGCGGCCTCCAGGCGCGGGGCGTCCTCGGGCTGGAGGTGCACGGCGACATGGGTGCCCCTGAAGGTGCGCCCGGCGACCGTGCAGCGCAGTCCCTCGTCGGCGGCGACCAGACGCACGCCAGCGGGCCGGACCAGCAGCGTGCGCGCGCCCTGCGCGGAGCCCTCCGGCACCGGCAGCTTGCCCCACGGAGTGGCGGCGGCCTCTCCGGCGACGGTGGCGTCGACCACGTTGTCGAAGCCGAGGAAGCGGGCCACGAACGCGTCCGCCGGCCGCTGCCACACCTCCAGCGGCGTCCCGGACTGGGCGATCCGCCCGTCCCGCATCACCACGACCCGGTCGGCCAGCGCGAACGCCTCGCCCTGGTCGTGGGTGACGGCGAGCACGGTCGTGCCCAGCCGGCCGAACAGCTCCCGCAGCTCCACCACCAGCCGCTCCCGCAGCGAACGGTCGAGCTGGCCGAGCGGCTCGTCCAGCATCAGCAGCCGCGGCCTCGGCGCGAGCGCGCGGGCCAGCGCGACCCGCTGCTGCTCGCCGCCGGAGAGCGCGGCCACCGCCCGCCGCCCGGCCCCGGGCAGTCCGACCAGCTCCAGCAGCTCCTCGACCCGCTCGGCCTGCCGGCCCCGGGACAGGCCGTGCATCCGCGGCCCGAAGGCCACGTTCCCGGCGACGTCCCGCTGCGGGAACAGCTGATGGTCCTGGAACATCAGGCCGACGCCCCGCTTGTGCGCGGGCACGCCCGCCTGGTCACGCCCGTCGAGCAGCACCCGCCCGGCGTCCAGCGGCTGGAGCCCGGCCACCGCCCGCAGCAGCGTGGACTTCCCGCTGCCGCTCGGCCCGAGCACACACACCACCTCGTGCTCGGCGACGCCCAGGTCGACGGCGTCCAGCACGGCCCGCCCGCCGAACCGCACGGTGGCGTTCTCCAGGCCCAGCAACTCGGTCGGCATCTAGAACTCCCCGGTCCGGTCGGTCCGCAGCCGCTCCAGCACCAGCAGCGCCACCGCGCACACCACCATCAGAATCGTCGACAGAGCCATCGCCTGCCCGTAGTTGAGGTCGCCGGGCCGCCCCAGCAGCCGGGCCACGGCGACCGGCAGGGTGGGGTTGTCGGGCCGGGCGATGAACACCGTCGCCCCGAACTCGCCGAGCGACACCGCGAACGCGAACCCGGCCGCGACCAGCAGCGCCCGCCGCACCATCGGCAGATCGACCTCCCGCCACACCCGCCACGGCGACGCCCCGAGCACCGCCGCGGCCTCCCGCAGCCGTACGTCGACGGCGCGCAGCACGGGCAGCATGGTCCGCACCACGAAGGGCACCCCGACCAGCGCCTGCGCCAGCGGCACCAGGATCCACGTGGCCCGCAGGTTCAGCGGCGGCTCGTCGAGCGCGATCAGGAAGCCGAAGCCGACGGTCACCGCGGAGACGCCGAGCGGCAGCATCAGCAGCGCGTCGAACCCGCGCACGAACCGGCCGGCGTCGCGCCGGGTGAGGGCCGCGGCGGCGAGGCCACCGATCAGTACGGCGATGGCGGTGGCGGCGAGGGCGTACTCCAGCGAGTTGCCGACCGCCTCGATCGGCGGGACCAGGAAGGTGCCGCCGTCGGCGCCGGTCAGCGCCTTGTAGTAGGCGAAGCCGGGAGCGTCCAGGGACCGCTGCACCAACACGGCCAGCGGCAGCAGCACCAGGACCACGACGGTCGCGAGCACCCCGGCCAGCAGGGCCCACTGCCCGGCCCCGCGCGGCCGGCGCGCGGTGACGGCCGCGTCCACCAGCCGCAGCGCGCTCTCCCGCCGCCGCACGGTCCAGGCGTGCACCGCGAGGATCGCGCCCACCGCGGCGAACTGCACCAGGGTGAGCACCGCGGCCGTGGACAGGTCGAATATCTCCGAGGTCTGCCGGTAGATCTCCACTTCGAGGGTGGAGAACGCCGGCCCGCCGAGGATCTGCACCACACCGAAGGAGGTGAAGGTGAACAGGAACACCATCAGCGCGGCGGCGGCCACGGCGGGCCCGAGCGCCGGCAGGGTGACCTGCCGCCAGGCCCGCAGCGGCGAGGCGCCGAGCATCCGCGCGGCCTCTGTCTGCCGTGGGTCCAGCTGCGCCCACAGCCCGCCGACCGTGCGGACGACGACGGCGTAGTTGAAGAAGACGTGCGCGAGCAGGATCGCCCACACCGTGGTGTCCAGCCGTACGCCCCACAGCTCGTCCAGCAGCCCGCCGCGCCCGAGCAGCGCCAGGAACGCCGTCCCGACCACGACCGTGGGCAGCACGAACGGCACCGTCACCACCGCGCGCAGCAGCTGCTTGCCAGGGAAGGCGAGCCGGGCGAAGACATAGGCGGCGGGCAGCGCCAGCAGCAGGGTGAGGGCGGTGGAGGCGAGCGCCTGCCAGGTGGTGAACCACAGCACGTGCCGGATGTCCGGCTGCGCGAGCACGTCCCCCAGCCGTCCGAGCCGCCAGGCCCCGTCGACGTTCAGACCGCGGGCGACGATCGCGGCGACGGGGTAGGCGAAGAAGACGGCGAAGAACGCGACGGGCAGGGCCATGAGCCCGAGCCGCGCCGCCGCGCCCTTCGCGCCGCCCTTGCGGGGGGCTACTTCAGTACGAGCGAGGTCCACGACTTGACCCAGTCGTCTCGGTTGTCGGCGATCTTCGCCGGGTCCATGGTCTGGGGGTCCTTCGCCTGCGGGCCGTACTTCACGAACTCCTCGGGCACCTGGGCGCCCTCCCGCACCGGGTAGACGAACATGTTCAGCGGCATGTCGTCCTGGAACTTCTTGGTGAGCAGGAAGTCCAGGAGGGCCTTGCCGCCCTCGGGGTTCTTCGCGTTGCTCAGCAGGCCGGCGTACTCGACCTGGCGGAAGCAGGTGCCGGTGGCGACGCCGGTCGGCGCGGTCTCGGGCCTGGGGTCGGCGTAGATCACCTCGGCGGGCGGCGAGGAGGCGTACGACACCACGAGCGGCCGGTCGGCGCCGGCCTTGCGGCCCCCGGCGGAGCCGGAGAACTCCTCGTTGTAGGCCTGCTCCCAGCCGTCGACCACCTTCACACCGTTGGCCTTCAGCTTCTTCCAGTAGTCCTGCCAGCCCTCGTCGCCGTACTTCGCGGCGGTGCCGAGCAGGAAGCCGAGGCCCGGCGAGGAGGTGGACGCGTTCTCGGTGACCAGCAGGTCCTTGTACTGCGGCTCGATCAGGTCATCGAGGGATTCGGGCGGGGTCAGCTTGTGCTCGCTGAAGTACGCCTTGTCGTAGTTGACGCAGATGTCGCCGGTGTCGACCGGCGTGACCCGGTGCTTCTCCTGGTCGACGCGGTACTCGGGAAGGATCAGGTCGGAGCCCTTCGCCTCGTACGACTGGAACAGGCCGTTGTCCAGGGCGCGGGACAGCAGGGTGTTGTCGACGCCGAAGAACACGTCGCCCTGCGGGTTGTCCTTGGTCAGGATCGCCTTGTTGACGGCCTGGCCGGCGTCGCCGTCCTCCAGGACCTTGACCTGGTACCCGGACTCCTTCTCGAAGGCGGCGAGAACGTCCTTCGAGACGGCCCACGAGTTGTGGCTGACGAGCGTGACGGTCTTGGAGCCGCCGCCGGACGCCTGGTCCGTGTCGGACGATCCGCACGCGGACAGGCCGACCATGCCGAGGCCCACGACCACGGCCGCGAACCGCTTGCTGGTGATGCTCACTGAATTCCTCCTGGGTGACCAGGAAGAGACGCGGCCCTGCCCGGGACTTCGAGGAGTCCCGGGCAGGGCGCAACAGCCAGAGTGATGACCGATCTCCCTACCCAGAATGACCTGGGCCAGGTTCGGAGGGTCTGCGGCCCGATGCCGCACTCTCAGCGCTGTGGCGCTCCCCTGTCGGAATATGAAGATGTGGTTGCCGTGCTTACGGCGGTCAGACTACCGCTCGGTGGCGGCGAGCTGACCACACGCCCCGTCGATCTCCTGACCACGGGTGTCCCGGATCGTCACCGGCACACCGTGCGCGGCGATGGCCTCCACGAACGCCTTCTCGTCCTCCGGGCGGGAGGCCGTCCACTTCGACCCGGGCGTCGGGTTCAGCGGGATGAGGTTGACATGCACGGGCTTGCCCTTGAGCAGCCGCCCGAGGCGGTCACCGCGCCAGGCCTGGTCGTTGATGTCCCGGATCAGCGCGTACTCGATGGACAGCCGGCGGCCGGACTTCTCCACGTAGTCGAACCCGGCGTCCAGGACCTCCCGCACCTTCCAGCGCGTGTTGACCGGGACGAGGGTGTCGCGCAGCTCGTCGTCGGGCGCGTGCAGCGAGATCGCGAGCCGGCACTTGAAGCCCTCGTCGGCGAACCGGTGGATCGCCGGGACCAGGCCCACCGTCGACACGGTGATACCGCGCTGCGACAGCCCGAGCCCGTCCGGAGCGGGGTCGGTGAGCGCCCGGATGGCGCCGACGACCCGCTTGTAGTTGGCCAGCGGCTCGCCCATCCCCATGAACACGATGTTCGACAGCCGCGCGGGCCCGCCGGGCACCTCACCGTCGCGCAGCGCCCGCATACCGTCCACGATCTGGTGCACGATCTCGGCGGTCGACAGATTCCGGTCCAGACCGGCCTGCCCCGTCGCGCAGAACGGGCAGTTCATCCCGCACCCGGCCTGCGAGCTGATGCACATGGTCACCCGGTCCGGGTAGCGCATGAGCACCGACTCCACCAGCGTCCCGTCGAACAGCCGCCACAGCGTCTTGCGGGTGTCGCCCTGGTCGGTCGACAGATGCCGTACGACGGTCATCAGCTCAGGGAACAGCGCCTCGCGCAGCCGGTCACGCGACCCGGCGGGAATGTCGGTCCACTGCTCCGGGTCGTGCGCGTACCGCGCGAAGTAGTGCTGCGAAAGCTGCTTGGCGCGAAACGGCTTCTCCCCGATCTCGGCGACCGCGGCCTTCCGCTCGGCGGGCGAGAGATCGGCAAGATGCCGCGGCGGCTTCTGAGCTCCGCGCGGCGCGACGAAAGTGAGTTCTCCGGGCTTGGGCATGGTGCTACCAGTGTCGCAGATCCATTTGGGTGGACCTGGCGGCTGCCGCCGGCCACGAAACCGTCGGTGACAGCCGGCACAGCCCCGCTAGCCGAGGCGCCTCTGGCGCACGTACCGGAGGATCACGAAGGCGATCGCGGCGAGCTGTGCGAAGACCCAGATGCCGATCTCCACCCCTCCCATGCCGCTGCCGAGCGCCACCAGCGCCAGCGCGAAGACGGCGATGATCAGCACAAGGCTGATGATCAAGCTACGCAAGGTCCTACCCCCACACTCGTGCAGACTCGTGGCCTGCGCCCCTGTGAGCATGATCGCAGGTGGTGATCGCCGCGTACAGATCTTGGTCGCCCGGCACGTCAGGGGGCCCGGGAGCGGGCGGAAGCCGGGACGGAAAGAGCCCCCGCCATGGAGAGGCGAGGGCTCCTCGGGTCTGTCGGTGCCGCCGGTCAGCCGCTGCCTACGAAGATCACCAGCAGCAGCCACACCACCGGCGCCGTCGGCAGCAGGGAGTCCAGTCGGTCCATGATGCCGCCGTGGCCCGGGAGCAAGGTGCCCATGTCCTTGATGCCGAGATCGCGCTTGATCATGGACTCGCCGAGGTCGCCGAGCGTGGCGCTGGCCGCGACCGCGAGACCGAGCAGCAGTCCCTGCCACCAGGTGCCGTCGTCGACCAGGTACTGCATGCACAGCGCGCCCACCACCATGGCGAACGCGACCGCTCCGAGCAGGCCCTCGCGGGTCTTGCCGGGGCTGATCCGCGGGGCCAGCTTGTGCTTGCCGAACCGCCAGCCGACGGCGTACGCGCCGGTGTCGCTGACGACGGTCAGCAGCAGGAACGTCAGCACCCGGTAGGGCCCGTCGTCGGCCGTCAGCAGCATCGCGACGAACGTGGCCAGGAACGGCACGTAGAACGCGGCGAAGACACCGGCCGTGACGTCCTTCAGGTAGCCCTCCGGCGGTTCCGTCATCCGCCAGACCAGTACCGCCAGCGCGGTGAGCGCCATCGCCACCCACGCGCCCTCGGCGCCCCGGACGTATCCGGCGACCACCATCGCCGCGCCGCCGACCGCGAGCGGCACCAGCGGCGCCCGGATGCCCTTGCGCTCCTCCAGCCGCTTGGTCAGCTCCCACAGCCCGACCACCACGGCGACCGCGACGACTCCGACGAACACGGCCTTGACGACGAAGAGCGAAGCGATGATCACCGCGCCGAGCCCGACGCCGACCCCTATCGCGGCACCGAGGTCCCGGCCCGCGCTCTTCTTCTGCGGCGCGGGGACCGGCTGCGGGGCGTCGTGCATGGGCTCCGGATTCTGCGGAGCCGCCCCGTGGGGCCGCGCCGCCGTGCTCTCGTCGCGGGACGTGCCGTCGCGGTACGCACCGTCGTGGTACGTGCCGTCGCGGTACGCCGCGTCGCCGTACGTCTCGCCGGGCGTCCGGCCGTACGGCTGCTGGTCGCGGAACGACTGGTCGCGGTACGTCTCGTCGGGGAACGTCTGGTCGTGGAACAAGGGACCGCTCAGCCGAGCGGCCCCCCGGTCGTCATCCTGGTTTCCGCCGTCTGCGGATACGCCGGGCACGATGGGCATGGGCCGAGTCTGCTGCGCGTCAAGCGCATCGTACGCGGGACCCGCCGGGGTGGCCCCCTGGACAGGTCCCTGGTCGGACGGCCCCCAGTACCCGGTCTGCGGCGCCCCCCAGGAAGAGTCGTTCATCAGACCTCGAGCAGTTCGGCTTCCTTGTGCTTCAGGAGCTCGTCCACCTGGGCGACGTACTTCGCGGTGGTGTCGTCGAGCTCCTTCTCCGCACGCCGGCCCTCGTCCTCGCCGATCTCGCCGTCCTTGATCAGCTTGTCGATGGCGTCCTTGGACTTGCGGCGCACCGAGCGGATCGAGATCTTGGCGTCCTCGCCCTTGCCCTTGGCGACCTTGATGTACTCGCGGCGGCGCTCCTCGGTCAGCTCCGGGAACACCACACGGATGATGTTGCCGTCGTTGCTCGGGTTGACGCCCAGGTCGGAGTCGCGGATCGCCTGCTCGATGTTGCGCAGCGCGCTCTTGTCGAACGGGGTCACCACCGCCATGCGCGGCTCCGGCACGGAGAACGAGGCCAGCTGGTTGATCGGCGTCGGTGCGCCGTAGTAGTCGGCCACGATCTTGTTGAACATCGCCGGGTGCGCACGGCCGGTGCGGATCGCGGCGAAGTCCTCCTTGGCGACCACGACGGCCTTCTCCATCTTCTCCTCGGCTTCGAGGAGGGTCTCTTCGATCACCACTTGCTCCTGCGTGTCTTGAGTAGGCCCGGCTGCGGTTCCCTGATGCGGTCGGCGGCCGGCTGCGTCGCGTCTTCTTCCTGCACGGTTCCCGACCGGCAGGACATTGTCCATCCCCCGGTCAGGGGCCGTGGTCCACAGGTCAGTCCCGGTTGTCCTGGTCGCCCACCAGCGTGCCGATCTTCTCACCCTTGACGGCCCGAGCGATATTGCCCTCGGCCAGAAGCTCGAAGACGAGGATCGGCAGCTTGTTGTCGCGGCACAGCGTGACGGCCGTGGCGTCGGCGACCTTCAGGTCGCGCGTGATGACCTCGCCGTAGCCGAGCGCGTCGAACTTCACGGCGTCGGGGTTGGTCTTCGGGTCGGAGTCGTAGACCCCGTCCACTCCGTTCTTGCCCATGAGGAGCGCCTCGGCGTCGATCTCCAGGGCGCGCTGGGCGGCGGTGGTGTCGGTGGAGAAGTACGGCATGCCCATACCGGCGCCGAAGATCACCACACGGCCCTTCTCCAGGTGGCGCACGGCGCGCAGCGGGATGTACGGCTCGGCGACCTGGCCCATGGTGATGGCGGTCTGGACCCGGCTGTCGATGCCCTCCTTCTCCAGGAAGTCCTGGAGGGCGAGGCAGTTCATCACGGTGCCGAGCATGCCCATGTAGTCGGAGCGGGCGCGGTCCATGCCGCGCTGCTGGAGTTCGGCGCCGCGGAAGAAGTTGCCGCCGCCGATGACGACCGCGATCTGCGAGCCGTCACGGACGACGGCCGCGATCTCGCGGGCGATCTTGTGCACCACGTCGGGGTCGACGCCCAGGCCCCCGCCACCGGAGAAGGCCTCTCCGGACAGCTTCAGCAGAAACCGGCCGGGCACTTTGCCGTCGTCGCTCTTCTGGGCCTTGGTGGTCATGGGGATCCCGCCTCTTTCACGTGTTGCACATACGAAGAAGGCCACTGCCGGTGGGGTGTCGTTCGCATCCCATGCGCGGCAATGGCCTCCTCGTCAGATCTGCTGTCGCCCGCCACACGTGTGTGCGTGGCGGCGTACGCAAACGACTGCACCCGACCCTATCGGCATCGAGTACCCGTTGCGGTACGGACTCAGATGCCGACCTTGATGCGCGAGAAGCGCTTCAGGGTGACACCGGCCTCGTCCAGAACCTTCTGGACCGACTTCTTGTTGTCGAGCGCGTACGGCTGGCCGAGCAGCGTGGCGTCCTTGAAGAAGCCGTTGACACGACCCTCGACGATCTTGGCGATCGCGGCCTCGGGCTTGCCCTCGGCGCGGGTGGTCTCCTCGGCGATGCGGCGCTCGGACTCGACGACCTCGGCCGGCACGTCCTCCTTGGAGAGGTACTTCGGCGCGAAGGCGGCGATGTGCTGGGCGATGCCCTTGGCGACCTCGGCGTTCGGCTTGTCCAGCTCGACGAGGACACCGATCTGCGGGGGCAGGTCGGGCATCGTGCGGTGCATGTAGGCAAGCACGAAGCCGTCGGCGAACTGCGCGAAGCGGTCCAGGACGATCTTCTCGCCCAGGTTGGCGTTGGCCTCGTCCACGAACGCCTGGACGGTCTTGCCGGCCTCGATCTCGGAGGCGAGCAGGGCCTCCAGGTCGGCCGGGGAGGTCGCGGCGACGTGCTCGGCGATGGCCTGAGCCGCGGCCTGGAACTTCTCACCCTTGGCGACGAAGTCCGTCTCGCACTTCAGCTCGACGAGGACACCGGAGGAGTTGTCGTCGGCGATGATCGAGACCACGGCGCCGTTCTCGGCGGAGCGGCCCTCGCGCTTGGCGACGCCCTTCTGGCCCTTGATACGCAGCGCCTCGACGGCCTTCTCGACGTTGCCCTCGGCCTCGTCCAGCGCCTTCTTGCAGTCCATCATGCCGGCGCCGGTGAGCTCGCGGAGCTTCTTGACGTCGGCGGCGGTGTAGTTCGCCATGAGTCTGTGAATCTTTCTCGAAGTCGGGAAGATCGGAGATCTGCACGGTCCACGACTCAGGGTATGGATCGCAGACGCTGCGCTGATCTACGGGTGAACGGCGGGAGCGGACTTCACCGCGCCGAAGGCGCGATGGGATGCAGTACCGCTCCCGCCGTCAACGGCTGACGCTGACGGTCAGGCCTGCTCGCCCTCGGCGGCCGGAGCCTCGGTGGCCGGGGCCTCCTCGGCCGGAGCCTCGGTGGCCGGAGCCTCGGCGGCGGGCGCCTCGGCGGTGGCCGGGGCCTCCTCGGCCTTCTTCTCGCCCTCGAGCAGGTCGCGCTCCCACTCGGCGAGCGGCTCGCCGGCGGCCTTGTCACCCTTGCCGGCCTCGGCCACGCCGGAGCGGGACATCAGGCCCTCGGCGACCGCGTCGGCGATCACACGGGTGAGCAGGGTGACGGAGCGGATCGCGTCGTCGTTGCCCGGGATCTTGTAGTCGACCTCGTCGGGGTCGCAGTTGGTGTCGAGGATGGCGACGACCGGGATGTTGAGCTTCCGGGCCTCGCCGACCGCGATGTGCTCCTTCTTGGTGTCCACGATCCAGACGGCGCTGGGCACCTTCTGCATCTCGCGGATACCACCGAGGGTCTTCTCCAGCTTGGCCTTCTCGCGCGAGAGCACGAGAAGCTCCTTCTTGGTCAGACCGGACGCGGCGACGTCCTCGAAGTCGATCTGCTCGAGCTCCTTGAGGCGCTGCAGACGCTTGTAGACGGTCGAGAAGTTGGTGAGCATGCCGCCCAGCCAGCGCTGGTTGACGTAGGGCATGCCGACGCGGGTGGCCTGCTCGGCGATGGCCTCCTGCGCCTGCTTCTTCGTGCCGACGAACATGACCGTGCCGCCGTGGGCGACGGTCTCCTTGACGAACTCGTAGGCGCGGTCGATGTACGACAGCGACTGGAGCAGGTCGATGATGTAGATGCCGTTGCGCTCCGTGAAGATGAAGCGCTTCATCTTCGGGTTCCAACGACGGGTCTGGTGACCGAAGTGGACGCCGCTCTCCAGCAGCTCCCGCATCGTGACGACGGCCATGGCCGTGTTCTCCTTGGTTCTCGGTTGTGCCGCGGATGCCGGACGGCTCCCGCGCCTGACGCCCCGGCGCGCCGTTGCCACTAAGGACCGAGGGGCGCTGACTCCGGGGCACCGGCTGGGCCGGCTCCCGATGTCGGGGCGTGCGAAGTCGACCCGGTGACCCGGATCGCCATCAGAAGTGTACGGGACCGGCGGAGTGCCGGGTGACGCCGCTGTCCACAACCGGGGAGCGGTCCACAGGCCGGGGCCTTGATCGGCGGGTTCGCGGGACGGTTGTCGCATGCGAGCGAAGCGATACGCCCCGGTGCGGCGATACGCCCATCTGCTGTACGTCCTGCCGGGCGCCGTCCTGTGCGCCGCGCTGCTGTGGCCGGCGTCGGCCGCCCCGGCGCCCCCGGACACCGAGGTGCCGGTGGTCGGCCGCAGCTGGCCGCTGGCGGGCCGCCCCGCGATGCTGCGGCCGTGGGACCCGCCGCCGACGCCGTACGCGCGGGGTCACCGCGGGGTCGATCTGGCGGCCCGCCCGGACGCCCCGGTCCTCGCCGTGGCACCCGGCCGTGTCTCCTACGCCGGGCGGGTGGCGGGCCGGGGCGTGGTCTCCGTGGAACTCGCCGGTACGGGCACACCACCCCTGCGGACGACCTACGAGCCGGTGCGCGCCGTGGTGCGGAAGGGGGACACGGTGGCGGCGGGCGCCGTCCTGGGCACGGTCGAACCGACCGGCTCCCACTGCCCGGCGACCTGCCTGCACTGGGGCCTGCGCCGCGGCACCGCATATCTCGACCCGCTGACGATCATGCCGCCGCTGCTGCTGAACGGCGGCCCGTCGGTGCTGCTGCCGGTACTGGGCGTACCGCTGCCCGGCCGGTGAGAGGACCGGGCGGCGTCAGCCCAGAACCCCCCGCAGGACCATCCGCACCGCCGCCTCGGCCACGACCTCCGGCTCCTCGGCGCCGAGCTCGATCCGCCGTACGGCCGCGTCCACGACGCCCTGGAGCATCATCGCCACCGGCCGTGGCTCGGCGTGTCCCAGCTCCCCCAGCGCCTCGACGATCATCGCGACGAGCGACCCGTGCGCCGCCCGGATCTTCTCCCGGGCCCCGGCGTCCAGTTCGCTCGCCGAGATCGCCACGACGGCCCGGTGCCGCCGGTCCCCGACGAGTGTCAGCTGCTGCCGCACATACGCCTCGACCTTGGCCTCCGGCCCTTCCACCGCGGCCATCGCCGCCTGGACCTCGGCGGCCCAGACGGGGAAGTCGACCTCGCACAGCTCCTCGACCACCGCGGCCCGCGACCGGAAGTACTCGTACACGGACGACCGCGCCAGCCCCGTCCGCTCGGCGAGGGCCGGGAAGGTCAACGCCTCCGTACCGCCCTCGGACAACAGCGAACGAGCCGCGTCCAGCAGGGCGGCTCGCTGCATCGACCGGTGCTCGGCCACGGAGGCCGCTCGAATCCTTGGCACGTCAACCACTCTACGGATCGACCACCCTCGGCGGGAGGGACCTCGCCTCACCGCCCGAACGCGGCCAGCTTCGCGCGCAGCTGGAGCACCGACTTGGTGTGGATCTGGCTGACCCGGCTCTCGGTCACGCCCAGCACGTTGCCGATCTCGGCGAGGGTCAGGCCCTCGTAGTAGTACAGCGTGACGACGGTCTTCTCGCGCTCCGGCAGCGTGTTGATCGCCCGCGCCAGGAACCGCCGCAGTTCCCGGTCCTCGGCGACCTCGACGGGATTGTCCGCGGCGGTGTCCTCCAGCGTGTCCATCACACTGAGCCCGTCCCCGCCCTCGCTGCCGACGTGCAGCAGTTCCTCCAGCGCCACCACGTTGGCCAGCGACAACTGGCTGAACACCGCGTGGAGTTCGTCCACCGCGATGCCCAGCTCGCCGGCCACCTCGCCCTCGGTGGGGGTGCGCCGCAGCCGCGCCTCCAGCGTGGCGTACGCGCGCTCCACGTTGCGCGCCTTCTGCCGTACGGAGCGCGGGATCCAGTCCAGCGCCCGCAGCTCGTCGATCATCGCGCCGCGGATCCTGGTGATCGCGTAGGTCTCGAACTTGATCTCCCGGTCGACGTCGAACTTCTCGATCGCGTCGATGAGCCCGAAGACGCCGGAGGACACGAAATCGGCCTGTTCCACGTTGGGCGGCAGCCCGACGCTGACCCGGCCGGCCACGTACTTGACGAGCGGGGAGTAGTGCAGAATCAGCTGCTCGCGCAGCCGGCCGTCACCCGTGGCCTTGTACGACCGCCAGAGCTCGTCGAGCGTGGAGGGAGCGGGCGGCCGCACGCCGCCACCGTCGCGGGCGGCTGGGGGGATCGCCGCCCGGTCGGACCCGGAGGTGTGCTGGGGCATTCGTCGCCTTGTGCCGTTCTGCCGTGAAGGGTGATACCTGGGGGAGCTGTCGCTCTGGGGTGGAGTTGCCTGACTGTGTGGGGATCCTCGTGAGCGTAGCGTGACTGGGCTGTCGCGGTGCGCGAACGTCGGAGCGCGCAGGGGGCGCAGATACGTTCCTGTACGCGCCCCTTCGCGGTACTGCGGTCGCGCTGTGTGACTACCGCGGTCCATCAACTCCGTGAATTCCCAAGCCTGTCGGGGTTCCCCCGGACGGCCGAACACGCTGGGTCAGCATGGACTTGGATCATGGCGAACGGAGATCATCGCCTGGCGTGTCAACTTCCAGCCGTCGTCGTGTCGTTCGACGTAACCAAGTGCTCGAAGCTCGTACAGCCTCGCGACGGCGTCGTCCTCGGACGTCTGCGCGCCCCGCGCGATCTCCCCCGGCCGGGCCGCACCGCGCCCGGGCAGCGCGGCCAGCACCCGCCGGGCACCGGGGGCCAGCAGGTCTCTCGGCAGCACCGGCCCGCGCCGGTCCGGGGCCAGCTCGCCCATGGCACCGACCAGCTCCACGACCTCCGCCGCGTCGGTGACCAGCACCGCGTCCCCGCGCAGCAGCTCGTGCACCCCGGCCGACAGCCCGCTGGTCGCCGGGCCGGGCACCCCCATGGTGTGCCGCCCGAGCCGCTGGGCCGCCCGCGCGGTGACGAGCGAGCCGCTGCGATGGGCGGCCTCGACGACCACGGTGCCCCGCGTCAGCGCGGCGATCACACGATTGCGCAGCACGAATCTGCTCGGCGTCGGATGGTCCCCGGGCGGCAGCTCGCCGATCACCAGTCCCTGTTCGGCGATTCTGTTGATCAGCTGGGTGTGGCCGCGCGGGTAGGGCCGGTCGACCCCGCAGGCGAGGACGGCGACGGTGGCCCCGCCCGCGCCGAGCGCGCCACGGTGCGCGGCCCCGTCGACGCCGTAGGCACCGCCGGAGACCACCACCCAGCCGCGCTCGGCGAGCCCGGCGGCGAGGTCGGCCGCCATATGGGCGCCGTACTCGGTGCAGGCCCGCACCCCGACGACGGCGACGGACCGCAGCGCCCACATCCGCAGACCGGCCCGCCCCCGCACCCACAGGCCCAGGGGCCGGGCGTCGCCGAGGTCGTCGAGCTGTCCGGGCCACTCCTCGTCGCCCGGGCTCACGAACCGCACTCCCGCGGCCCGCGCGACGGCGAGGTCCCGCTCGGGCTCGGCCCGCAGTGCCCGGGCCCGCAGCCCGTGCCACCGCCGCCCACTCACCCCGGGCGGCGGCCGCTCCTCCCGCAGCCGCCGCACGACCTCCCCGGTCCCGAGCTCGCGCACCCAGCGTCCGCCGATCTCGTCGCCGGGCTCGAAGACCCGGGTGAGCAGGACCCGGTCGAGCAGGACCCGGTCGGGCAGATCGGGGCTCTCGTCGCTCATGTCAGCGCCCCGATGGCCATCGGCACCCCGCGCGGGACGCCGGTGCGCAGCTGGAGCGCGAGGGCCACGTCGGTCGCTTCGGGCCGGTCGTGGCCCACCAGGTCGGCGACGGTCCAGGCGACGCGCAGCACCCGGTCGAGGCCGCGCGCGGTCAGCACCCCGCGCTCCAGGCTGCGCTCGGCCTCGTCCATGGCCCCGCTCGCCGCGTGCCAGCGGCTGCGCAGCTCCCGGCCGGGGACCTCGCTGTTGGTCCGCCAGGGCGTGCCCGCGAGCCGGGCCGACGCCCGCTCCCGCGCCGCCCGCACCCGGGCGGCGACCGTCGCCGTGTCGTCGCCGCGGGCGCCGCGGCCGGCCAGTTCGGCGCGGGAGACGCGGTCCACCTCGACCCGCAGGTCGACCCGGTCGAGCAGCGGCCCGGAGAGCCTGGCCTGGTAGCGGCGGATCGCCGACGGCGGGCACTCGCACAGGTCGTCCGTCCGCGAGAAGCGTCCGCAGGGGCAGGGGTTGGCCGCGAGCACCATGAGGAACTTCGCCGGGAACCGCACCACTCCCGCGCTGCGCGCGATGACGACGTGCCCCGCCTCCAGCGGCTGCCGCAGCGCGTCGAGGGCCTGGCCGCTGAACTCCGGTGTCTCGTCGAGGAAGAGCACGCCGCGATGGGAGAGCGAGACGGCACCGGGCCGTGCGATGCCCGGGCCGCCGCCGACCAGTGCCTGCATGGTGGCCGAGTGGTGCGGGGCGCAGTAGGGCGGGACGTCGACCAGGGGCTTGCCCGGCGGCAGCAGGCCCGCCACCGAGTGCACGGCCGTCACCTCCAGCGACTCCTGCCGGCCGAGCCGGGGCAGGATGCCGGGCAGCCGCTCCGCGAGCATCGTCTTGCCGGCTCCGGGCGGTCCCTCCAGGAACAGATGGTGGCCGCCCGCCGCCGCGACCTCCACCGCCGTACGCGCCGAGACCTGGCCCACCACGTCGGCGAGGTCGTGACCGTGGTCGTGCTGGGCGGCGCCCGCGGCGTGCATGCCGGTGGCGGCACCGGTGCCGGGGACGCGCAGTCCGGCGAGCAGCGGGTCGGGGCGGCCCAGCTCGTCCTGCTCCTCCTCGGGCACCGGCTCGTCGGCCAGGACGGCGATCAGCTGGCGCAGGCTGCGCACGCCGAGCACCGAGACCCCAGGGACCAGGGCCGCCTCGGCGGCCGCGCACTCCGGCACGACCACCTGCTCGTAGTCGGCCTCGGCCGCCGCCAGCACGGCGGGCAGGATGCCCCGTACCGGCCGCACCCGGCCGTCCAGGCCCAGCTCGCCGATCATCACGATGTCGGCGAGCACCCGCGGGTCGATGCGCTCGCAGGCGCCGAGCACCGCGCAGGCGACGGCCAGGTCGAAGCCACTGCCGGCCTTGGGGACGGAGGCCGGGCTGAGGCCGACGGTGAGCTTCTTCTGCGGCCACTCGCCGCCGGAGTTCACCACCGCCGCCCGCACCCGGTCCCGGCTCTCCGTCAGGCTCTTGTCCGGCAGCCCCACCAGGGTGAAGGCCGCGACGCCGGGTTCCAGATCGGCCTGCACCTCGACGACCACGCCCTCGACACCGACGAGGGCCACGGCACAGGTGCGCGCGAATCCCATCTCAGGCCACCCCCCGCGCGTGCTCCACCACAGGCGCGCCGCGGCTCGGCAGGACGACGCCGACCAGGTCGATACGGACCCCGCCGGGCGGTGCTCCCCCGTGTTCCTGGAGCCAGCGTTCCGCCAGCCGCCGCAGGCGGTCCGCCTTGACCGGCGTGATCGCCGCCATCGGGTGCTGGAACGGCCCGGCCCTGCGGGTCTTGACCTCGCAGACCACCAGGACGTCGCCGTCCCGCGCCACGATGTCGATCTCGCCGGTCCGGCCCGCGCGCCAGTTGCGCTCCAGGACCGTCATACCGGCCTCGGTCAGCCGTCGTGCGGCCAGATCCTCGCCGTACCTGCCGAGTGCGCTCCGCGCGAGATGTGCGCTCTGCGCCTGATGTGCGTCCCGTGCCCGATGTACGTCCTGTGCCAGATGTGCGTTCATGTCGGCACCACCTCCGGCGCCAACCGTCACGCATCCGCCACCAAGAAGTGGATCTTGGTGGACAACCCGGCGGTTGTGGATAAGGCGATCACCCGCCGGGCAGTTCCAGATCGCTCTTGTTCAGCTCCTCGATGTTCACGTCCTTGAACGTCAACACACGTACCTGCTTCACGAACCGGGCCGGCCGGTACATGTCCCAGACCCAGGCGTCCGCCATGGACACCTCGAAGAACACCTCACCCTGGACCGAGTGCACCTGCATCTCGTAGTCGTTGGTCAGATAGAAGCGCCGCTCGGTCTCGATCACATACTTGAACAGACCGACGACATCGCGGTACTCCCGATAGAGCTTGAGCTCCATCTCGGTCTCGTACTTCTCGAGGTCCTCGGCGCTCATGGCATGTTCCCCTTCAGCCGTGCGATCCCACCATTGTGCGCCAGTCCTGTGAGCCTCTAGACGATTTCCGTGTCAAGGATCTCCGGACGGGCGGGGGGACCCTCGTCGAGCAGCCTGCTCAGCAGCCCGGCGAGTCTGGTCGGATACACCGTCTCACGTGACCGGGTCAGTTCCTGACACGTCCACCACCGAGCTCCGACGACGCTGCGCCGCTCCAGCTCGGTCAGCCCCGTGGCCTCGGGCACCACCTCGGCCGTTCGGGCCGTCCGGGCCAGGTAGTACCACTCGTCCTGGTTCCAGCGGCGGCCCGCGAACGGGAAGGAGCACATCCGCCGCCACAGCACCGGCCCGAGCTCGACCTCCGTGATGCCCGTCTCCTCGGCGAGTTCCCGCAGCGCGGCCTGCGCGCGGGTCTCGTCGCCCTCGACACCACCGCCCGGGGTGAACCACCAGTCGTCCGCCGGATCGTCCGGTTCATGGCCGTGCAGCAGCAGAATGCGGTCCCGCGGGTCGAGCAGGACGACACGGGCCACCTTCCGCACCTCGCCACGCACCGCGTCCTCACCCGCACCCGAGCCCGCGCCGGCCTCGCAGCCGGCGTCCGCGCCAACGCCGTGACCACCGTCCCCGCCGACACCGTGACCACCGTCCGCGCCGACGCCGGAACCGCCGTCCGCGTCAGACGCCGCCACCGGCCCCGTCACCGGCTCCGCCGACTCAGTGGCCACCGGAGGTCCCCGTCCGCCCCCGCGAGCGTGCGGCCCGTTGCGCGATCGGCCCGTAGGCGGCCCCGCCGAGCACCAGGACGGCGCCCACGACCACCAGCGTTCCGATCGTCCGCAGCGGCCCCGGCTCGGACAGCCCGTCGCCCAGCGCCTCGAAACCGGTGGCCCGCGGCAGCATGCCGTCCATGGGCCAGACCACGGCGTCCACCCGCGCGGAGACCTTGTCGCGGGACACGCTGCCACTCGCGGCGTCCGTCAGATGGGCGGTGGAGTCCAGGGAGCCGTGCCGCTCGTCACCGAGCAGGAACAGCCGGCCCTCGGGCACGGTCACGGTCGGGAAGTCCGCCGCCTGCCCCTCGGGCAGATACGGTTCCTCGACCTCCTTGCCGTTGACCGTCAGCCGGCCCTCCTGGCAGCAGGTCACGGTGTCACCGCCGACCGCGACGACCCGCTTGACCATCGGCGCGTCACCCCAGGTGGGGTCCTTGAAGACGACGACGTCGCCGCGGCGCACGTCCGCGCCGTCCACGCGCTGGGCCAGTACCCGGTCGCCCGCGCCGATCGTCGGCGCCATCGAGGTGGTCGGCACGGTGTAGGGGCGATAGACCACCGCACCCCAGGCGAAGGAGCCCAGGAACAGCACAAGGCCCAGCGCGACCGCCAGCCCGGACAGTCGCTGTCCGGTCCGGCCGCCCGCCGGGCCGTTGCCTGTGCCCCCGCTCCGCGGGGCCGTACGTGTCGTGCTCTCGCCACCCATGGGTCCGCACCCTACCCGGCGGTACCCGCACCGGTCAGCCCTGCGGCTCCCGGTGCGCAGGCGAGGCCGGGGCCGCCGCCCCGGCCTCGGTTCAGCGGGTGTCGACGATCTTGAACCGCTTGCGGCGCCACAGCGCCACCGGCACCACGCCCGCCAGGACGAGCGCGTGCGGCGCGGCCGGCAGGGCCGCGGCGGCCGACGACTGCTCGTTCAGACCGGGCTGGTCGAAGGTGTCCGGCACCGGAAGGGTGCCCCAGCGGTTGATCGGCCAGGCCTTCACGACGGCCCGCCCGACGACCTCGTCCACCGGGACCATGCCCTGGTACTTGTCCGACTGGTTGTAGCGCGAGTCCCGTGAGTTCTGCCGGTGGTCGCCCATCACCCAGATGAAGCCCTCGGGCACCTTCACCTTGAACTGGCCGCCCTGGTCGTCCACGCTGCACGGCGTGTTGCCGGGATAGACGTACGGCTCGTTCAGCGCCTTGCCGTTGACCTTCAGCGGGCCGGTGCCCTTGCACTCGACCGTGTCGCCGCCGACCCCGATGACCCGCTTGATCAGGTCCTTCTCCTCGGCGGACGGCATCAGGCCGATCCAGCTGAGGAAGGTCTGCAGGGCGTTCGGGTCGGGCGTCGGCTCACCGATCAGCCACTTGTCCGGGTCGTGGAAGACGACGACCTCGCCGCGCTCCGGCTCGGAGCCGAACCATGGGGTCAGCTTGTCGACCAGGACCCGGTCGCCCTCCTGGAGGAGGTTCTGCATCGACTGGGAGGGGATCGAGAACGCCTGCACCAGAAACGTCTTGATCAGCAGCGCGAGCACGAGCGCGATACCGATCAGGATCGGCAGCTCCTTCCAGAAGGAGCGCTGCTTGCGCTGCTGTGCGGGGGCGGGGCCGTCCGGCCCCTGGTCCCCGGCCCGGTTCTGATCGTCCGTCACCCTGCCGTCCTCGGCCGCCGCTGTGTCACTCCCGGAGGTCCCGGCGCCGTCCACGGCCGGGTCGGCCGCTTCCACGGGGTGTCCGCGGTGCTCCTCGCCGTCGTGTCCGGACCGTGCGCCAACCGCCACATCCCCCACGCCAACTCCTAACTCTGTGCCGCTGCCTGCCCCGAAGACGGCGCAGGCCCACCACTCCCATAACGAGCGGGAGTTCCGCAGGGCTCGGGAGCTGCATCATTGCGTTCGGATCCGAAGCGTTCGGATCCAGGGGTCGCGGATCTGTCACGTTCGGAGCGTCGGAGGCAACCCTATGCGACTCCTGGGCGGCTGCGGCCGACCCTGAGGCCGGGTCGGACACGGTGGCGAAGGTTTTCGGTTCGTCGAGCGTGGTCCAGTGGTTGAACGGCCAGGCGATCACCATGGCCCGTCCCACCACCTCGTCCTCGGAGACCGTCCCGCCGTAGTCGGTGTCCTGGTGGACACGGGAGTCCGCGGAGTTGGCCCGGTGGTCGCCCATCACCCACAGCCGGCCCTCGGGGACGGTGACGTCGAACTCCTGGGTGGAGGGGGCGTTGCCGGGATACAGGTAGTCCCCCTCGTTCAGGGGAACGCCGTTGACGGTGACCCGGCCTTGCGTGTCACAGCACTTGACGCGGTCCCCGCCGACTCCGACGACCCGTTTGATGAGGTCCTTCTCGTTGTCGGAGGGCAGCAGGCCGATGAAGGTGAGCCCTTCCTTGACCTGCTTGACGACGACGGGGTCGTCCTTCTTCTGGGTGGTCTGCTCGTCCTTGAGCCAGCCGCCGGGGTCCTTGAAGACCACGACGTCGCCGCGCTGCGGCTCGGAGCCGAACCACGGCGTGAGCTTGTCGACCAGGACCCGGTCGCCGATCTGGATCGTCTGCTCCATGGAGCCCGACGGGATCACGAAGGCCTGCACCAGGAAGGTCTTCAGCACCAGGGCTATGAGGACGGCGACACCGACGAGGAGCGGTATCTCCTTGATCGCGGACCGGCGCCGGCGCCGCTTGACCTTGCGCTGGAGCTTGCGCCGCTCCGCGCGGGTGCGCCCGCCGGACGGGGTGGAGGCGCGCCGGGTCCCGGTGGGCAGCAGGTTGTCGGCGGGGTCGGCGGGG
Source organism: Streptomyces sp. NPDC001532 (assembly GCF_040298625.1). Classification (NCBI taxonomy): domain Bacteria; kingdom Bacillati; phylum Actinomycetota; class Actinomycetes; order Kitasatosporales; family Streptomycetaceae; genus Streptomyces; species Streptomyces sp. NPDC001532. The sequence continues at coordinate 142,073 of NZ_JBEPAL010000005.1, forward strand.
ACCCCGCGCGGTTTGCCGCGGTTACCCATGGGCACCGTCCGCGGCGGGCACCCGCGCGTAGGCGTCGGGCCGGTGCAGACGGGTGAGGTGGCCGACGGGCCAGACGATCCAGTCGGCGCGGCCGATCACACCGTCGACGGGGATCATGCCGCCGCCGGGTGAGCCCAGGTGGTCGCGGGAGTCGCTGGAGGCGCTGCGGTGGTCGCCGAGGACGAAGAGGGTGCCGTCGGGCACGACGACCTCGAAGGGCACCGAGGACGCCCCGTCGCCGGGGTACAGGAAGGCCGACTCGTCGACCGACCGGCCGTTCACCCGCAGCCTCCCCTCCTTGTCGCAGCAGACCACGTGGTCTCCCCCCACGCCCACGACGCGCTTGATGTAGTCGGCGTCCCCGAAGTATCCGGTGCCGTCGAACACCACGACGTCCCCCCGCCGCGGCTCGGCTCCGAAACGGTACGCCAACTTATTTACGAGAACGCGGTCGCCGATCCTCAATCCGTCCTCCATGGATCCGCTGGGGATCTGGAAGGGCTGCAGCACCAGGGTGTTGAGCAGCAGCAGGAAGAGCAGGCAGACCAGCGCGGTGAGGGTGCCCCGTCCGCCCGGCAGCCAGTCGGCGATCCGCGACACCAACGCGAAACGCGACCGGTCCTCCGGCCCTTCGACGTCCGAGGTGTCCTCGGGGTCGCAAGGGCGGGAGGAGCGGTCGCGCTCCGTCGGCTGTGCTTCGGTGTCCATCGAGGCCAGATGCTATCCGGCCTCGCTCTGGACCCCGGCGCGACGTCAGCTGTCGCGCTTCTCCTTGATCTTCGCCGCCTTGCCGCGCAGCTCGCGCAGGTAGTACAGCTTGGCGCGGCGGACGTCACCGCGGGTGACCAGCTCGATCTTCTCCACGATCGGGGTGTGCACCGGGAAGGTGCGCTCGACGCCGACGGAGAAGGAGACCTTGCGGACCGTGAAGGTCTCGCGCACGCCGGAACCCTGGCGACGGATCACCACGCCCTTGAACTGCTGCACACGGGAGCGGTTGCCCTCGATGACACGGACGTGCACGTTGACGGTGTCACCCGGGCGGAAGGCCGGGACGTCGCTGCGCAGCGACGCGGCGTCGACGGTGTCGAGCAGGTGAGACATTTCGTCTGCTTTCTTCGCTGATGCCACAGGTCATCAACGGGATCTAGATGTTCTGGATGAGAGTCGTGCTCGTCGGAACGGGCGTCGTGTCCCCCTGTGGCAGGGGCGCACGCCGGACGGCGCACAACAGCGGTCTATTGTTCCACGCCGTCGGTCCTGCGCCAAAATCGACCGTGCCGCTCGCCCTCCGGGTCGGGCGCCCAGCCCAGGATGGAGAGCATCTCGCGGTCCTTCTTGTCGAAGGCCTTGGGGTCGCAGCGTTCGATGAGGTCGGGCCGGTGGGCGGTGGTGCGGCGCAGTGCCTCGTCCCGCCGCCAGCGGGCGATCTTGCCGTGGTGGCCGCTGAGCAGCACCTCCGGGATCCCGCGGCCGCGCCACTCCGGCGGCTTGGTGTAGACGGGCCCTTCCAGCAGGTTGGCCATGGCGCCGGGCGCGAAGGAGTCGTCCCGATGGGACTCGGCGTTGCCGAGGACGCCGGGCAGCAGCCGGGCCACGGCCTCGGTGATGACGAGGACGGCCGCCTCGCCGCCGGCGAGCACGTAGTCCCCGATGGACACCTCGTAGACCGGCATGCGGGTGGCGTACTCGTCGACGACCCGCCGGTCGATGCCCTCGTAGCGGGCCGGGGTGAAGATCAGCCAGGGGCGCTCGGAGAGCTCCACGGCCAGTTCCTGGGTGAAGGGGCGGCCGCTGGGGGTCGGGACGATGAGCGCGGGGCCGCGGGAGCCCGTCTCGTAGCCGTCGGCGAGCGCGGAGTCCAGGGCGTCGCCCCAGGGCTCGGTCTTCATGACCATGCCGGGGCCGCCGCCATAGGGCGTGTCGTCGACGGTGTTGTGGCGGTCGTACGTCCAGGTGCGCAGATCGTGCACGCGGACGTCCAGCTGGCCGCGCGCGCGTGCCTTGCCGACGAGGGAGACGTTCAGCGGGTCCAGGTACTCGGGGAAGATCGTGACGACGTCGAGCCGCATGTCAGTCCTCGTCCTCCGAGGCCTCGCGGCTGGAGGCGATCTCCGCGCGGTCGTCGATCAGGCCGGGCGGCGGGTCGATGACGGCCCGCTGCTCCTCCAGGTCGATCTCGGTGACGATCTCCTCGACGAACGGGATCATCACCTCGGTGCCGTCGGGGCGCTCGACGATGAAGAGGTCCTGGGACGGCAGGTGGGAGATCTCGGTGATCCGGCCGATCTCGGTGCCGTCCAGGGTGACCACGTCCAGGTCCATCAGCTGGTGGTCGTAGTACTCGTCCTCGCCCTCGGGCAGTTCGTCCGGGTCGATGTCGGCGATCAGCAGGGTGTTGCGCAGCGCCTCGGCGGCGGTGCGGTCGGTGACGCCCTCGAAGCGCAGCAGCAGCCGGCCGCTGTGGACGCGGCCGGTTGCGATGGTGAGGGGTCCCGTGGCGGCGGGATCGGTGGCGAGTACGGCTCCGGGGGCGAGCCGCAGTTCGGGCTCGTCGGTGCGGACCTCCACGGTGACCTCGCCCTTGATGCCGTGGGCACGGCCGATCCGTGCGACTACCAGCTGCACTGTGCTTGCTCTCCTGTCGGAACGACTGCGAGCCGAAGACGGCTCATACGACTGCGGGCCGGGGACGGCCCAGAGGCCCTCCCCGGCCCGAGCCGGTGCTGCGTTGCGTCAGCGGACTTGGTCCACGTCGACGAGGTCGACGCGGACACCGCGGCCGCCGATGGCGCCCACGACGGTACGCAGAGCACGTGCGGTGCGACCGTTGCGGCCGATCACCTTGCCGAGGTCGTCGGGGTGCACCCGGACCTCCAGCACGCGTCCGCGACGCAGGTTGCGCGAGGCGACCTGCACATCGTCAGGGTTGTCGACGATGCCCTTCACGAGGTGCTCGAGAGCCTCCTCGAGCATGATCAGGCCTCGGTCGACTCGGAGGACTCGGCCGCGGCCTCGTCCTTCTTCTCAGCCTTCTTCTTCTGGGTGATCGCCTCACCCTTGCCCTCGTCGTCGCCGCCCAGGGCCTCGAACGTCGGGCGCGCCTTCTTGGGCTCGGCCACGAGCAGCGGAGCCGGGGCGGGCTCGCCCTTGAACTTCTGCCAGTCGCCGGTCTTCTTCAGGATGGCGAGGACGGGCTCGGTCGGCTGCGCGCCGACACCCAGCCAGTACGCCACGCGGTCGGCGTCGACCTCGATGACCGACGGGTTGTACGTCGGGTGGTACTTGCCGATCTCCTCGATCGCACGGCCGTCACGGCGAGTGCGGGAGTCGGCGACGACGATGCGGTAGTGAGGCGAACGGATCTTGCCCAGACGCTTCAGCTTGATCTTGACTGCCACGGGAGTGGAATCTCCTGGATTGACGTGGTTGGGCACGGCGAGATTGCCGCGTGGGGTTGCGGTACCCGAGTGCCCGATGGACGCGTCAGCCGGAGGAGAGAGGGGTCCTGTGCGGCTGTCGAGTACAGCTGACCATTCTGCCACACCGCGCGGGGCGGTCCGACCGAGGGCGGGCGCCCGGGCAGGCCGGAGGCGCGCCCGGCGTCTCATGACCCTACGCCGGGCGCGTTCCCGGTGAGCGCGGGGGCCCGGCGAACCCGGACCCGGCTGCCACGAGCAGCCGGGACCTCAGCTCGCCGCGGCACCCACGATCTCGGGGATCCGGAACGGCTTGCCGCACCCTCCGCAGACGATCGGGGCCTGCGCCAGGACGGACGGCACGACACGGACGTTGCGGCCGCAGTCGCACACGGCCTTGACCCGGACGCCTCCGCCCGAGGATCCGTGCCGGGCTGCCGGGCCGCGGAAGCTGCGGGCGGTGTCGGCCGAGGTGGCCGCCGTGTGGGCCTTCAGGGCCCGCTGGAGGCGCTCGATGGTCGGACGGTAGCGGCGCTTGGCCTCGGGGTTGAGCGTGACCAGCGAGAAGCCGCTGCTGGGATGCGGTTCCTCGGGGTGGTCCAGGCCCAGCTCCTCGGCGATCGCGAGGAATCGGCGGTTGTGGTAGCGGCCGGCGCGGGAGGTGTCGCGGATTCCGCGCGCGGCGGCGATGCCATGGACTGCCTCATGAAGCAGTCGCTCGAAGGAGAGCTCGTGCCCGCAGGCGGACGACGACTCCCCGATCAGGGACTCGGGCGCGGCAAGGTCGGGCAGCTCGGGGTGGTACCGCTGAATGTCGGCCCACGCCTGTGCCAGCTCTGCGGCGAGAACAGGTGGTGTCGTGCTCACGTAATGACAACGAGCCGGAGTCCCGCTGTGTTCCTATTCCGGGCCATCCCAAATAATTTGCACGTACCCGTCAGTTGCCGCTGATGCGTCCTGACGAGGGCGGGTGCGCTGATCTGCGGAGAAGCCACACAGCTCATCACAAGGTGGTACGTAGCCTGACGCCCCGGCGTGTACTCCCTGCCCGTGCGCCGGGGTGCGGGTCGCTCGCCGGTGCGCAAGGGGCGTTTCGGCCGCCTCGTGTGCTTCGGTCAGCGCCACCGGCCCCCGTGACGTTACCGGGTGCCGCGCAGGCCCTCCGCACCGCCCCGTCCCCGCAGGACCAGACACCCTACGGCCCCAGGTTGCGGGGATGTGAATTCTCGCCACGTCGGCCTCGGATCCCCAACCTTGGGGCCCTCACCACTGGACGCCGCCGCGAGCCGGGAGTTTCCTGGCATACGGGGGGCGAGCGCACGTCACGGGGGTTCGAGGCAACGGGGACAGCGGCAGATTCCGGCGGAATGGGGCGCTTACATATGACACCTACGCTCGTGCGTCAGCACCCGGTGACGGGACAGGCATCCCGCGTGGACTTCAGTGCCCGCGCGCGTGACTGGTCCGAGATCCAGGAGCGGATGCTCGTACCGCTCTACGAGGCCGTCTACGAGCGATTGGACGTGGGCCCCGGCGCACGCCTGCTCGGCCTCGGCTGCGGCAGCGGGCTGGCCCTGCTGATGGCGGCCTCCAGAGGCGCGCAGGTCGCCGGGGTGGAGGCCGGCTCACCCGAACGGCTCACGCTCGCGCGGGAGCGGCTGGCCGGGGAGACCCGGTCCACGCGCGAGGGGGCGGACGCTCCCGCGCTCGGCGGCTCCCTCGGCGAACTGGACTCCCGTACGGGCCGGGGCGGTGCGCCGGCTCGCCCGTACGACCTCGTGACGGCCTTCGAGCCGATCGGGTGCCGCGCCGGTGACGCGGACGGCCTCGCCGGTCTGCTCACCTCGGCGGTCCCGTTCGCGGCGCGCGGCGCCGCGGTGGTGCTGGCGGGCTGGGGGCCGCCGGAGCGCTGTGCGACGACGGCCGTGCTGCGGGTGGCCGACAAGCTGGCCGATCCCTCTCGCGGTGCCGGGCGCTGGCGTCCGGCACTGCGTGACGACCTGGAGGAGGTCGCCGAGCGCGCCGGTCTGCGCCCGGACGGCTCCGGACGGGTCGCCTGCCCCTTCGGGTACGCCGGCCTGGACAGCGCGGTGCGCGGGCTGCTCTCCACCGGGCTGTTCGACGCGGCGGTCGCCGCCACCGATCCGGCCCAGGTCGAGGAGGAACTGCGCGAGGCCCTGCGCCCGTACCGCCGCCCGGACCGGACGGTGTGGATGCCGAACGTCTTCCGCTATCTGGTGGCCCGGGTGCCCTAGCCGGGCACCCCGGCGCAGTCAGGCCTCGGCGTCCTTGTGGGGGCGCAGGATGCCGGCGATCCGGTAGGCGTCCGCCTCCTCCAGCGTCTCGCGCTCCAGCAGCGCCTGAGCCAGGTCGTCCAGTTGGCCCCGGTGGTCGCGCAGCTTGCGGCAGGCCTCCTCGTAGCAGTCGTCGACGATGCGGCGCATCTCGCCGTCGATCACGTCCAGGGTCTGGGGCGCGGCGGCGAGGCCGTACGCCTGCTGCGCGTCGTTGGGCAGGGCGGAGAACCGGCCGACCCGCTCGCTCATGCCCCAGCGGGCCACCATGCCGCGGGCGATGTTGGTGACCTGTTCCAGGTCGTTCTCGGCGCCGGTGGTGATCATGTCGAAGACGACGTGCTCGGCCGCCATCCCGCCGAGCGCGCCGATGATCCGTCCGCGCAGGTACTCCTCGGTGTACGCGTACTTGTCCGAGTCCGGGGTGGACAGGGTCACGCCGAGGGCCCGGCCGCGCGGCACGATGGTGATCTTGCGGACCGGGTCGGCGCCGGGCTGGAGCATGCCGAGGAGGGCGTGTCCGCTCTCGTGGTACGCGGTGCGGCGGCGCTCCTCCAGAGGCATCACCAGCGCGCGTTCGGCGCCCAGCTGGACCTTCTCCAGGGCCTCGGAGAGGTCGGTGGCCGTCACGGTCCGCTGGTGGCGTTTGACGGCGAGCAGGGCGGCCTCGTTGGCGAGGTTGGCCAGTTCCGCGCCGGTCATGCCGGGGGTGGTGCGGGCGACCTGGGCGAGGTCGACGTCGTCGGCCAGCGGGATCTCACGGGTGTGGATGCGCAGGATGGCCTCCCGGCCGCCGCGGTCCGGCGGCGAGACGTTGACCACCCGGTCGAAGCGGCCGGGGCGGGTCAGCGCCGGGTCGAGGATGTCCGCGCGGTTGGTCGCCGCGATCACGATCACGCCCTCGGAGCCGGAGAAGCCGTCCATCTCCGTGAGGATCTGGTTCAGCGTCTGCTCCCGCTCGTCGTGGCCGCCCACCGAGGCGCCGCCGCCGCGCGCGCGGCCGATGGTGTCGATCTCGTCGATGAAGATGATCGACGGCGCCACCTTGCGCGCCTCCGTGAACAGCTCGCGCACCCGGGAGGCGCCGACGCCGACGATCATCTCGATGAACTCGGAGGCGGACGCCGAGAAGAACGGCACCCCGGCCTCGCCCGCGACGGCCCGCGCGAGCAGTGTCTTGCCGGTGCCGGGCGGTCCGGCGAGCAGCACGCCGCGCGGCATCTTGGCGCCCATCCGCCGGTAGGCGTCGGGGTTCTTCAGGAAGTCGACGACGTCGTTCAGCTCGCCGGCGACCTCGTCGATGCCGGCCACGTCCGCGAACGTGGTCCGTTTCTCCCCGGACTCCAGCTCGACCGGTTTGGGCGGTGTCTTGCGGCCGAACATGCCGCCCGGGCCGCCCATCCCGGTGCGCATCCGCCGCGCGATGACGATCCACAGCACGACCAGGATCAGCATCGGCGCCAGCGAGATCAGCAGGTTGACCAGCAGGCTGCGCTGCTGGACCACCGGTTCGGCGGTGACGGTGACGTCGTTCCTGGTGAGGTCCTCCCACAGCTGGTCGTCCGCGAAGGCGGGCCGCTGGGTCTGGAACTTGGTGTAGGTGCCGTCGTCGCCGGGGGCGTCCCGGGCCGTCTTCAGCTGGCCCTGGATCGCGTCGCCCTTGGAGTAGATCTTGCTGACGTTGCCTTCCTCGACCTGTCTGCTGAACTCCGTGTACGAGATCGTCGGCTCGTCGCCGTCCCGGTAGAAGGACAGCACGAGGTTGGCGATCAGGAAGACGATCAGTGCGGCGGCGGCCAGGCCCCACCAGCCGCCGCGTATCCGCCGTCCGCCGGAGGGCGGCTTGGACGGCTCCTCTGGAGTGCCCTCGGTGCGCCACGGCTTCTCCGGGGACTTGCGCGGGGGCGCAGCGTTGCTCATATCGGGACGTTACGTCAGGAAAGCCGCGATGGCATCGGCTGCGTACGACGCTGGGGCGCCCCTCGTGCCGAGGAGCGCCCCAGGGACGGGTGAACGGGCAGGTCAGCCCATGAACTTCTTGAACTCGTCCGGCAGCTCGAAGTCCTGCGGGGCCTGCTGGCCCGGCACCCCGAACGCGCCGCCGTTCTGCGCGGCGGCCGCACGGCGGGCGACCTCCTCCTGCTCCTGCTGCTTGCGCTTCATCGGGTTGCCCGAGCGCTGCTTGCCCTTGGCCTTCTTCGGCTGCTTCTTGCTGCGGCCGGGGCCGCCGCCCATGCCCGGCATGCCCGGCATGCCCGGCATCCCGCCGCCCTGCGCCATGCGGGACATCATCTTGCGGGCCTCGAAGAACCGCTCGACGAGGTTCTTCACCGCGCTGACCTCGACACCGGAGCCCTTGGCGATACGGGCGCGGCGGGAGCCGTTGATGATCGTCGGGTCCTGGCGCTCGGCCGGGGTCATCGACTTGATGATCGCGGCGGTGCGGTCGACGTCCCGCTCGTCGAGGTTGTTGATCTGGTCCTTGATCTGGCCCATGCCGGGCAGCATGCCGAGCAGCTTGCTGATGCTGCCCATCTTCCTGACCTGCTCCATCTGGGACAGGAAGTCGTCGAGCGTGAAGTCCTGGCCCTTCTTGGACGCCAGCTTGGAGGCCATCTTGGCGGCCTCTTCCTGGCTGAAGGTCTTCTCCGCCTGCTCGATCAGGGTGAGCAGGTCACCCATGTCGAGGATGCGGGAGGCCATCCGGTCCGGGTGGAAGGCGTCGAACTCGTCGAGCTTCTCGCCGTTCGAAGCGAACATGATCGGCTTGCCGGTGATCTGCCGGATCGACAGCGCGGCACCACCGCGGGCGTCGCCGTCGAGCTTGGAGAGCACCACGCCGTCGAAGCCGACGCCGTCGCGGAAGGCCTCGGCGGTGTTGACCGCGTCCTGGCCGATCATCGCGTCGACGACGAAGAGGATCTCGTCCGGGGACACCGCGTCCCGGATGTCCGCGGCCTGCTGCATCATCTCCTGGTCGATGCCGAGGCGGCCGGCGGTGTCGACGATGACGATGTCGTGGACCTTGGACTTGGCGAACTCGATGGAGTCCTTGGCGACCTTGACCGGGTCGCCGACGCCGTTGCCCGGCTCGGGCGCGTAGACCGCGACACCGGCGCGGTCGGCGACGACGCTGAGCTGGTTGACGGCGTTGGGGCGCTGGAGGTCGCAGGCGACCAGCAGCGGCGAGTGGCCCTGCTCCTTCAGCCAGCGGCCGAGCTTGCCCGCGAGCGTGGTCTTACCGGCACCCTGGAGACCGGCGAGCATGATCACGGTCGGCGGCTGCTTGGCGAAGCGCAGCCGGCGGGTCTCGCCGCCGAGGATGGTGACCAGCTCGTCGTTGACGATCTTGAGGACCTGCTGGGCGGGGTTCAGCGCCTTGGAGACCTCGGCGCCGAGCGCGCGCTCCTTGACGTTCTTGATGAACGTCCGGACGACCGGCAGGGCCACGTCCGCTTCCAGGAGCGCGATGCGGATCTCGCGCGCGGTGGCGTCGATGTCCGCCTCGGAAAGCCGTCCCTTGCCGCGCAGGTTCTTGAAAGTCGCTGAGAGGCGATCGGAGAGAGTATCGAACACGGCGCTCGCGGTCCTCGGGGTCGGTGACGGGCGGATGAATCGCCCTCCAGGGTATCCGGACGGCTGCGGTGGGGTCTCCACCGCGTTGCCACGCCGGCGAGGACCCCGCGCTCGCGGGCGTCACCCGCGCAGCATCTCCTCCAGCTTCCGCGCCACCGCCGTGGCCTCGTCCGCGGGCAGCGGTACGCCGTCGGAGCCGGTGACGTAGAACGCGTCGACCGCGTTCGCGCCGAGCGTGGAGGCGTGCGCGCTGCGCACCCGGACCTTCGCGTCCTCCAGGGCCCGCCCGATGCGGAACAGCAGGCCGGGCGCGTCCTGGGCACGGACCTCGATCACCGTGGCGTGCCGGGAGGCGGCGGAGGCGACCGTCACCCGCGCCGGCGGTGCCACGACCCCGCGGCGGCGTGGATAGGCGGCGTCGCGTTCGGCCAGCCGGGCGGCGATGTCCAGGCTGCCGTCCAGCGCCCGTACGAGGTCCGCGCGCAGCCGGGCGGCCTGGGGCAGGGAGCCGTACTCGGCCGCCACCCGCCAGTCGAGCAGCAGCACCGAGCCGCCGACGCCGTCGGGCAGCTCCAGGGCGCGCAGCTCGGCGGTGCGGACGGTGAGGCGGTGCACGGCCAGGACTCCGGCGACGGCGGGCAGCACGCCCGGCTGGTCGGGTACGGCGATGAGCAGTTCGACGCCCAGCGGCTCGGGGTCGCCGGCCGCCGGCTCCGCCTCCGCCGCCGGGGGCTCGGTCTGCGCCCGCAGCGACAGCACCGGGCCGCCGGTGCGGTACGCCTCGACGGCGAGCCGTTCCTGCTCGGCGGTGGGCGCGGCGGCCTCGGGCTCCTCGGGGGCGTCGCCCGCGAGCACCGCGGAGACGCGTTTCACCAGGTCGGCGACGAGGGAGCCGCGCCAGGACGACCAGGCGGCCGGTCCGGTGGCCAGGGCGTCGGCCTCGGTGAGGGCGTGCAGCAGTTCGAGGGTGCTCTGGGTGCCGACCGCCTCGGCGACCGACCGGACGGTGGCCGGGTCCTCAAGGTCGCGCCGGGTGGCGGTCTCCACGAGCAGCAGATGGTGGCGTACGAGGGCGGCGAGCACGGCCACGTCGTCGCGGTCGAAGCCGATCCGGCCGGCCACGTCGCGGGCGATGATCTCGCCGGCGACCGAGTGGTCGCCGGGCCAGCCCTTGCCGATGTCGTGCAGCAGCGCGGCGACCAGCAGCAGGTCGGGACGGCTGACCCGGCGGGTGAACTCGGAGGCGCGCACGGCCGTCTCGATGAGGTGCCGGTCGACGGTCCAGATGTGCACGGCGTTGCGCTGCGGCCGGCAGCGCACCCGCTCCCAGTCGGGCAGCAGCCGGGTGATCAGCCCCTCGGCCTCCAGTGCCTCCCACACCTCGACGGTCGGGCGGCCGGAGCCGAGCAGGGTGACGAGCTGTTCGCGGGCCTCGGCGGGCCAGGGCGTGGGCAGCGGGCGCACGGTCGAGGCCAGTCGCCGCACGGCGTGCAGGGAGAGCGGGAGTCCGGCCTGCGCGGCGGCGGCCGCGGCACGCAGCGGAAGCACGGGGTCGCGTTCGGGGCGCGCGGCGCGGGCGAGCACCACCTCGCCGTCCTGTTCCACGACACCTTCGGCCAGCGGGGAGCGCTCGGCGACGGGCTTGCCGCCGCCCAGCATGGCGCGCAACCGGGGCCGCACGGCGCGCGAGCGCAGCACGCGCCCCACTTCACGCCAGGTGACATCACTGGCGTACGAGATGAGCCGCGCCGCCTCGTACACCTGCCGCAGCAGGGTGTCGGCGTCGAGCAGGCCAAGCTCGGCGGCGACCTGGTCCTGCTCCTGGAGGGCGAGCCGGTCGGTGGCGCGCCCGGTGGCGAGGTGCAGGGCGTCCCGCACGTCGAGGAGCCGGCGCCGGGCGTCGGCCAGGCCCTCGCGCGGGGCGTCGGCCAGCCAGGAGGCGGCGACGGCACGCAGCGCGGTGGCGTCCCTGAGGCCGCCGCGGGCCTCCTTCAGATCCGGTTCCAGCAGGTATTGGAGCTCGCCCTGGCGTTTCGCGCGCTCGGCGCACAGCTCCTGGAGCTCGGGCAGGCGCTTGGGCGCCTGGTTGCGCCAGTCGGCGAGGACGGCCGTGCGCAGTCCGGCGGTGAGACCGAGGTCACCGGCGAGGTGTCGGGCGTCCAGGAGACCGAGCTGGACCTTCAGGTCCTCGCCGGCGGTCTTGCGGGCCTCGGCCGGGGTGCGCACCGAGTGGTCGAGCGCGAGTCCGAGGTCCCATACGGGGTACCAGAGGCGGTCGGCGAGGGCGGCGATCGCGTCGGCGTCGGCGCCGTCGTGGAGCAGCAGCAGGTCGAGGTCGCTGCGCGGCGACAGCTCCCCGCGGCCGTAGCCGCCGACGGCGATGAGCGAGACGCCCTTCAGCCCGCCGCCCGCCGCGACTCCCGCGTCGAACAGCCCCGACAGCCAGTCGTCGGTCAGCTCGGAGAGGGCGGTACGGCGCGGCGGCCCGGACCGCGCCCCCTCCTGGAGGAGGCGCAGCCGGGCCGCCGCGTAGCCGCTGGGTCCCGAGTCCTCTGCTTCCGTACGTGCGTCCGTACTCGTCACCCAGCGACTCCTGTTCTCTTCGTCAGAGCGCGTTCCGCCGGATCGCTTCCGGCGCGCTTCTCGTCAGAGCGCGTCCGGGCCGCGCTCGCCGGTGCGGACCCGCACGGCCGTCTCGACCGGGAGGGACCAGACCTTGCCGTCACCGATCTTGCCGGTGCGGGCCGCCTTGACGATGACGTCGATCAGCTGCTCGGCGTCGTCGTCCTCGGCCAGCACCTCGATGCGGATCTTGGGGACCAGGTCGACGGTGTACTCGGCACCCCGGTAGACCTCGGTGTGTCCCCGCTGACGACCGTAGCCGCTCGCCTCGGTGACCGTCAGGCCGTGCACGCCGAAGGCCTGGAGGGCTTCCTTGATCTCGTCGAGCCGGTGGGGCTTCACGACGGCGGTGATGAGCTTCATGCGTCCACCTTCTTGTTCTCGGCCTGGGCGACCGGGGTGGCGGGCACGGAGGCGGAGCGGGAGGTGCCGCCGCCGGCGCCGCTGAAGTCGTATGCGGTCTCCGCGTGCTCGGCCTGGTCGATGCCGGTCACCTCGTCGTCCTCGGGGACCCGCATGCCGATCGTCTTGTCGAGGACGAAGGCGAGGATCGCGGAGACGACCAGGGAGTAGGCGAGGACCGCGAAGACACCGGCGGCCTGCTTGCCCAGCTGGGCGGCGTCGCCGCCGTAGAAGAGGCCCTTGACGTCGGACTGGCCCTCGCCGGAGGCGAAGAAGCCGATGAGCAGCGAGCCGACGACACCGCCGACGAGGTGGACGCCGACGACGTCGAGGGAGTCGTCGTAGCCGAACTTGTACTTCAGGCCGACGGCCATGGCGCACAGCAGACCGGCGATGGCGCCGACCGCGATCGCGCCGAGCGGGTCGACCGCGCCGCCGGCCGGGGTGATGGCGACCAGACCGGCGACGGCACCGGAGGCGGCACCGAGGGTGGTGAACGCGCCGTGCCGCAGCTTCTCGTAGATCAGCCAGGCGAGCATGGCGGCGGCGGTGGCGACCTGGGTGTTGACGAACATCAGGGAGCCGACGCCGTCGTCGTTGCCGAGCCAGGAGCCCGCGTTGAAGCCGAACCAGCCGAACCACAGCAGACCGGCGCCGAGCATGACCAGCGGCAGGCTGTGCGGGCGCATCGGGTCCTTCTTGAAGCCGACCCGCTTGCCGATGACGAGGATCACGCCGAGCGCGGCGGCACCGGCGTTGATGTGGACCGCCGTACCACCGGCGAAGTCGATCACGCCCAGCTCGAAGGCCCAGCCGCCGGTGCCCCAGACCCAGTGGGCGACGGGGAAGTAGACGACGGTGGCCCACAGCGCGATGAACAGCGCCCAGGCGGTGAACTTGACCCGGTCGGCGAGGGCACCGCTGATCAGGGCCGGGGTGATGATCGCGAACATCAGCTGGAAGACGGCGAAGACGAGGACCGGGATGGTGTAGCCGTCCCAGATCGCGTCCTTGTCGATGCCCGTGAAGCCGACGTAGTCGGAGTTCCAGGCGAGGATTCCGCCGGAGTCGTTACCGAAGGCCATGGAGAAGCCGTACAGCACCCACAGGATGGTGACGATGCCCAGGCTGATGAAGCTCATCATCAGCATGTTCAGGGTGCTCTTGACCCGGACCATGCCTCCGTAGAAGAAGGCCAGGGCCGGGGTCATCAACATCACAAGGGCGGAGCAGATGAGCATGAAGCCGGTGTTGGCGGCAGAGATCTGCGGCTCTGCGGCAAGCGTGATGGCTGGTGCCATCGGCGTCTCCTCGTCGTTGGATACGGCCCCGTGCGGGCGAAGCCTGGAGCGGAGTGAGGGGTGGGCCGGTTATGCGCCAAGAGATTGGCGCAGCGCGGTTTCGGTGGAAGCCCCTCGTTGTTTCGCGGCGGTGACGAAGGCGCCGTGCGTGTTACGCGTCGATGAATTGGCAGATCTCGGGCCGCGCGATCGTTATCGTGGCGCAACCTTCGAAGGAAGCAAGAAACCGGCCGCGGGCGGCCTTCCGATGACCTGGCGTGGGGGAGCCGAGTCGGGCAGTTCGGGAGGGCCGGCCGCGGCCGGGGCTTGGGGTGGAGCGGTCTCTCAGACCGCCGCCACGGTTCTCAGACCGCCTCCGCGGTCTCCGGCAGCTCGGCGGCGAGCTTGTCGGTGAGGTCGACGACCTCGGCGAGATCACCGAAGTCGCGGGCGGCGGTGTCGACGGTCTTTCGGATACGAGTGTTCACCCGTTCGGAGCGGACCTTCTTGGCGATGTGCATGGCCTGTTCGGCGAAGACGGCGCTCTTCTCCGGCTCGCGCTGGAGCAGATGGACGCTGGCCATGCCGATGAGGTTCAGCGCGTACGACCGCTGGTGCTCGGTGTCCTGGGCGAACAGCTCGACGGCCCGCTGCATCAGCGGCTCGGCCAGGGAGGCGTAGGTGGGGCTGCGGCCGGCGACATAGGCGAGATCGCGGTAGGAGTGGCTGTTCTCGCCGTACAGCTCGGCCTCGGAGAAGAAGCGGATCCAGTCGGGGTCCGGCTCGTCCCAGTCGTCGGCCTCGGCGAAGGTGTCCTCGGCCATCCGCACGGCCCGTTTGGTCTTGCCGGGCTGGCCCATGTTGGCGTAGGCGCGGGCCTCCATCGCATACAGCATCGACTGGGTGCGCGGGCTCGCGCAGTCGCGGCTGCCGTACTGCGCGAGGTGGATCAGCTCCAGGGCGTCCTCGGGCCGGCCCAGGTGGATCATCTGGCGGCTCATGCTGGACAGCACGTACGAGCCGAGGGGGCGGTCGCCGGCCTCCTTGGCGGCGTGCAGGGCGAGGACGAAGTACTTCTGGGCGGTGGGCTGGAGGCCCACGTCGTAGCTCATCCACCCGGCCAGTTCGGCCAGTTCGGCGGCGACCTTGAAGAGCTTGCGGGTGGTGGCCTGCGGCTGCGGCTCCTGGAGCAGGTCGGTGACCTCGTGCAACTGGCCGACGACCGCCTTGCGGCGCAGCCCGCCGCCGCACTGGGCGTCCCACTGCCGGAACATCACGGTGGTGGACTCCAGCAGGTCCAGCTCGGGCTTGGACAGCCGTCCGCGCGCGCGGGTGGTCGGCACGGCCTGGGGTTCCTGCGGCAGGGCGGGCGGGGCGGGGACGAGCCAGCGCTGCATGGGCTCGATGAGGGCCGGGCCCGCGGACAGGGCCAGCGAGGTTCCGAGGAAGCCGCGCCGCGCCAGCATCAGGTCGCTGCGCGAGAACTCGCTGAGCAGGGCCACCGTCTGCGGACCCGTCCAGGGCATGTCGACACCGGACGCGGAGGGTGACTGGCGGACGGTGCGCAGGCCCAGGTCCTCGACGGAGACGACGCAGCCGAACCGCTCGGAGAACAGCTCGGACAGGATCCTCGGGATCGGCTCGCGCGGGTTCTCGCCGTCGAGCCAGCGCCGGACCCGCGAGGTGTCCGTCGAGATGTGGTTGGCGCCCAACTGCCGTGCCCGGCGGTTGACCTGACGGGCGAGCTCGCCCTTCGACCAGCCGCTGCGCACGAACCACGAGCCCAACAGCTCATTCGGGCGCTTCTCAGCGTTCGTCCCGCTTCCGCCGTTGCCGCCCACTGGAACGCCCCCATCCCTCAGACCGCTTGTCATCGAGTGCGCCAAGCCTTATCAGAATGCCCGTCAAGCGGGCCGCCCGTCTCGGGATTGTCACCCTTCGAACGGGAATCCGACTTGCCTCCGGCATACCCACAGGGGCATGTGCCCCGACCTATCGTGCACTCAAAGTAATCCTACGATCACCCGTCCGGCCATGGCGAATCGGGAAACGCCACCATTCGCCACCCCTTCGAATGAACTCACGGCCGCCGCCACACGATTCACTTGACACAGGACAGGCGGTGATGAGCGGAGCGATGCACTCAGGGGCGCGCACCTCCGAGTGCACCACCCGGCACGCCTCCGGACGCCGAGTGGATCGCGCGGCACCGGGCAGCCGGGACGGGAGGACGTCACGTTCCGCAGTCGGCTCGATCCGCCTCGTAACCACCGGTGCGTCGGACCCGTTGGAGGGGGCATGGGCTTCACGATCGGCAGCAGTCGGGGCATCCGCGACATCCGGTCCGGCTCGCGCCGCCGCGGCCGCACCTCGGAGTGCACCGCCGTGGCCGAGTACACCGGACTGTGGGGATGGGACGTCGTCCCGGGCGCGCGGGCCGCCGCGGGCCTGTGCTCCTGCGGCCGCCCCGACTGCCGCGCACCGGGCGCGCATCCGCTGACGTTCGCCCCCAGGGTGCCGGCCGGCGCCACCCTCGACGAGGTGACCGACGCCTGGGCGGAGTTCCCGGGTGCGGCGGTGATGCTGCCGGTCGGCCAGGCGTTCGACGTGATCGAGGTGGCCGAGTCGGCCGGCCGGCGGGCCCTGGTCCGACTGGAGCGCATGGGCCTCCCCCTCGGCCCGGTGGCCGCCACCCCGGACGGCCGGGCCCACTTCCTCGTCGCCCCCGGGGCCGCGGCCGAGCTTCCCGCGCTGCTCTACCGGATGGGCTGGGACGACCCGAGCCTGGACCTGCGCGGGCTCGGCAAGGGCACCTTCATCACCGCGCCGCCCTCCGACCGCGGCGGCCTCGGCCCGGTCCGCTGGCTGCGCTCCCCCGCGCTGGACTCCGCGACCCGCCCGCCGGAGGCCCGGCTGCTGCTCGGCACGCTGGCCTACGTGGCGCACCGCTCACGGGCGTAGCGAGCACGGGCACCGCTCACGGGCGTAGCGAGCACGGACGGAGCGCGTACAGACGGAGTGCGCACGGACGAGGCACCGAGCGGACGCGGCTCTCCCGGCGCGACGCGGCGGCCCGTACGACGAAGCGCCCGTCCCCTTTGTTCACCAGGGGGCGGGCGCTTCGTGGTGCGGGCGGGTTCGCGGGTCCGCTCACTCTCCGATGAGCGCGTCGACGAACGCCTCCGGCTCGAACGGCGCGAGGTCGTCCGCGCCCTCGCCGAGGCCGATCAGCTTGACCGGGACACCCAGCTCGCGCTGGACGGCGACCACGATGCCGCCCTTGGCGGTGCCGTCGAGCTTGGTGAGCACGATGCCGGTGATGTCGACGACCTCGGCGAACACGCGGGCCTGCACGAGACCGTTCTGGCCGGTGGTGGCGTCGAGGACGAGCAGCACCTCGTCGAGCGGGGCGTGCTTCTCGACGACCCGCTTGACCTTGCCGAGCTCGTCCATGAGCCCGGTCTTGGTGTGCAGCCGCCCGGCCGTGTCGATGAGCACCACGTCGGCGCCGATCTCCTTGCCCTCCTTGACGGCGTCGAAGGCGACGGAGGCCGGGTCGCCGGCCTCGGGGCCGCGCACGGTGTGGGCGCCGACGCGCTCGCCCCAGGTCTGGAGCTGGTCGGCGGCGGCCGCGCGGAAGGTGTCGGCGGCGCCCAGGACGACGGAGTTGCCGTCGGCGACCAGGACACGGGCGAGCTTGCCGGTGGTGGTGGTCTTGCCGGTGCCGTTGACCCCGACGACCATCACGATGCCGGGCTTGCGGCCCTCGGGCTCGGTCTTCACGGTGCGGTCGAAGCCGGTGCCGACCAGCGTCAGCAGCTCCTCGCGCAGCAGGCCGCGCAGCTCCACGGGGGTGCGGGTGCCGAGCACCTTCACCCGCTCGCGCAGCCGCTCGACCAGCTCCTGAGTGGGCTGGACGCCGACGTCGGCGGTGAGCAGGGTGTCCTCGATCTCCTCCCAGGTGTCCTCGTCCAGGTGCTCGCGCGAGAGCAGCGTGAGCAGGCCCTTGCCCAGGGCGTTCTGGGAGCGGGAGAGGCGGGCGCGCAGGCGCACCAGGCGCCCGGCGGTGGGCTCCGGGATCTCGATCTCCGGAGCGACGACAGCGGGTGGCTCCTCGACGCCGACCGGGGCCGAGCCGCCCGGGAGGTCCACCTCCTCTATCGTGCGGCGCGGTTCCTCCTTCGGCGTCTCGGCCTCGTCGCCGACGTGCGGCTCGGCGGGAGGAGCGGTGAGGTCGGGCGTGGTGGGGGGCGGCGGGGGCAGCGACTTCTTCCGCCGGCTGCCGACCACGAGCCCGCCGAGCGCGCCGAGCACGACCACGGCGATGACTACAGCAAGGATGACGATGTCCATAACCCGTCCAGTATCAGCCATGGGCCTCGACCCGCCCCAGCTTGTGACACGCGGCCGCGGCGCGAAGACGTACTGCCCCGGCTCGTCGTGCGAGCCGGGGCAGTACGTCTTACGGGTATCGAGGAGCGGGCAGCGGGGACTTGGCCCTCTCCTCGACTTCCAGGAGGGCCGGTCAGCCCATGTCCTCCAGCTTCTTGCCCTTGGTCTCGGGCACGAACTTGAGGATGAACGGGATGGAGAGGAAGGCGAACACCGCGTACGCGACGTAGGTGAGCGAGAGGTTCCACTCCGAGAGGTCCGGGAAGGTGATGGTGATCACCCAGTTGGCGATCCACTGGGCCGAGGCGGCCACACCGAGCGCGGCGGCGCGGATCTTGTTCGGGAAGACCTCGCCGAGCATGACCCAGACGACCACACCCCAGGACAGGGCGAAGAAGAGCACGAACGCGTTGGCGGCGATCAGCGCCACGGCACCCTGCGCGGTCGGCAGCGGGTCGCTGCCGTGCTGGTAGGAGAAGGCCCAGGCGGCCAGCGCCAGCGAGATGCCCATGCCGACCGAGCCGATGAGCGCCAGCGGCTTGCGGCCGATGCGGTCGACGAAGATCATCGCGATCACGGTACCGATGATGTTGATGATCGAGGTCTCGAACGAGTAGAAGAAGGAGCTCGACGGGTCGACGCCGACGGACTGCCACAGCAGGTTCGAGTAGTAGAAGATGACGTTGATGCCGACCAGCTGCTGGAAGACGGAGAGGCCGATACCGATCCAGACGATCGGCAGCAGACCGAAGCGGCC
Organism: Streptomyces sp. NPDC001532; assembly: GCF_040298625.1. Taxonomy (NCBI): domain Bacteria; kingdom Bacillati; phylum Actinomycetota; class Actinomycetes; order Kitasatosporales; family Streptomycetaceae; genus Streptomyces; species Streptomyces sp. NPDC001532. The sequence continues at coordinate 160,845 of NZ_JBEPAL010000005.1, forward strand.
GCCCAGCAGGTCCTTGAAGGTGGACTTGTGGTCGCTGCGCATCGCCAGGTCGATCTCGCTGACCCGGGCGTCCAGGTCGATGTCGCCCTCGACGTCGGCGAGCACCTTCTTGGCGTCGTCGGTACGGCCCACGCTGATCAGGTAACGCGGCGACTCGGGGATCGCGAAGGAGAGCAGGCCGTAGATCACGGCCGGCACCAGCATCACACCGAGCATCCACTGCCAGGCCTCCAGGCCGGCGATCTCGCCGCGCTCCTCACCGTCGGCCATGTTGAGGATGGCCCAGTTCACGAGCTGCGAGATGGCGATGCCGATGACGATGGCGGCCTGCTGGAACGAGGCGAGCCTGCCTCGGTAGGCGGGCGGGGCGACCTCGGCGATGTAGGCCGGGCCGATGACCGAGGCCATACCGATGGCTATGCCGCCGAGCACCCGCCAGGCGGCGAGGTCCCAGGCGGCGAACGGCAGACCGGAGCCCACCGCGCTCACGGCGAACAGGACGGCGGCGATCTGCATGACGCGGATACGGCCGATGCGGTCGGCGATCCGGCCCGCGACGGCCGCGCCCACGGCGCTGCCCAGCAGGGCGCAGGCGGCGACCGTTCCGGTGGCACCGGAGCTGAGGTCGAACCGGGCCTGGATGCCGCCGTTCGCACCGTTGATGACAGAGCTGTCGTAGCCGAACAGGAAACCGCCCATGGCGGCTGCGGCGGTGATGAAGACGACGTGCCCGAGATGTTCGGGGTGCGCCGACTTGGCTCCTGACTGAGGTGCCTGCGCTGTGCTGGTCACGTGGGTAACTCCTCGGGCCGCCGGCAGCGCTGCCGGCGTGGGGGCGAGCCCTTCCAGGCGGGGGGCGGGTCGAGTGCTCCCAGTGGTGCACAGGCCCCGGCCGCTCACACCTGAAGGTAAAAGCAACGTTGCAGAGACTATGCCTTCAGTTTTCGAAGTCAATAGGCCAAGACTGTAAGTTTTCAGCCACGCCAGATCAGTCTTGTGTTCACTTCTTGAAGGATGTGTGAGAGTAAGCAGGTCACGACTGGTGTAGACCGGTGCCCCGTAGCGCGCGATCAACGCAGGCGCTGGCTGATGACCTTCGACACACCGTCGCCCTGCATCGAGACGCCGTACAGCGCGTCGGCGACCTCCATCGTCCGCTTCTGGTGCGTGATGACGATGAGCTGCGAGGCCTCCTGCAACTCCTGCATGATCCGGATCAGCCGCTGGAGGTTGGTGTCGTCGAGCGCGGCCTCGACCTCGTCCATCACATAGAACGGACTGGGCCGGGCCTTGAAGATCGACACCAGCAGGGCCACAGCGGTCAGCGACCGTTCACCGCCCGACAGCAGGCTGAGCCGCTTCACCTTCTTGCCCGGCGGCCGGGCCTCGACGTCCACGCCGGTGGTGAGCATGTTGTCGGGGTCGGTCAGGATCAGCCGCCCCTCACCGCCCGGGAACAGCCTCCCGAACACACCCTCGAACTCGCGGGCCGTGTCCCGGTACGCCTCCGTGAAGACCTGCTCGACCCGCAGGTCGACCTCCTTCACGACCTGGAGCAGGTCCGCGCGGGTCTTCTTCAGGTCCTCCAGCTGCTCGCTGAGGAACTTGTGGCGCTCCTCGAGCGCCGTGAACTCCTCCAGAGCGAGCGGATTCACCTTCCCGAGCTGCTGATACGCCCGTTCGGCCGCCTTCAGCCGCTTCTCCTGCTCCGCGCGGACGAACGGCCTCGGCCGGTGCCGCGGATGCTCCGGATCCTCCGGCAGCTCCTCGCCCTCGGCCGGCGGCGAGGGCGGTACGAGCTGGTGCGGGCCGTACTCGCCGACCAGCCCCTCCGGCTCCACACCCAGCTCCTCCAGCGCCCGGGTCTCCAGCTGCTCGATCCGCAGCCGCTTCTCGGCACCCAGCACCTCGCCCCGGTGCACCGAGTCGGTGAGCTTGTCGAGCTCCGCCTTCAGATCCCGCCCGCGCGTACGGGCGGCGGCCAGCTCCCGCTCGCTGAGCGCCTTGGCGGCCTCCGCGGCGGTGCGTTCGGCGTCGGCGCGGGCCAGGGAGACCTCGACGTGCGCGAGCAGCACGCGGGCGCCCGCGGCGACGGCCTCGGCGACGGCCGCCTCGTGCCGCAGCCGGGCGCGCCGCTGCTCCGCACGCGCGCGTGCCTCACGTTCGGCACGGGCCGCGCGGTCCAGGGAGTCGGCACGTCCGGCCAGCCCTTTCACCCGCTCCTCGTGCGTACGGACCTGAAGCCGGGCCTCCATCTCGGTCTGCCGCGCGTTGGCGCCGTCGGCGGCGAGCCGGTCACGCACCGAGGTGTCCGGCTCCTCCTCGATCGGCAGCTCCTCGGCCACGGCGAGCCGCTCGGCCAGCTCCTCGGCCTCCTCCAGCGCCCGGTCCAGCGCCTCCTGCGCCCGCGCGGCCGCGGCGACCGACCGCTCCGCCTCACCCGCGGCACCGCGCGCCTGCCCGGCGAGCCGCCCCAGCTGCTGCGCCACGGCCGACTTCTCCCGGTCGGCGGCCCGGCGCCGCTCCCCCAGTTCCTCCACCAGCCCGGCACACTCCCGGCGCCGCTCGGCCGCCGCCCGCTGCGCCTCGGCCAGCTCCTCGCACCGCACCGCCAGCTCCGCGAGCTCGGTGGCGGCCTCGTCCACGGAGGCCTGCACCTCCAGCAGACTCGGCGCCCCCGCGGACCCGCCGTGCGCGAAGTACGCCCCCAGCAGGTCCCCTTCCGCGGTCACCGCGGTCAGCTCGGGCCGCGCGTAGACCAGCTCCTCGGCCTCCTCCAGGGTCCCCACGACCACGATGCCCCGCAGCAACCGCCGTACGGCGGGCATCAGCTCGCCGGGAGCGCGGACGAGGTCGGCGGCGGCTCGCGGAGCCCTCTGGCCCTCCGAAGCATCCCGCTCCTCCTCACTCCCTCGCTCCTCCCCGGCCCCACGCTCCTCCGGGGCTCCGGGTTCCTCCGGGCCCCCCGCCAGCAGCAGCGCGGCCCGGCCGCCGTCCTGTTTGCGGAGCAGGCGAATCGCTTCGGCGGCCATCGCGGGAGTGGTCACCGCGATGGCGTCGGCGGCGGCGCCGAACGCCGCGGCGAGGGGCACCTCGTAGCCGGGTGTCACGGTGAGGAGTTCGGCGGCGGGGCCCAGCAGACCGGTGAGACGGTCCCGCGCGGCGAGCAGCGCGCCGGTGCCGTCCTTGCGGCGCAGGCCCAGGGCCAGGGCCTCGTGGCGGGCGTGGGTCGCGGCCCGGCTGCGTTCGGCGGCGGTGACGGCCTCGCGGGCGGCGGCGTGCGCGGCCTCGGCCTCGGCGAGCCGCGCCTTGGCGTCCTCGTGCCGCTCGGCCAGCTCCGCGTCGCCCGCGTCGAGCCCGTCGACCTCGGCCTTCAGCGCCTCGTACTCCTCCTGCGCGGCGACGGCCCGCTCCTGCGCCTCGTCACGGGCGGCGGCCAGCCGGTCGATCTCGGACTGGGCGGCGGCCGCCCGCGAGCGGGCCGCGTTGACCTGGCCGTTCAGCCGGGCCAGCCCTTCGCGCCGGTCGGCGATCGCCCGGGCGACGTCCTTGAGGCGGCGTTCCTCCGCGGCCAGCTCGCGCTCCAGTTCGGCGCGGTGCGCGACCGTGTCCTCCAGCGCGTGCTGCGCCGCGTCCAGGGCCGCCTCCAGTTCCGCCTCCTGCTCGCGGACCCTCGCGGCCTCGCGCTCCAGGTCCTCGGGGTCGCGGCCGCGCCGTTCCTCGGGCGGGGCGGAGGTGGCGCTCTTGACCCGCGCCTCGGCCAGCGAGACGGTGCCGCGCACCCGCTCGGCGAGCTGGGACAGCTCGTACCAGGTGTGCTGGGCGCGCTGGAGGCGCGGGGTGAGCCGGCGCACCTCGTCCTCCAGCAGGGCCTCGCGCTGGAGCGCCTTGCGCAGCTCCTCCTCGGCCGTCTCCTTGCGTTCCTTCAGCGCGGCCTCGTCGGCGACCTCGGCCCGCAGTGCCTCGCGCAGCCGTACGAGGTCGTCGGCCAGGAGGCGCAGCCGGGCGTCGCGCAGGTCGGCCTGGATGACGGCGGCCCGGCGGGCGACGGCGGCCTGGCGGCCCAGCGGTTTCAACTGCCGGCGCAGTTCGTCCGTCAGGTCCTGCACGCGCGCGAGGTTGGCCTGCATCGCGTCCAGCTTCCGCAGCGCCTTCTCCTTGCGCTTGCGGTGCTTGAGGACGCCCGCGGCCTCCTCGATGAAGGCGCGGCGGCCCATGGGGTCGGCGTGCAGCACCGAGTCGAGCTGGCCCTGGCCGACGATGACGTGCATCTCGCGGCCGATGCCGGAGTCGGAGAGGAGTTCCTGGATGTCGAGCAGGCGGCAGGTGTCGCCGTTGATCTGGTACTCGCTGCCGCCGTTGCGGAACATGATCCGCGTGATGGTGACCTCGGCGTACTCGATGGGCAGCGCCCCGTCGGAGTTGTCGATGGTCAGCGACACCTCGGCCCGGCCGAGCGGCGGACGGCCGGTGGTGCCGGCGAAGATGACGTCCTCCATCTTGCCGCCGCGCAGCGACTTCGCGCCCTGTTCACCCATGACCCAGCTGAGCGCGTCCACCACGTTGGACTTGCCCGAGCCGTTCGGGCCGACGACGCAGGTGATGCCCGGCTCGAACCGGAGCGTGGTGGCCGAGGCGAACGACTTGAACCCGCGAAGGGTCAGGGCCTTGAGGTGCACGCCGCCGGACTCTACCCGCCGGGGTTGTCTCACTCCACGAACGCGCGGTTTCGCCGGTGAACGCGCAGGGCACACCAGACGTTATAGAAGCTGAAGGATGCCGGGGGGAAAGAAAGAAGGGACGCCGAGGCGTCCCTTGCAATTTCTGACAGCCGAGCGGTTGATACGAGCAGCCCAACCACTGCGTGTCGTTGTGTGATGCAGTGATCAGGTGAGCGCAGGCTCCGCCTGGTGTGCGTCGATGCTCTCCATGATCTCGTGGTGAGAAGCGGCAGCCGTCAGGGCGTCGTTCTCCGCCTGGATGCGTACAAGCTCGGATTCCAGGTCCTGGACGCGCTGCTGGAGCCGTCGCATCTCGGCGAGGAGTCGCGGGTCGGAGCCGCCGACGTAACCGAGAAGCGCCTTTGCCATGATGGATGGTCCTCCACAATGAGTGACCGACCGAAGCGGTGTGGGTCGTGAGGGATTCGCACCCGCGGTGCTTGGCACTATGGAGTTCTTGCTGCCGTTCAACCATGCCAAACAGCTGAGGTGCGCGGGGCTTTCAGCGTCTCACCAAAAAGTTTGACGGTCAACACGATCACGCCCCGTATTGACGGCAACCCGCGTGCGCGCGGCCGGGAAGCGGCGGCGCTGCGACTCCTGCGGGGCCTCAGGGCGTGGCGATCATCTTTCCGTGCGGAGCCTTCCACGGCAAGGGGTTCTTGGCAACCACCTGGGGCTTTCCCTCAGGGGCAGCTGCCCACGGCATGTACCACCGCCCGTCGGCGGTCGCCGGGCGGCACCGGATCAGCGGATCGCGAAGCCGTCGTAGCCGCCGCGGGGTGTGTCCCAGATCTCGGTGACACCGTCCACGCGGCCGGGCGTGTCGTCCCCCTCCAGCCACTCCAGCAGTCCCTGGCAGCCCTGGCGCGACCCTTCGGCGACCACCTGGACGCGACCGTCGGCCAAATTGAGAGCAAAACCACTCAGACCGCCGATCTCCAGCGCCTTGGCCCGCGTGAACCAGCGGAAACCCACGCCTTGCACGTGTCCACGCACCCAGGCGACCAGTCGTACATCCTCGCTCATGGGTGCAACCTAACCGGGCAATGTCTCTCGGGACACTTCCTCCCCCACCGCCATGCGGTACCGTCCAGCCCCAATGCATCTCATATGAAACTCACTCGATCAGGTGAGTTTGGTTGACCGCCGGGGCGAGTCGACCGTGAGGACGAGCACGAGGGACGAGGAAGGCCGATACATGGGACGCCACCGACGCTCCGCCGCCGGCCGAGCCGCCACGGGCCGCGCCACGGGGGTCACGCCGGCACAGGGCGGCGGCAGCCGTGGTCCGCTCCGCACGAGCGACCACCCGGAGCCGGGCATCGCGCCCTATCTGAACCCCGAGGCCTACGCCCAGGCGCAGGCCCGCAGCGACGCCTACCTCTTCGCCACCGGCGAGGACCACCGCGGCGGCGGCACCGGCGGCTACTCCCCCGAGGGGTCCGCGTCGCACGGACGCTCGCACCGCCGCCGCAAGAAGGGCGCGACTCCGGTCCGCACCGGTCTGCTCGGCGTCTCCGCGGCGGTCGCCCTCGGTACGGTCGCGGTGGCCACCGGTGTGCTGCCCGGCGGCGACAACTACACGCTCGGCGGCGGCAGCGGCGACCGGGTGCAGGCCACCGAGGGCGGCTCCGGCAACACCGAGGGCCCGCTGGGCGGCACCTCCGGCAGCGCCGAGACCCAGGACAGCGGCGCCTCGGCGAGCAGCGGCACCGAGGGCTCCACCTCGCCGTCGGCGGCTCCCTCCACCTCCGCCTCCTCCCCGTCGGCCTCGCCGACCACGGAGAAGCCGTCCGAGAAGCCCTCCGAGAAGCCGACGACCACCCCGTCGAAGAAGCCCGAGCCGAAGCCGACGCCGACGCCGTCGCGTACGGCGACCAAGGCGCCGGAGCAGACCAGCGCCCCCGTGACCGTCTCCGCGCAGAGCGCCGCCGAGGCGGAGGTCCTGCAACTGGTCAACGAGGAGCGGGCGAAGGCCGGTTGCCGCCCCGTGGCCGCCAACAGCGCGCTGTCGAAGCTGGCCCGGGACTTCAGCGAGGACATGGCGGCACGCGACTTCTTCGACCACACCGACCCCGGCGGGGCGACCCCGTGGGACCGGGCGGAGAAGGCCGGCATATCCGACCTCGGCGGCGAGAACATAGCCCGCGGCCAGTCCGACGCGGCAGCCGTCATGGAGGCCTGGATGAACAGCCCCGGCCACCGCGCCAACATACTGAACTGCGAGTTCACCACCCTCGGAGTCGGAGTCCACTTCGGCCCGGGCGGCCCTTGGTGGACGCAGGACTTCGGCTACTGAGACAACCGCGGGTCAGAGGGCCAGGCGTCCTCGTGGGCCGTGTCCGGGCCGTCGGCGGCGGGTGCCCTCTCCGAGAAGACGCGGTACTGAGTGGCTCGATGCTCACCCGCGTGCAGCAGCGAGGCGTAGAAGTGCCGCGGCGCGTGCATGCCGTGGTCTCGCCCAGTCTCGACGCCCACGTCCCGAAGGGCCGGCCGAGCCGATGTTCACGCATTCGAGTCCGGGAGGCACCCGGCAAGAATGATCTTGCTGGGGTCCCCCAGGACCTGGGGCGTTCCGCACAGGGGAGGTGGTCAGGCGATGACCCCTGAGGAGCAGGATCTGGTCATGGGCCTGGTGATCGCACCGGGCGAAGGCGCGACGAACACGCTCGACGAGGTGCTCGCCCATTTCGGCGAGTCCGACGGTGGAGCCCTGGCGCTCCGGCTGCTCCGGGACGCCATGGAGCGCCGGGACGCCGACGACGTCGAGATGGCGTTGATCGTCCATGCCGCCGCCGACGCCTCGGGCGAGGAGTTCCTGGAGCCGTTGATCGAGCTGTTCCCTGCCGACTGGCACAGGGGGCACGAGGACACCGTGTCCGTGTTGGGCAAGCTCCGCTCGCCCAACACGGTGCCGACGCTGGTCAAGGCGGCTCGCTGGGTTCCCGAGCACCTGGAATGGGACGAGAACCGGGCGCTCGCGGTGAAGGCGATCTGGGCTCTCGGCGCCATTCCCGGCCCGGAGGCCCGGGAAGCCCTCGAGGGCTTGCGCGACGACGAGAACGAGATCATCCGTGAGAACGCGCTGAAGCAGCTCGCACGCCGCGGCGAGCTCTGACCGCGAAGTCGTGGCCGTTCCTCCGGAACGCCCGGCCGCGCTTCCTCGGCCGGTCGTTCCGACCGGGGCGCAGGTGGGCCAGGAGGAGCTTTACGCCGGTGCCAGGTTGGATGATGGGTGTATCGATCAATCCTCGTCGGGCCGCCACAGCCGGCGCAGAGCGTCCGGCAGCAGGACGCCGCCGTGGTGGGGGCCTGTGTCCGCCGCCTCCCAGGACAAGGCCGAAGTAGCAGCAGGCACCAGGGCGGCGGCTGGAGTTCAGTCGTCGAACACGTTCAGGAACTTGGTCGACGACCACCGAAACTCCTCGTCGTCGTCGCGCGACTCCAGCACGCCGGCTTCCACGAGCGCCAAGAGGGTGGCATGGAGAGCCCGCCCGGCCGGGTTGTCTTCCCAGAAGATCCTCTTGCTCCGCGAGAAGGGAACGTCAGCCTTGAGCACACCGAGGCTCAACCCCAGCTCGTACGCGGCCTGGTCCCAGTAGACCCAGTCCTCCAGCGCTTTCGAAAAGACCATCTCGGTCACTCACCCTTCTCCTCGTCACCGTTCCTCGAGGATCACGGCCCCGACGTCGTGCTTCACGGGGCAGGTCCACGATCAACGCCGACAACCGCTGACAGCCAAGTCGCAGGTCGCAGCGTTGATCGTAGACAAGGGCAAGGGCGCAGGTCAGGAAGCCGGCCCCGCACCTCTTCGGCCCTCCACCAGCGCACGCCCCATCCGTCCCACGGGTCTCACGCCGCCGCGCGGCCCCTGAGGAGGAGGCGGGCCGTTTCCGTGACCCGGCGGCCCAGGTGTTCGGCGGTCGCCGTGTCGGCCTTGTGGACGGCGTCGGCGCCCTCGTCGATGTTGGTCTGGGCGGCCGCTCCGGCGTAGAAGCCGAGGCGGTTGAGGTCGTTCTCGGAGCCGGAGGTGCTGTTCCAGCCCGGGTGCAGGCCGAGGTTGACCCAGTGCATGCCGTGCTGCGCGGCGAGGGTCTGGAAGAACTGCAGGGTGTGCAGTTTGTCGCCGCTCTTGGAGCCGGAGTTGGTGAAGCCGGCGGCCAGCTTGTCCCGCCACTCCTGGCCGAACCAGCGCTTGGAGGTGGCCTCCGCGAACACGTGGAAGGCGCCGGAGGCGGTGCCCATGTAGGTCGGGGAGCCGAAGACGATGGCGTCCGAGCGGTCGAGGACCGCCCACTGCTCCTCGGTGATCTCGTCCACCTTGATCAGGTGGACCTCGGCACCGGCGTCGGCGGCTCCGGCGCGGACCGCCTCGGCGACGACGGCCGTGTGGCCGTAACCCGAGTGGTAGGCGATGGAGACAACAGGGGTGGTCACGAAAAGTGCTCCTTCTGGAAGGCAGGCAGGGGCGCCGGGCAGCGGCAGGCCGACCGGGGACAGCACGAGCAAAGCACTAACTTTCAGAAAGCGCCACCCCTAAGTTTGCGCTGTCATCCCCTAAGCTGGACGCATGACGACCACCTCGGAGCGCTCGCCGGAGCAGACCCTCCCCTATGACGTGTTCTCCAAGGCCTGCCCTTCGCGCGGCACCCTGGAGCACGTCACGGGACGCTGGGGCGCGCTGACTCTGGGCGCCCTGCACGAGGGTTCGTTCCGCTTCAACGAGCTGCGCCGCCGGGTCGACGGCGTCAGCGAGAAGATGCTGTCCCAGACGCTGCACGCGCTGGAGCGCGACGGCCTGGTGCACCGTGAGGCCCAGCCGACCAACCCGCCGCGCGTGGACTACGAACTGACACCGCTGGGCCGCGAGGTCGCCGAGCGCCTGATGGGCCTCATCCAGTTCGTGGAGGGCCGCATGGACGACGTCCTCGCCGCCCGCGAGAGCTACGACGCGACCCGTCGGCCGCTGCCGTGACCGACGGCTCGGCTACGCCGACACCTTGGGCGGGCGCTGGCAGCGCGGGCAGTAGTAGCTGGAGCGGTTCATCCAGGGGCGGCGGCGCATCGTCGTGTCGCAGCGGCGGCAGGGCAGCCCCTCGCGTCCGTAGGCGTCGAGGGAGCGGTCGAAGTAGCCGGACTCGCCGTTGACGTTGACGTACAGGCTGTCGAAGCTGGTGCCGCCCACCGCGAGCGCCGCGTTCATCACGTCCCGGACATGGCCGAGGAGTTCCAGGGTGCGCGGGCGGGTGAAGGTCGAGGTCGGACGGTCGTAGTGCAGGCGGGCCCGCCACAGCGCCTCGTCCGCGTAGATGTTGCCGACGCCGCTGATCAGCGACTGGTCGAGCAGGGCCCGCTTGATGGTGCTGCGCTTGCGGCGCAGCGCCTGGTGGAACGCCTCCTCGTCGAACAGCGGGTCGAGAGGGTCGCGGGCGATGTGCGCGATGACGTCGGGCAGGCCGTCGGGGGTGGTGTCGTGCAGCGACAGACCGCCGAAGGTGCGCTGGTCGACGAAGCGCAGCTCGGTGCCCAGGGCGTCGGCGAAGCGGACCCGGATGCGCAGGTGTTTCTCGTCGGGCGCGGTGCGCGGCTGGACCAGCAGCTGGCCGCTCATGCCGAGGTGGGCCAGCACGGACCGGTCGGTGTCCTCCAGCGGCAGCCACAGGTACTTGCCGCGCCGGCTCGGAACGCCGAAGCGGTGTCCCACGAGCTGGTGCGCGAAGTCGTCGGCGCCCGCGGTGTGCCGGCGGACGGCACGCGGGTGCAGCACCTCCGCGTCGGCGACGGTCCGGTGGGCGACCCACCGCTCCAGGCCGCGTCGTACGACCTCGACCTCGGGCAACTCGGGCATGGAACCCCCGTGGATACCGATGGATGAGCCGAGCGCCCGTCCCGGCGGACCGGGGCGGGCGCTCGGCTGTGCCGTGCTGTGGGTCAGGCGGACGCCGAGGCGTCGGCACTGTCGTCGGCGACCGGAGCGGCTTCGACGGCGGCGGCCGTCTTGGCCCGCTCGTCCGCCGCGGCGCGGATGGCCCGCCAGGCGGACTCCGCGGCCTGCTGCTCGGCCTCCTTCTTGCTGCGGCCGGTGCCGGTGCCGTACGAGACGCCTCCGACGCGGGCGGCAGCAGTGAAGGTCTTCTCGTGATCGGGGCCGGTCTCCGTGACCAGGTACTCGGGCACGCCGAGGCCCTCGGTCGCGGTGAGCTCCTGGAGGGAGGTCTTCCAGTCCAGTCCGGCTCCGAGGTTGGAAGACTTTTCGATCAGCGGGTCGAACAGGCGGTGCACCAGCTCCGCCGCCGAGTCCAGGCCCTGGTCGAGATAGACCGCGCCGATCACCGCTTCCAGGGTGTCGGCGAGGATGGACGCCTTGTCCCGGCCGCCCGTGCCCTCTTCACCGCGGCCGAGCCGGATGAAGGAGCCGAGCTCCAGCGTTCGTCCCACCTCTGCCAGCGCACGCGAGTTGACCACCGCGGCCCGCAACTTGGCCAGCTGGCCTTCGGGCAGGTCGGGGTGGGTGCGGTACAGCGTGTCCGTGACGACGAGGCCGAGCACGGAGTCCCCGAGGAACTCCAGCCGCTCGTTCGTCGGCAGACCGCCGTTCTCGTACGCGTAGGAACGGTGGGTCAGCGCTCGCACCAGAAGGGCGGACTCGACCTTGTAGCCGAGCCGCCCTTCCAGAAGCGTGTGGGACGAGGCCTGGTTGTCCGCAGAGTTCTTCTTCGGCGTGGACACAGTGCCTCTCACCAGCCGCTCAGACCTCGAGGACCTGGCGCTTGTTGTAGGTGCCGCAAGACGGGCACGCGATGTGCTGCTGCTTGGGCTCGTGGCAGCGCTCGCACGCAACCAGGGTGGGGACCGCAGCCTTCCACTGCGACCGGCGGTGGCGCGTGTTGCTGCGCGACATCTTCCGCTTCGGAACAGCCACGGCTACTTCTCCTGCTTCTCGTCGGCGCGTGCTGACTGAGGCGCGCCGCCGCTCATCTCGTCCTTCTCGCCGTCTTCGAGTGAACCGGCGAGTCCCTGCAATGCCGCCCAACGGATGTCGACGGCGTCATGGTGGTGGTCCGGGTCGTCCGCCAGCCGCGCCCCACACTCGGAGCACAGGCCCGGGCAGTCTTCCTGGCACACCGGCTGCATCGGCAGTGCGAGCACCACCGCATCGCGCAGCAGAGGTTCGAGGTCGAAGAGTCCGTCCTCTAGGAAGAGCCTGTCCTCGTCGTCCTCGGCGTCGTCGCCCGGTTCCGCGATCACACGGCCCCGGTCGTCGGCGTCAGGGTACGAGAACATCTCCTGGAAGTCCGCTTCGAGCTCCAGCTCCAGCGGCTCCAGACACCTTACGCACTCCCCCTCGGCCGTGGCACGGGCGGTGCCTGTGACGAGCACCCCTTCGAGGACCGACTCGAGGCGGAGTTCGAGCTCCACCGGCTTGCCTTCCGGCACCCCGATGACTCCCTGGATACCGAAGTCCCGGGGAGCGTCGATCGTGCGGGTCAGGCGCTGGAGCGCACCAGGACGCCGCCCCAGCTCGTGCGTATCGAACACGAGAGGGTTGCGGTGGTCGAGGCGGGCGTTCAGGGCCATTCCTGCTTTCGATCTTCTGAGCTCTTTCGGACGCCGCCCTCCGGTGCTTGCGGGCAGCGCTGATCGCGAACGTAGGCGCGACCGAAGAGCCAGGATACTGGACCTTTCGCTCTCGGCCCAATCCGCGGGTCAGCCGTTGCCCCGGCCCTGCTCGTACGCCCGCAGCTGCTCGGCACTGATCATGCTCGTGTCGAAGAGGCTGGTCTCGTCGAGCGCGTATCCCTGGTGCCCGCCCTGCGCGGCCTGAGGCGCCTGCGGGGGCTGGGGAGGCTGCTGGGGCTGCTGGGGCATCTGGTGCGGGTCGTAGCCGCCCTGCTGGGGGTCGTAGCCCTGGTAGGCGTCGCCTCCCGCAGGACCCGCCTGTCCCGCTGGAGCGAAGCCGGAGGCGGCGTAGGGGTCGGCCTGCTGGTAGCCGTACGGGTCCTGCTGGGCGTAGCCCTGCTGGTAGCCGCCGTAGGGGTCCGGCTGCTGCTGGTAGCCGTACGCCGGCTCCGGCTCCCTCTGCTGTTGCTGCTGCCGGGCGGGCTGCTCGGTCCGGGCGTCCTGCTCGGCCAGCGCGGCGAGGTCGGCCAGGTAGTCGGCGTCGCTGGAGTGCTGGACGGTGGTGAGGTCGCCGGCGAGGGCGCCGAGGTCGTCCGAGGCGATCCGGCCGTGCAGCGTCTGACGGCCGCGGCCGACGGCCTCCAGGGTCTTGGCGAGCACCGCCTCGAAGGCGCCCAGCTTGGCGTCGACGTACTGGTCGGCGGTGCGGCGCAGGGTCTCGGGGTCGTGGCTGCGCTCGGGGGCGTCCTCGTCGGCGTAGCCCTGCTCGTCGAGGCCGGGGCCGGTGCCGAGCAGCTTCTCGCGGCCGCGGCCGACCGAGCCCAGGGTCTTGGTGAGGACGACCTCGAAGTTGGCGAGCTTGGAGTCGACGTAGTCGTCGGCCTCGGCGCGGACCTCCTCGGCCTCCTTGCGGGCCTCGGCGAGGATCCGGTCGGCCTCGGCCTGGGAGCGGCGGGCGACCTCGGTGTCGGAGATCAGGGAGCCGCGCTCGGCGTGCGCGCCCTGGATGATCCGCTCGGCCTCCTGGCGGGCCTGCTCGACCATCTGCTCGCGGTCGCCGATCAGCTCCCGCGCCTGGGCGAGGGAGTCGGGCAGCGCCGCGCGCACCTCTTCCAGCATCGAGAGCAGTTCGGCGCGATTGACCACGCACGAGGCCGACATCGGCATCGACCGGGCACTGGAGACCGCCGCGACGATCTCGTCGAGCTTCTTCTGCACGTCCACCGTGTGCTCGCCACTCTCTACAGCTGTGTTGGAGACGGACGGGACGACTGTACGGCCATGGGGCGGCCGCGGGACACCGGGTGACGGCCCGTCAGTGCGTCAGTCCTGGCGCAGCCGCTCCGTGAGGGCGTCGAGGACCATCGGGGGCACCAGGTGGGAGACGTCGCCGCCCCAGGCCGCGACCTCCTTGACCAGCGAGGACGACAGGAAGCTGTAGGTGGGGTTGGTCGGCACGAAGAGCGTCTCGACTCCGGTGAGGCCGTTGTTCATCTGGGCCATCTGGAGTTCGTAGTCGAAGTCGCTGACCGCGCGCAGGCCCTTGACGATGGCGGGGATGTCGCGCTGCTTGCAGAAGTCGACGAGGAGACCGTGGAAGGCCTCGACCCGGACGTTGGCGTACTCGGCGGTGACCTGGCGGATCAGGTCGATCCGCTCGTCGATCTCGAACAGGCCCTTCTTGGACTTGTTGATCATCACCGCGACATAGACCTCGTCGTAGAGACGGGAGGCGCGGGCAATGATGTCGAGGTGTCCGTTGGTGATCGGGTCGAACGACCCGGGACAGACGGCACGGCGCACTTGAGGTCCCTCGCTCTCCGGTCCGGTCATGGTGCGTCTTCGCACGTAGAGGCGGCGCGACCGTACCAAAACGTTCCCTCTCCGTAGCGCCGGGCCCTCAGCGGCTCGAAGCCGTCCGGCCACCGGAACTCACCGCCTCTGGTGCTGCGCTCCACGGTGACGAGGGCGTCCGCCGCGAGCCACCCCTCCGAGCGGAGTGTGAGCAGGATCTCGCGAAGATCGTGATCTGTGACTCGGTACGGCGGGTCCAGGAAGACGAGGTCGTACGGCTCCTCGGGCGGTGCGGTACGGATGATCTGTTCCGCTTTGCCCGCCCTGACCTCGGCGCCGGGCAGGCCCAGGCTGCGGACGTTCTCCCGGACCGTGCGGGCGGCCCGGGCGTCGGCTTCGACCAGCAGGGTGTGAGCGGCGCCCCGCGACAGGGCCTCCAGGCCGACCGCGCCGGAACCGGCGTACAGGTCCAGGACCCGCTCGCCGTCCAGCGGGCCGCCGAGCAGGGACTGCCAGGTGGAGAACAGGCCCTCGCGCGCGCGGTCGGAGGTGGGGCGGGTTCCGGTCCCCGGGGGGACGGCCAGACGGCGTCCACCGGCGCGGCCGGCGATCACGCGGGTCATGTCCTGGGTCCTTGTCGGTGTGCTCGGGTGGGGCGGGCTCGGACGGGTGGGTTCGGATGGGTGGGCTCGGGCCGGTGTGCTCGGGGCCGGTGAGCCCCGCGCCGGTGTGGGCTGGCCCGGCCGGTGAGCCCGGCGCCGGTGTGCCTGGCGTCGGCCGGTGTGCCCGGCTCGGGTCGGGCGCCTCGGCGACCGCTCCCAGTCTGTCAGCCCTTTTCCAGGTACTGCTCCCTCTCCTCGTCCACCAGGGCGTCCAGAGCGATGCGCAGGGCGGGCAGGCCGCTCAGCTCCGGGTCGGCGGCGACCACCTTGGTGGCCTCCTCGCGGGCCTCGGCGATGATCTCCTCGTCCTCGATGACGGCGAGCACCCTGAGGCTGGTGCGGGCGCCGGACTGGGCCTGGCCGAGGACATCGCCCTCGCGGCGCTGTTCGAGGTCGATCCGGGACAGCTCGAAGCCGTCCAGGGTGGACGCCACCGCGTTGAGCCGCTGGCGGGCGGGGCTGGCCTCGGCCATCTCGGTGACCAGCAGGCACAGGCCGGGCGCCGAGCCGCGGCCGACGCGGCCGCGCAGCTGGTGCAGCTGGGAGACGCCGAACCGGTCGGCGTCCATGATCACCATCACGGTGGCGTTGGGGACGTTGACGCCGACCTCGATGACGGTGGTGGCGACCAGGACGTCGGTCTCGCCGGCGGCGAAGCGGCGCATGACCGCGTCCTTGTCGTCGGGGTGCATCCTGCCGTGCAGGACCTCGACCCGCAGGCCCTGGAGGGGGCCCTTGGCAAGCTGGTCGGCGACGTCCAGGACGGCGAGCGGGGGCCGCTTCTCCGCCTCGTCCTCGGCGGACCTGCCCTTCTTCGTTTCCACCGCCTCGTCGCCGATGCGGGGACAGACGACGTACGCCTGATGGCCGCCCGCCGCTTCCTCGCGCACCCGCTCCCACGCGCGGGAGAGGAAGTGCGGCTTGTCGGCGACGGGGACGACATGGCTGGCGATCGGTGAGCGGCCGGCCGGGAGCTGGTCGAGGACGGAGGTCTCCAGATCGCCGAAGACGGTCATCGCGACCGTGCGCGGGATCGGGGTGGCGGTCATGACGAGCAGGTGCGGCGGCTGCTTGCCCTTGCCGCGCAGGGCGTCGCGCTGCTCGACGCCGAAGCGGTGTTGTTCGTCGACGACGACCAGGCCGAGGTCGTGGAACTGCACCTTGTCCTCGATCAGCGCGTGGGTGCCGATCACGATCCCGGCCTCGCCGGTGACCAGGTCGAGCAGCGCCTGCCGGCGGGCGGCGGTGCCCATGGAGCCGGTGAGCAGCACGACCTTGGTGGCGTGCTCGGTCCCGCCGAGCATGCCGCCCTCGGCCAGGTCGCCCATCATCTCCACGATGGAGCGGTGGTGCTGCTGGGCGAGGACCTCGGTGGGCGCGAGCATCGCGGCCTGCCCGCCGGCGTCGACCACGGCGAGCATGGCGCGCAGGGCGACCATCGTCTTGCCGCTGCCCACCTCTCCCTGGAGCAGCCGGTGCATCGGGTGCTCGGTGGCGAGGTCGTCGAAGATCTCCTTCGAGACCTTGCGCTGGCCGTCGGTGAGGGTGAAGGGGAGGCGGTCGTCGAAGGCGGCGAGCAGGCCGTCGGGGCTCGGCCTGCGGGCGACGGCGGCGAGCTGGGCGTCGGCGTGCCGGCGGCGGGCCAGGGCGACCTGGAGGACGAAGGCCTCGTCCCACTTGAGGCGGTCGCGGGCGGCGGCGACGTCCGCCTTGGTGTGCGGGCGGTGGATCTTGAGCAGGGCCTCGGGCAGGGGGAGCAGGCCGCGGCCCTCGCGCAGGGTGGGCGGGAGGGGGTCGGCGGCCTCCTGGGCGCTGGGCAGGACGGTCTGGATCGCCTTGCCGATCTTCCAGGACTCCAGCTTGGCGGTCGCCGGATAGATGGGGATCAGGGCGCCCGCCCAGGTCTCCACCGCCTCCTCGCTGTCGCCGCGCAGCAACTCGTAGGCCGGATGGGCGAGTTGGAGACGGCGGTTGAAGACGGAGACCCGGCCGGAGAACATCGCGTGGGTGCCCGGCAGCAGCTCCTTGAGGGGTTTGTGCACGCCGTTGCCGAAGAAGACCAGCTGGAGCCGGCCGCTGCCGTCGGTGATGGTCACCTCCAGTCGCTGGCCCTTGCCGCGCGGGGCCTTGGCGGAGGCAAAGGTGTGCAGACGGGCGTCGGCGACCTGGGCGACCACGGTGACGTGTTCGTCCATGGGCAGGTCGGCGAGGTGGGTGAGCTGGCCCCGTTCCTCGTATCTGCGCGGGTAGTGGTGCAGGAGGTCACCGACGGTGTGCAGGCCGAGGTGCTCGGCCATCACCTTCGCGGTGGCGGGGCCGAGCACCTTCTTCAGAGGTTCGTCCAGTGCGGGCACGAGATCCATTGCACACCACCGCACTGACAATGCGTAGCGACGCCCTGCACCGGTGCCGTATCGGTCTCGGGAAACCCCTGGTCAGGCGGCTCGCTGGGGCTCTAGGATGACGCGCTCCGGCCATCCTTTCGCGGTCACCGCCTCACCGGGGCCGCCCGACCCCGCGCCGACGCCCCTCCCCCCACCGGCGCTGTGACGATGGACTCGCAGACCTCACAGTCATCACAAACATCCCAGGCTCCTTCCTCGCCTCACACGTTCCAGGTCGACCTGCGCGGTCTGGTGGACCTGCTCTCCCATCACCTCTACTCCAGTCCCAAGGTCTACCTGCGGGAACTGCTCCAGAACGCGGTCGACGCCATCACCGCCCGACGGGCCGGGGAGCCCGACGCGCCCGCCCGGGTGCGGCTCCACGCCGAAGGCGGCACGCTGCGGGTGGAGGACTCCGGCGTCGGGCTCACCGAGTCCGACGTGCACAGCCTGCTGGCCACCATCGGCCGCAGCTCCAAGCGCGCCGAGGGCATCCAGGAGGCCCGCTCGGACTTCCTCGGGCAGTTCGGCATAGGCCTGCTGGCCTGTTTCGTGGTCGCCGAGCGGATCCGGGTCGTCAGTCGCAGTGCCCGTACGCCGGATGCCCGGCCCGTGGAGTGGACGGCGTCGGACGACGGCTCGTACACCGTGCGGACGCTGCCGGACGAGGCGCGGCCCGAGCCGGGCACCACCGTGCACCTGGTGGCGCGGGCCGGTGCCGCGGAGTGGCTGTCCGAGGAACGCGTCCTCGCGCTGGCCCGGGACTTCGGCGCGCTGCTGCCGTACGACGTGCGGGTGGGCGAGGAAGAGGTCACCGACCTGCCCGCGCCCTGGGACCGGCCGTACCACTCCCCCGCCGCCCGCCGGGTGGCCCTGGCCCGGCACTGCCACGAGCTGTTCGGGTTCACCCCGCTCGACTCGATCGAGCTGGACCTGCCGGTCGCGGGCATACGCGGCATGGCGTACGTCCTGCCCAGCGCGGTCAGTCCGGCCCAGCGCGCCCGGCACCGGGTGCATCTGAAGGGCATGCTGCTCACCGAGCGGGCCGAGCAGCTGCTGCCGGACTGGGCGTTCTTCGTGCGCTGCGTCCTCGACACCGACAGCCTGCGGCCGACCGCCTCGCGCGAGGCGCTGTACGAGGACGAGACGCTGGCCGCCGTACGGGAGGCGCTGGGAGAGCGGATCCGGTCCTGGCTGACCGGGCTGGCGGCCGGCGACCCGCAGCGGCTGACGGCGTTCCTGGCGGTGCACCACCTGGGGGTGAAGTCCCTGGCGCGGCACGACAAGGAGATGCTGCGCACGATGCTGCCGTGGCTGCCCTTCGAGACGACCGACGGGCGGCTGTCCCTGGAGGAGTTCGCGCAGCGCCACCCGGTGGTGCACTTCACGCGGACCGTGGAGGAGTTCCGGCAGGTCGCCCCGATCGCGTCCGCGCAGGGCATCGGCGTCGTCAACGGCGGCTACACGTACGACAGCGAACTGGTCGAGGCGCTGCCCTCGGTCCGTCCCGGCTCGGTGGTCGCCGAGCTGGACGCGGACACCGTGACCGCCCACCTGGACACCGTCGACGCGGCCGAGGAGCTGGCCCTGACCGGCTTCCTGGCCGCCGCGCGGGCCGCGCTGGACCCGCTGGGCTGCGATGTCGTCCTGCGCGCCTTCCATCCGCTGTCCGTGCCCGCGCTGCACCTGGACGACCGCGACGCGCGGCACGAGCAGGCCCGCGCGGACGCCGAGGAGCAGGCCGACGAGCTGTGGGCGGGCATCCTCGGTTCGCTGCGCGGCGGCGCCCCGCGCGCGCGGCTGGTGCTGAACCATCTCAATCCGCTGATCCGGCGGATCAGTTCGCTGCCCGACCCGGAGCTGATCGGCACGGCCACGGAGTCCCTGTACGGCCAGGCCCTGCTGATGGCGCAGCGCCCGCTGCGGCCCGCCGACTCGGCGTTGCTGAACCGGGCGTTCATCGACCTCCTGGAATGGGCCACTCACCGCGAGGACGAGCACTGATGAGCGACATCACGGACTTCGACGCCCTGCGCCGCGCGATCGCGGAGAACTCCGCGCGGCCCGAGGGCCCGGCCCGCAACGCGCGCGCGGAGCAGCTGCTGGCGGCGGCCGAGCGGCTGGACGTCCCGCTCGCCGTGATCGAGGCGCTGGGGCACCAGCTGGCCGTCTACAACTACAGCTCCGAGAAGGACAAGATGTTCGTCCCCTTCGCGCGGCTGCTGCGCATGTGGGACGAGCGCCCCGGGGACTTCGACGAGCAGGAGGCCCATTCGCTGCACTGGGTCTTCAAGTGGATGACGACCGGCATGCTCGACCAGCCGCACATCCCGCTCGCCTCGATCGAGAAGTGGCTAGGCGAGATGGAGCACCGCTACCGGCTGGCCGGGCACTCGGAGCGGGCGGTGCGCGGCGCCGAGTTCCATGTGGCCGCGCACCTCGGGGACGTGCCCCGCGCGGAGCGCGCGTTCGCGGCGTGGCTGGCCGCCGACCGGGACGCCATGGCCGACTGCCACGCCTGTGAGCTGGACGGCCAGGGCTGGTGGCAGGCGGAGCGGGGCCGGGACGAGGAGGCGCTGCGGTTCTGGCGGCCCGTCCTGGAGGGCGAGTTCAGCTGTGCCCACGAGCCGCACGCGGCGCTCGCCTCCTCGCTGCTGCCGCTGGTGCGGCTCGGCCGGCTGGACGAGGCGCGCGCCCACCACCTGCGGGGCTTCCGGCTGGTGCGGTCCATGGAGAGCATGCGTTCCGCGTACGCGGAGCACGTCGAGTTCTGCGCCCTGACCGGCAACGAGGCGCGCGGTCTGGAGCTGCTGGCGGAGCGCCCGGCGTACTTCACGGACACCGGGCAGCCGCGCAGCCGGCTGGAGTTCCTGAGCGTGGTGGCACTGCTGATGGGCCGGCTGACCGCGCTGGGGCTGGGCGACCGGCAGGTGCCGGGGCCGCCCGGGCGGACGTGGACGGCACGCGAACTGGGCGGGCACGCGCGCGAGGAGGCGCTGGCGCTGGCGGCGCGGTTCGACCGGCGCAACGGCACGGCGCACGTCAGCGAGCAGGCCCGCGCGCGGATGGACCGGCAGCCGCTCGTGGACCGGCTGCCGCTGGGCGTACGCACCCCGCGCCCGGCGCACACGGCGCACACCTCCGCGCCCGCTCACACCTCCGCGCCCGCTCACGCCTCCGCGCCAGCGTCCACCCCGGCCGCCCAGCCCTCCGCGCCGCCCACCGCCCGCACCGGCTCGGACTCCGGCGCGCAGCCGGACCTGGAGGCCCTGCTGACCGAGGCCCGGCGCCTGTCGGACTCGCTCCGGCCGCACGCCGTGGAGGCGTGGGCGGCCGTCGAGCGCGCCGCCGAGGGCGTCGAGCTGGCGCCGCGCGACCGCGCGGAGATCGCCGACCACCGGGCCATGGACCTCGGCCCGGAGGGTGTCGCCCTGTTCGAGCGGGCCGCTGAGCTGTACGCCGAGGCGGGCGACCCGGGCGAGGCGCTGGCGGCACGCGCGCGTGCGGCGTACGTCCGTGCCCTCGCGGGCGATGTGGACGGGGCCGTGACCGCGGTCGCCGAGCCGTACGACCTGGTCCTCGCGCTGTACGCCGAGGACGGCACCGGCATACGCCAGACCGCGTCCGTGCTGATGGGCCGGGCGCGGATCCTGATGCGGCGGGTGCACGAGGCGGAGGAGCGGAACGCGCCCGGGACGGTGTCCGGCGTCGAGACCGAGGAGGCCGCCGCGGCCGGGGCGGCACCGCGTCCGGCCGACACCGCTCCGGCCGACACCGCCGACACCGCTCCGGCCGAGGCCGAGGCCGAGGCGGCCGTCCGGGAGGTGCTGGCCCTGGTGGACGGGCACACCGGCGGCGATGTCCGGCTGGCCTCACGGGCCGCCGAGGCACGGGCGATGCTGGCGGAGCTGGCGGCCCGGGCCGGTGACCTCCGAACGGCGGCGGCGCTGTTCGCGCGGGCCGCCGGGGAGTTCGTGGCCGCCGGGCTGCCGTGGTTCGCCGTGGAGTACGAGGCCCGGCTCGCCGCTCTCGCCCACCACCTCGGCGATGTCGCGGAGGCGGAGCGGGCGCTGCGGTCGGCGCTGGAGCACGGCGGGGACCAGCTGGAGCCGGTGGGGCGGGCACAGCTCAACCTCCAGCTCGCCGAGGTGGTCGGCGGCCGGGGAGCCGCCGAGGAGGCCGCCGAGCACGCCCTGGAGGCGGCGCACTGGGCCGACGAGGCCGGCGAGGGCCGCACGCTCGGCGCCTGGGCACGGCAGCTGCTCGGCGGGTTCCTGCTGCGGCTCGGCCGGTGGGCGGAGGCCGCGGAGGTGCTGGAGTCGGCGCTGCCCGACGTGAACGCCGAGACGCACGGCGACGGCGCGGTCGTGCAGACCCTGTGGTGGCTCGGCGACTGCCTGAGCGAGCTGGGCGAGCACCAGGAGGCCGCCGAGCGCCGTCTCCAGGCCGCCGAGATCGCCCGGCACTGGCCCGAGCAGCACGACCACGCCACCCTCGCCCACCTCGCCGCCGAGTCCCTGGGCCACGCCGAGCTGCCGGCCGAGGCCGACCGGGCCTACGACCGCGCGGGCGGCCTGTGGCGCTCGCTGGGGAACGTCCACGGCCTCGTCCGGGCCCTGCGCGCCCGCGCCTGGCTCGCGCTGCGCGGCCAGGGCGGACCGGACCGCGCGCGGGAGCTGATGACGGAGGCGCTGCGGGAGTGCGCGGCGGCGCTGGACACGGCGCCCGACGAGGAGGCGCGGCAGCGGCTCGCCGCCGAACTGGGCCACACCCACCGCCAGTTCGGCGACCTGCTGGCCCGCTCGTGCGCGGAGGACGCCGAGGACTGCTCGATCCAGGACGCGTTCGAGGCGGCCCTGGCCCAGATGGCCCAGGCCGTCGCGGTGTTCGCCGCCCTGGGCGACGACGCGCGGGACGGCCGCACCGGCGCCGAGCTGGCCGCCGGCTGGCTGGAGGCCGATCTGGGCCGCTCGGCCGAGGCCGCGGCACGCGCGTGTGCGGTGCTGGCGGCGTACGGCGACGCCGGGGAGGAGGACGAGGCGGCGCGGGCCCGCCGCGCGGAGGCGGAACAGATGCTGCGGGTGGTGCGGGAGCAGGGCGAACGCTGACCGGCCGGTCGACTCACTCCACCCCGATGAGCACCAGCGACCCCTGCCGCCCGCCGCGGTAGACGACCGTGTCCACCGCGAGGTAGGCCGCGCGCACCCGGGCCTCCAGCCGCTCGGCGACGGCCTGCGGGGCCTGGTCGCCGAGGACGATGGTGACCAGCTCCCCGCCGGCCGCGAGCATGCGGTCGAGGACCGTCTCGGCGGTGGCGGTGACGTCCGAGCCGATCACCGCCACGTCGCCGTCGATGAGTCCGAGGACGTCACCGGCCTGGCAGATCCCGGCCATGGTCCAGAACTGGTGCTCGGCGACGGCGACCTCGGCGTAGCGGGTCGCTCCGGCCGCCGAGGTCATGGACACGACGTCCTCGTCGAAGCGGCGCTCCGGCTCGTGCACCGCGAGCGCCGCGATGCCCTGGACCGCGGACCGGGTCGGGATGAGGGCCACCCGGATGCCCTCCGCGCGGGCCTGCTCGGCCGCCACCGCCGCGGTGTGCCGCAGGTCGGCGTCGTTGGGCAGCAGGACGACCTCGCGCGCGTGCGCCCGGCGTACGGCCTGGAGCAGCTCCCCGCTGGCGGGCGGCTCTCCGGGCCGGGCGAGCACGGTGGTCGCGCCCGCGTCGGTGTACAGCCCGGCCAGGCCCTCGCCGGGCACGACGGCGACCACCGCGCGGGGCACCCGTTCCTGGGCGGGCCGCTCCCCGCGCGAGGTGTGCGCGTCCCCCGCGCCGAAGTGGGTGATCCGGATCCGGTACGGCCGTCCGGCCTCGACGCCCGCCTCCACGGCGGCGCCCGCGTCGTCCACGTGCACATGGACGTTCCACAGCCCGTCGCCGCCGACCACGACGAGGGAGTCCCCGAGCGCGTCCAGCCGCCGCCGCAGCCGGACCACGGCGACGTCGTCGGCCTCCAGGAGGTAGATCACCTCGAAGGCCGGTCCGCCCCCCTCCGGTCCCGCCGCCCCCTCCGTACACGTATGCGGCCCACGGACCGCCTCGCCTTCGACCTCGACCGCGGCCTCCGTCTCGCGCTCGGCCCCGCTCTCGCCCGCCACCGCGCCCGCGCCGTGCCGCCCCTCGCCGACCCCGCGCGCGTACGCCCCGGACAGCGCCGTCGGCACCCCGCGCGGCGCCTCGCCCGTGAACGTCTCCACCAGCGCGCCCAGCACCGCCACCAGCCCGCGCCCACCGGCGTCGACCACCCCGGCGCGTTCCAGCACCGCCAGCTGTCCGGGGGTCGCGGCGAGCGCCGTGCGGGCTCCTTCGTAGGCGGCCCGCGCGACGGCCCCGCAGTCGTTCTCGGCCTCGCCCGACTCCCCGGCCTTCGCGGTGGCCTCGGCGGCGTCGGCGGCGGCCGAGGCGACGGTGAGGACGGTCCCCTCCACGGGGTGGGCGACGGCCTGGCGGGCGGAGTCGGCGGCCCGGCGCAGGGCCGTCCGCAGTCCCGCTCCGTCGGTGTGCGCGGTGCCGCCGTCGGCGGCCAGCACCTGGGACATGCCGCGCAGCAGCTGGGCGAGGATGGTCCCGGAGTTGCCGCGCGCCCCGATCAGCGCCCCGTGCGCCATCGCGCGCACGGCCTCGGCGAGCGACGGCTCGTCCGCCTCCCGCGCGGTGCCGGCCCGGGGCTGGGCACCGGCCTCCCGCTCGGCGGCGTCGGCCGCGGCCTCGCGCGCCACTCCCCGCGACCCGGAGCCGACCTCGTGCCCCGCGAACACCGCCTCCACGGCCGCCGCGGCCGACTCGACGGTCAGGTAGAGGTTTGTGCCGGTGTCGCCGTCCGCCACCGGGTACACGTTGATCGCGTCGATCTCCTCGCGCGCCCGCCCGAGGGCCTGGAGCGCGAGACCGCACCAGGTGCGCACCGCGAGAGCATCGAAGAATGTCTGCGGCACCTGCGCCACCTGCGCCTCCTTGAGCTGCTGGACTGGACGCAGCGTAGACCCAGGGCCGGTGTCCGCCGGAAGTGGCCCGGCGCGGGCCCCGGACCAGCCGTGGTAGTTTCGTTCCACGGGAGCAGCCGTTGTATGCTGCTCCGGTTGCCCGATCTGATCGGGCCGTTCCCCTGGCAACGCCACTCAGATCTCAGATTGCTCCTAGCGCCTAAGATCTCGATCCCGGCATGCCGGGATTAACCGTAAGTGCATCTGAAGTCTTTGGAGTGACCCGTGGCTGCCAACTGCGACGTCTGCGGCAAGGGGCCGGGCTTCGGCAACAACATCTCGCACTCGCACCGCCGTACGTCCCGCCGCTGGAACCCGAACATCCAGCGTGTGCGTACCGTGGTGGGCGGGACGCCGAAGCGCGTGAACGCTTGCACCTCGTGCATCAAGGCCGGCAAGGTCTCGCGCTGACGCTCAGCTGAGCGCGCGGCCACTGCCGGTTCGCTGCTTTAAGCCGGTCCACCTCGGTGGACCGGCTTCTTGCTGTGTCCGGATGTGCCCCCGGTCACCTTCGCACCAGCCGATCGCAGGCGGACGCCACCCGCGATCGGACCCGGACCCGGTCTAGGTCCCGGTCCCGGTCTCGGTCTCGGCTGCGGTCTCGGCTGCGGTCTAGCCGCGCGGCGCCTTCAGGGCCCAGCCGTGGTCCACCGGCCCGATGCCGCCGCCGAGGGCGAACCCCGCGGCGATCGCGCCAGTGACGTACTCCTTGGCCGCCGTCACCGCCTCCGGCACGGTCCGCCCCAGGGCGAGGTGCGAGGCGATCGCGGAGGCGAGGGTGCAGCCGGTGCCGTGGGTGTGGCGGTTGTCGTGCCGGGGCGCCCGCAGCCAGTGCTCCTCGGAGCCGTCGGTGAGCAGGTCCACGGCCTCGCCGGACAGATGACCGCCCTTGATCACCACCCAGCGCGGACCGTACTCCAGGACGGCCTCCGCGGCCCCCCTCATCCGGTCCCGCGACTCGACCACGAGGCCGGTGAGCTGCCGGACCTCGTCGAGGTTCGGCGTGGCGACGGTCGCCACCGGCAGCAGTCTCCTCCGTACGGAATCCAGCGCGGAGGACGCCAGCAGCGGGTCCCCGTGCTTGGAGACCCCGACCGGGTCCACGACGGCCGGCGCGTCCGTCCCGGCGATCAAGTCGGCGACCGCCTCGACCAGTTCCGCCGAGGCGAGCATGCCGGTCTTGACCGCCTGGACGCCTATGTCGTCCACCACACTGCGGTACTGCGCCCGCACCGCCTCCACCGGCAGTTCCCAGGCGCCCTGCACGCCCAGGGAGTTCTGCGCGGTCACCGCGGTGAGCACGCTCATGCCGTGCACCCCGAGCGCCAGCATGGTCTTCAGGTCGGCCTGGATGCCGGCGCCCCCGCCGGAGTCGGACCCGGCGACCGTCAGCACCCGCGGTGGAGCACCCGCGCCGCTCATGACTCCATGTCCCCGAAGTGGTCCCAGCCGCCCTTGCTGGTCCAGGGCGCACCGTCCACGGTGACCTGCGGCAGCGCCGAGGGGTTGAGCACCTCGCCGATGACCTTCCAGCGGGCGGGCAGCTTCACGTCCGGCGGGAAGGTCGCCACGATCGCGTGGTCCTCTCCCCCGGTCAGCACCCATTGCAGCGGGTCCACGCCGACGGCCTGCCCGATGTCGTTCATCTGGGACGGGATGTCGATCGCGCCGGAGCGGATGTCGATGCGGACCTTGCTGGCCTCCGCGATGTGCCCGAGGTCGGCGATCAGTCCGTCGCTGACGTCGCACATCGCGGTCGCGCCGAGCCCGGCCGCGGCCGGACCCGCGTGGTACGGCGGTTCGGGGCGCCGGTGCGCCTCGACGAAGGCGCGCGGCGAGCGGAAGCCGCGGGAGAGCACCGCGTACCCGGCCGCCGACCAGCCGAGCCAGCCGGTCACCGCGACCAGGTCGCCGGGCTGGGCGCCGGCCCGGGTCACCGGCTCCTGGTTGCGCAGATCGCCGAGCGCGGTGATCGACACGGTGATGGTGTCACCGCGTACGACGTCGCCGCCGACCACGGCGGCACCCGCCACCTGGCACTCGTCGCGCAGCCCGTCCATCAGCTCGCTCGGCCAGGTCACCGGCAGTTCCGCGGGCACCACCAGGCCGAGCAGCAGCGCGGTCGGCACGGCGCCCATGGCGGCGATGTCCGCGAGGTTCTGCGCGGCGGCCTTGCGGCCCACGTCGTACGCCGTGGACCAGTCGCGGCGGAAGTGCCGCCCCTCGACGAGGATGTCGGTGCTGGCCACGACCCTGCGGTCGGGAGCGGCGACCACCGCGGCGTCGTCGCCGGGGCCGACCCGGACCGCCGGGGTGGTGGTGAGACGGGAGGTGAGCTCCCTGATGAGCCCGAACTCACCGAGCTCACCAACAGTGCCCTTCATTGCCCTTACGCCCCTTCTCTGTCCCTGTGCATGCCCGGTCGCGCGTCATCAGTGTCCTCGATACGGTCGAAGTGACCGCAGGCGCGGTCCCTCTGAGCGTCAACCTCTGTCATGCCTGCACCCCGGCGCGCCCGGCCCGGTTCCCGCAGGTCTCCCCGCGGCGAGCGGCGACGCGATACCGTGGCGTTCCTTTTCCCCACATGATCCTCGTGGCCGCCCTGGAGGTTCCGTGGTACAGGCGTACATCCTGATCCAGACGGAGGTCGGCAAAGCGTCGACCGTCGCCGAGACGATCAGCAAGATCCCTGGGGTGATCCAGGCCGAGGACGTGACAGGTCCGTACGACGTCATCGTGCGCGCGCAGGCCGACACCGTCGACGATCTGGGCCGCATGGTGGTCGCCAAGGTGCAGCAGGTGGACGGCATCACCCGCACCCTGACCTGCCCGGTGGTCCATCTGTAGCCCCCGTCTACCCTGTGCCGGTGAACTCTTTCCGTCACCGGCTCATCGGCCTGCCCGCGCTCGCCCTGCTGATCGCCACCGCGGGCTGCTCCTCAGCAGACGACAGCGCGTCGGCGGCGGTTCCCAGCCCGGACGCGACGGTGACCGAGCTGTGCCGGAAGCTGGACAAGGCGCTGCCCGAAAAGGTGGCCGGTCTGAGTCGCGAGGATCCCGAGCCGCCGTCCACGCTGACCGCGGGCTGGGGAAACCCGGAGATCATACTGCGCTGCGGTGTCCCCCGGCCGCCGAAGATGATCGACCCCGAGGTCGCGGAGGGGCGGGACCCGGACGCCGTGCCGGGCGGGGTCGACGGGGTCGACTGGCTCCAGGAGAAGGCGGGCGACGGCTTTCGGTTCACGACCGCGAACCGGCCGGCCTATGTCGAGGTGAACGTGCCGGAGGGCGTGGACGGCTCGGCGGTGCTGATCGACCTGGCACCGGCGGTGAAGTCGGCGATCCCGCAGTGAACCGCCGACCGACCGCTGTCGGGGTGGAGGGTCAGCGAAGGCCCGTGGACCTGCGCAGTGCCGCCTGGATCAGCCGGTCCACCAGCTCCGGGTAGCCGATCCCGGTGGCCTGCCACATCTGCGGGTACATCGAGATGGGCGTGAAGCCGGGCATCGTGTTGATCTCGTTGATCACGAACTCGCCGTCCTCGTCGAGGAAGAAGTCCGCGCGGACCAGGCCCTCGCAGGAGGCGGCCTCGAAGGCCTCCACCGCGAGCCGCCGCACCTCGGCGGTCTGCTCCTCGGTCAGCGGGGCCGGCACGATGCCGGGCGTGGAGTCGATGTACTTGGCGTCGAAGTCGTAGTACGCGTGGGTGTCCGGCGGCGGGATCTCGGCGGGCACGGAGGCGCGCGGGCCGTCCTCGAACTCCAGCACACCGCACTCGATCTCGCGACCGCGCACCGCGGCCTCCACGAGGATCTTCGGGTCGTGGCGGCGGGCCTCGGCGATCGCCTCGTCCAGGCCGGAGAAGTCCTCGACCTTGGTGATGCCGATCGACGAACCGGCACGCGCGGGCTTCACGAACAGCGGCCAGCCGTGCGCACCCGCGAAGTCGGCGATCCGCCGCCGGGCACCGGCCTGGTCCTGCTCCCACTCACGCGGCCGGATCACCAGGTACGGGCCCACCTTCAGCCCGAACGACTCGAAGACCCGCTTCATGTACTCCTTGTCCTGGCCGACGGCCGAGGAGAGCACACCCGAACCCACGTACGGCACCCCGGACAGCTCCAAGAGGCCCTGGAGCGTGCCGTCCTCGCCGTACGGGCCGTGCAGCACCGGGAAGACCACGTCGACCTCGCCCAGCGCCTTGGGCACCGAACCCGGCTCGCTGTAGACGACTTCGCGGTTGTTCGGGTCGACCGGGAGCACCACACCGCCCTCGCCGGACTCGGCGAGCTCCTCGACGCTGGGCGTACGGCGGTCGGTGATCGCCATCCGCTCGGGCTCGTCGGCGGTGAGCGCCCAGCGGCCGTCGCGGGTGATACCGATCGGCAGGACCTCGTACTTGGTCCGGTCGATGGCCTTGAGGACGGCGCCGGCCGTCACCACGGAGATCCCGTGTTCGGAGCTGCGGCCGCCACAGACCACGGCCACCCGCGGCTTGCGGGTCGGCTGCTGCTCGGGGCTCTGGGGGAGGTTCTCGGTGCTCATATCGCGATGAGAGTACCCGGAGGCAGGGCCGGGAGACAGCGTCCACCCCGCGGGTTCGCTCAGCGTCGTTCCGGCTTCGCGCTGCGCGACATCAGCTCCTTGAGGGCGACCACCGGCGGCTTGCCCTCGTGGACGATTCCGACGACCGTCTCGGTGATCGGCATGTCGACGCCGTGCCGGCGGGCCAGATCCAGCACCGACTGGCAGGACTTGACGCCCTCGGCGGTCTGCCGGGTGACCGCGATGGTCTCCTGAAGGGTCATGCCCTTGCCGAGGTTGGTGCCGAAGGTGTGGTTCCGGGACAGCGGCGAGGAGCAGGTCGCCACCAGGTCGCCCAGGCCGGCGAGTCCGGAGAAGGTCAGCGGGTCGGCGCCCATGGCGAGGCCCAGCCGGGTGGTCTCGGCGAGACCGCGGGTGATGAGCGAGCCCTTGGCGTTGTCGCCGAGTCCCATGCCGTCCGCGATGCCGACGGCCAGCCCGATCACGTTCTTGACCGCGCCGCCGAGTTCGCAGCCGGCCACGTCGGTGTTGGTGTACGGGCGGAAGTACGGCGTGTGGCAGGCGGCCTGGAGCCGCCGGGCGACGGCCTCGTCGGTGCAGGCGACCACGGACGCGGCCGGCATCCGCGCGGCGATCTCGCGGGCCAGGTTGGGCCCGGTGACCACGGCGATGCGGTCCTGGCCGACCTTGGCCACGTCGTCGATGACCTCGCTCATCCGCATGGCGGTGCCGAGTTCGACGCCCTTCATCAGCGACACCAGGACGGTGTCCGGGGCCAGCAGCGGCACCCAGGCGGCGAGGTTGCCGCGCAGCGTCTGGGACGGGATGGAGAGCACGGTGAAATCGGCCCCGGCCGCGGCCTCGGCGGGGTCGGTGGTGGCCCGCAGGTTCTCCGGGAGTTCGAAGCCGGGCAGGTAGTCGGGGTTGGTGCGGGTGGAGTTGATCGCCTCGGCGACCTCCTCGCGGCGCGCCCACAGGGTGACCTCGCAGCCCGCGTCGGCGAGCACCATGCCGAAGGCCGTGCCCCACGAACCGGCGCTGAAGACCGCCGCCTTGACCGGCTTGCTCACGTGCCCTGCCCCTCTTCCCGGCCGGAGTGCCCGGCCGCTTCCCGGCCGCCCCGGCCGGCCGCCCTGCCCTGCGCCTGCCCCTCGGCCGGCACCTCGGTCGACGCCTCGTTCCGCGCCCCGCTCCGCGTCTGCGCCTGTGCCTGGGCACGGGCCTGTGCCTGTGCCTGGGTGCGGCGCCGCTGCTCGATGCGCTCGCGCTTGGGGTCGTACGGCGTCTCGGGCGCCTTCTCGCCGCGGATCCCCTCCAGCTGGCGGGTGATCGCGGCCATGATGACCTCGGTCGCCTCCTTGAGGACGTCCGCGGTCATCTCCTTGTCGTAGAACCGCGAGAGGTCCACGGGCGGGCCGGCCAGCACCCGGCTGGTCTTGCGCGGCAGCAGACGGGGCTTCTTGGCGTACGGCGGCAGCAGTTCGTTGCAGCCCCACTGGGCGACCGGGATCACCGGGCACTTGGTGCTCAGGGCGACCCGGGCTGCGCCGGTCTTGCCGGTCATGGGCCAGCCGTCCGGGTCGCGGGTGAGGGTGCCCTCGGGATAGAAGGCGACGCATTCACCGCGCTCCACGGCGTCGATCGCGGCCCGGAAGGCACTGAGCGCGTCCGTGCTCTCGCGGTACACGGGGATCTGTCCGGTGCCGCGCATCGCGGCGCCGACGAATCCCTTCTTGAAAAGGCCGCTCTTCGCCAGGAATCGCGGAACACGTCCGGTGTTGTACTGAAAGTGCGCGTAGGCGAAGGGATCGACGTGCGAATTGTGGTTCACCACGGTGATAAATCCGCCCTCGGCCGGAATGTGCTCCATTCCACGCCAGTCCCGCTTGAGCAGAACCACCAGCGGCGGTTTGCAGATCACCGCGGCGAAGCGGTACCAGAAGCCGATTCTGCGGCGGGGCACGCGGACACCTTCCTCTAGGCCTCTAGGGCTGCCACCCGGCCCGGGGGCCGCACAAGTGTCGCCCCAGGCCGTCGGTCTGTCGAGAACACCGTACGCCCCGAGCACCCGGCCGCCCGCTGGGCCGGGGGACAATGTCCGTGACAAGAGAGGGACGGAACGCCGGTGCAGTGGACCTTGGTGATACCCCTGAAGCCCTTGGCGCGGGCGAAGAGCAGGCTCGCGGACACCGCCGCCGACGGGCTGCGCCCGGGTCTCGCCCTCGCCTTCGCGCAGGACACCGTGGCCGCGGCGCTGGCCAGCCCCGCGGTGCGCGATGTGGCCGTCGTCACGGGCGACCCGCTGGCCGGCCGGGAGCTGTCCGCGCTGGGCGCCCGGATCGTCGCGGACGAGCCGGAGGGCGGTCTGAACACCGCGCTGGAGCACGCGGCGGCGACCGTGCGCGCCCTGCGCCCCGAAAGCGCCGTGGCCGCCCTCAACGCGGATCTCCCGGCGCTGCGCCCGTCGGAATTGGCCCTGGTACTGGACGCGGCCGCGGAATTCCCGCGGGCTTTCCTGCCGGATGCCGCGAATATCGGGACGACCCTGCTGGCCGCCGCTCCCGGCCGGGAATTGTGTCCGGCCTTCGGCAGGGATTCCCGGGCCCGCCATCGTGCGTCCGGCGCACTGGAACTCGGACCGGCGGGAGTGGATTCGGTACGCCAGGACGTCGACACCGGCGCCGACCTGCGCGCGGCGCTCGCGCTGGGCGTGGGTCCCCGTACGGCGGCGATGGCCGCGCGCCTGCTGATTCCCGGGCAGTAGGCTGCCGTCATGCAGGCGACCGCATACACGTACGACGTCGACACCCGCAGCGGACAGGTGCTGCTGGACGACGGCACGCCCGTCCCCTTCGACAGCGCCGCGTTCGACGCCGGCGGGCTGCGGCTGCTGCGGCCCGGCCAGCGGGTGCGGATCGAGACGGAGGGCGAGGGCGAGGCCCGCCGGATCACGCTGGTGACGCTGCAGACCCTCTGAGCCTCTTCAACTCTTGGAAAAGCCCTGCTCAGATCGTGTGCGCGGGGCCTGTGCACACGCCGCGGGCCGGGCTCCCGAGGGAGTCCGGCCCGGCGCGTGAGTGCCCTGTGCCTGCCCTTACTTCTTGCGGGCGGTGGCCTTCTTGGCGGTCGTGGTCTTGCGGGCCGACGACTTCTTGGCGGGGGCCTTCTTGGCCGTGGCCTTCTTCGCCGGAGCCTTCTTGGCGGCGGCCGTCGACTTCGTGGCGGTGGCCTTCTTGGCGGGGGCGGCGGTCTTGGCCGTCGTGGTCGTGGCCTTCTTCGCCGGCGTCGCCTTCTTCGTGGTGGCCTTCTTGGCCGTGGCCGTCGTCTTCTTCGCGGCGGCCGTGGTCTTCTTGGCGGCGGCGGTGGTGGTCTTCTTCGCCGGCGTCGCCTTCTTGGCGGTGGTCTTCTTGGCGGCGGCCTTCTTCACGGTCGCCGAAGCGCCGCCGGTCAGGCTGCCCTTGGGGGCCTTCTTGACGGCGACCTCGCCGCCGCGCGGCAGCTTCTTCGAGCCGCTGACCAGGTCCTTGAAGCCCTGTCCCGCCCGGAAGCGCGGCACCGAGGTCTTCTTGACCCGAACCCGCTCGCCCGTCTGCGGGTTCCGGGCGTAACGGGCCGGGCGGTCGACCTTCTCGAAGGAACCGAAGCCGGTGACAGAGACCCGCTCACCTGCGACGACCGCGCGGACGATGGCGTCCAGCACATGGTCGACGGCATCGGCGGCCTGCTGGCGGCCGCCCATCTTGTCGGCAATCGCTTCTACGAGCTGCGCCTTGTTCACGTCTTCCCCTTCGGAGACATCGCCAGAACGAAAGTGTTCAAGCTTTTTCGCACGTTAGGCAGATATATACCGCAAATCAAACACGAAACGGGCTAATCACCCTTGTGCCGCAACAGACTCGGCGGTACCGGACTTGTTCAGGCTTCCTCTTCGGGGATTCGCCCCTCGTCGAGATCGGCCGTGAACCGCTCCAGACGCCTTGCCGCGTCGGCGAGATCGTGCTTGGCCGCGGCCGTGATGACCAGCAGCTTCCGGGTCAGCGCCATCCGTACGCCCTCCGGGACTTGCAGTGCGCGCACTCTTGCGTGCGCTTCCTTGAGCCGGTTCGCGACCGCCGTATAGAGCTCGAGTTGGCCGTCACGTTCCATGCACAGATTGTGCCATCTGGGGCGAGTTGTCGCCTGCTCGGGGTGCAACTGCCGCCGCGAACGGCCCTTCGGGCGCCCGCCGCGACCGCGCCGCCAGAGCCCGCGTACCCCGGCAACAACCGCTCTAACGTGGGAAGTTGAGGCGCCCGCGAGGCGCCCCTGCGGCCGTCCGGGTACGAAAACGGCTGTACCCCCGATCGGGCCGATCGGGGGTACAGCCGGGGTGTTCGGGTGGCCGAAACTCGACCTTCGCGGGCCGTCCGTGCGGGCCGGGCCGGGGCGCGGGTCAGACCTGGAGCGTCCGCGGCTTGTACGCGGGGCGCTTCGCCTCGTAGGCCTCGATGTCCTCCTCGTTGCGGAGGGTGATGGAGATGTCGTCCAGCCCGTTCAGCAGCCGCCAGCGGGAGTTCTCGTCCAGCTCGAAGGGGGCGGTGATGCCCTCGGCGCGCACCTGGCGGGTCTCCAGGTCCACGGTGATCTCAGCGGTGGGGTCCTTCTCCGTGAGCTCCCACAGCGCGTCCACGATCTTCTGCTCCAGAACCACCGTGAGCAGGCCGTTCTTGAGCGAGTTGCCGCGGAAGATGTCGGCGAAGCGGGACGAGATCACCGTCTTGAAGCCGTAGTTCTGCAGCGCCCAGACGGCGTGCTCACGGGAGGAGCCGGTGCCGAAGTCGGGGCCGGCGACCAGCACCGTGGCGCCCTGGCGCTCGGGACGGTTGAGCACGAACTCCGGATCCTTGCGCCAGGCCTCGAACAGCCCGTCCTCGAATCCGTCCCGCGTGACCTTCTTGAGCCAGTGGGCGGGGATGATCTGGTCGGTGTCGACGTTGCTGCGGCGCAGCGGGACGGCCCGGCCGGTGTGGGTGGTGAATGCTTCCATGACTGATCAGACTCCAGCGGGCGTACGGGTCTCGGCGTCGGACAGGTCGGCCGGGGAGGCCAGGTGTCCCAGGACGGCGGTCGCGGCCGCGACCTGCGGCGACACCAGATGCGTACGGCCGCCCTTGCCCTGCCTGCCCTCGAAGTTGCGGTTGGAGGTGGAGGCGGAGCGCTCGCCCGGGGCCAGCTGGTCCGGGTTCATGCCGAGGCACATCGAGCAGCCCGCGTGCCGCCATTCGGCGCCGGCCTCCTTGAAGACCACGTCCAGGCCCTCGGAGACGGCCTGCAGACCCACCCGTGCGGAGCCCGGGACGACCAGCATCCGTACCCCGTCGGCGATTTTGCGGCCGCGCAGCAGTTCGGCGGCGTTGCGCAGGTCCTCGATGCGGCCGTTGGTGCAGGAGCCTACGAAGACGGTGTCCACCTTGATGGAGCGCAGCGGCTGACCGGCCTCCAACCCCATGTACTCCAGGGCCTTTTCGGCGGCGAGGCGCTCCGAGGCGTCCTCGTACGAAGCCGGGTCGGGGACGGACGCCGAAAGCGGGGCGCCCTGGCCCGGGTTGGTGCCCCAGGTGACGAACGGTGACAGCGCGGCGGCGTCGATGACGACCTCGGCGTCGAACTCGGCGTCGTCGTCGGTGCGCAGCGTCTTCCAGTACTCGACCGCGGCGTCCCAGTCGGCGCCCTCGGGGGCGTGCGGACGGCCCTTGAGGTAGGCGAACGTGGTCTCGTCGGGGGCGATCATGCCCGCGCGGGCACCGGCCTCGATCGACATGTTGCAGATGGTCATCCGGGCCTCCATCGAGAGCTTCTCGATGGCGGAGCCGCGGTACTCCAGGACGTAGCCCTGGCCGCCGCCGGTGCCGATCCGCGCGATGATCGCCAGGATCAGGTCCTTGGCGGTGACGCCCTCGGGCAGCTCGCCGTCGACCGTGATCGCCATGGTCTTCGGGCGGGTCATCGGCAGCGTCTGGGTGGCCAGCACATGCTCGACCTGCGAGGTGCCGATGCCGAACGCCAGCGCCCCGAAGGCGCCGTGCGTGGAGGTGTGCGAGTCGCCGCAGACCACGGTGGTGCCGGGCTGGGTCAGACCCAGCTGCGGGCCGACGACGTGCACGACGCCCTGCTCGACGTCGCCCAGCGGGTGCAGCCGGACGCCGAACTCGGCGGCGTTCTTGCGCAGGGTCTCCAGCTGGACGCGGGAGACCGGGTCGGCGATCGGCTTGTCGATGTCGAGGGTCGGGGTGTTGTGATCCTCGGTCGCGATGGTGAGGTCGAGGCGGCGCACCTTACGGCCGCTCTTGCGGAGGCCGTCGAAGGCCTGCGGGCTGGTCACCTCGTGCAGCAGGTGCAGATCGATGTAGAGGAGGTCGGGCTCGCCCTCGGCGCGCCGGACGACATGGTCGTCCCAGACCTTCTCCGCGAGTGTCCTACCCATCGCTTTCCCTCCGGCCGGCAAAGGTGCGCCGACCCAACTAGAGATCCGTGAGGAAGCAGCGCCCGCGCCCCTGGTTCCGGGCGTCCGCCGCCAGGCCCGTACCTCACACGGGCCGCTGTGCCTTCGTGACATCCAGAGTGGCGTGTTCCACGGAAAATTGAACTTGCGTTTCACAGAGTGAGACGCAAGTATCGTTGCATGGACAACAGTAGCGGCGTCGGCGTTCTGGACAAGGCGGCCCTCGTCCTGAGCGCTCTGGAGTCCGGTCCGGCCACCCTCGCGGGTCTGGTCGCGGCCACCGGACTGGCACGACCCACGGCCCACCGCCTGGCCGTGGCCTTGGAACACCACCGCATGGTGGCGCGCGACATGCAGGGCCGTTTCATCCTCGGCCCGCGGCTAGCCGAGCTGGCCGCGGCGGCGGGCGAGGACCGCCTGCTCGCCACCGCCGGCCCGGTGCTCACCCACCTCCGGGACGTCACGGGCGAGAGCGCGCAGCTCTACCGCCGCCAGGGCGACATGCGCATCTGCGTCGCCGCGGCGGAGCGCCTGTCCGGCCTGCGGGACACCGTCCCGGTCGGCTCGACGCTCACCATGAAGGCGGGCTCCTCGGCGCAGATCCTCATGGCCTGGGAGGAGCCGGAGCGGCTGCACCGCGGCCTGCAGGGCGCCCGTTTCACGGCGACGGCGCTCTCGGGCGTCAGGCGCCGCGGCTGGGCCCAGTCGATCGGCGAGCGCGAGCCGGGCGTCGCGTCCGTCTCCGCGCCCGTGCGCGGCCCGTCGAACCGCGTGGTGGCCGCGGTGTCCGTCTCCGGCCCGATCGAGCGCCTGACCCGCCACCCGGGCCGTATGCACGCCCAGGCCGTCATCGACGCCGCCGCCCGCCTCTCCGAGGCCCTGCGCCGCACGGGCTGATCCCGCACCTCTCGCAGCCCTCGGGAAAAGGCGGCCTCAACGCCGCGGCAGCCTTTCCCGACGGCACGGTGACCGGAGCCGGACCCTGGAGACCTTTCAGGAAGGCCTAGGCCTCCACTCCCGAGCCCGGCCGGTAGGCGAACCGCTCCTTGGCGGAGCGTCCGCGCGCGGCGACCGGTACCTGCCCGTGCGCCGCGGCCAGCCCGAACGCCGGCATGTCCGCGTAGATCGCCTCGTAGGAGCCCTGCGGCACCACATAGGCCTCGTGCCACAGTCCGACGTGCTGCCGCGCCTTCCCGGCCCGCTCCTTGCGGTTGATGATCGCCCACGCGCGGTGATGGAACATCTCGGGCGAGTGCGCGTAGGCGTAGAGCTTCTCCTTGGACTCCCAGTACTGCACGACGTAGTACGTCCGCGGCGACGCCGTCAGCAGCACATGCCCGAGCAGCCCGCGCTCCGGCCGCGCGAGCAGTTCCCGCAGCATCCGCGGCATCGCCAGGAACACCGGCACCCAGTGGCGCACCGCCCAGAAGTGGTTGATCCGCATCCCGATCAGCAGCACCACGACATCGCCCTCGGCGTCCGCGGTGGTCCGTCCGGCCGTGACCTTCTTCCCGAACATCACATCCCCCTTCCCGTGCTTGGATAGTGCCGTTATCCAAGAAGGAGCACAAGAGATGCGGCTCGCCGAACTCAGCAAGCGCAGTGGCGTGTCCACCGCGACGATCAAGTACTACCTGCGCGAAGGCCTGTTGCCGCCCGGCCGCCAGATCAACGCGACGACCGCCGAGTACGACGAGGACCATCTGCGCCGGCTGCGCCTGGTGCGCGCGCTGATCCAGGTGGGCCGGATCCCGGTGGCGAACGCCAAGGAGATCCTGGGCCACGTCGACGACGACTCCCTGGGCCGCACGATCCGCCTGGGCGCGGCCCTGTGGGCGCTGCCGCAGGGCCCGGAGCCGGACGAGGCGGACCCGGCGGTGGCCGCCGCCCGTGAGGAGGTGGACCGGCTGCTGCGGACCCTCGGCTGGGAGAGCGCCCGGGAGATCGGCGCCCTCTCCCCCGTCCATCGCTCGCTGGTCGTCGCGGTGGCCACCCTGAACCGGCTCGGGTACGCCTGGGACGCGGAAGTCATGGCGCCGTACGCCGAGTTGATGCACGAGGTGGCGCGGCGGGATCTGGACCGGCTGGAGAGCCATGGTTCGGAGGCGGAGCGGGTGGAGACGGCGGTCGCGGCGGCGGTGCTCTTCGAGCCGGTGCTGCGGGCTCTGCACCGCCTGGCGCAGGAGGAGGAGTCCGCGCGGCGCTACGGCATCGTCTGAACACGCCACGCCGAAGGGGCCTCCGCCGAAGCGGAGGCCCCTTGGGACTGGTACCCCCGACCGGATTCGAACCGGCGCTACCGCCTTGAGAGGGCGGCGTGCTAGGCCGCTACACAACGGGGGCGTGGACTCTGCGTTTCCGCAGGTCCGAGCTGGTCTACCTGGACTCGAACCAAGACTAACTGAACCAGAATCAGTCGTGCTGCCAATTACACCATAGACCAATGATGGTTTAGACCAGTCAGTACCCCCGACCGGATTCGAACCGGCGCTACCGCCTTGAGAGGGCGGCGTGCTAGGCCGCTACACAACGGGGGCCCTAGCGATCCTGCATCGATGGCAACGGGAGCGACCCGGTTGCCTTCGCGGGAAGGATCAGTACCCCCGACCGGATTCGAACCGGCGCTACTGCCTTGAGAGGGCAGCGTGCTAGGCCGCTACACAACGGGGGCTTTGCAGATGAGCTCTGCGAGCTGGCCTACCTGGACTCGAACCAAGACTAACTGAACCAGAATCAGTCGTGCTGCCAATTACACCATAGGCCACTGGAACGCAAGCCCCGTGCGGGGATCTTGTTCTAGCTTGCTCCTCCGGGACCCGGCCTTTCGGCCCGCTCCCCGGCGGCGCAGAAAGAACATTACCCGAAGGTGGACGGGGCTCCAAAACGGGTATCCGCGCCGAGCAGCGCGGGGAGTTCGGAGAGGGACGCGATCCGGTGCGGTCCGGGCGGCGCCGTCACGGTCACGGAGCCGCCCACGCGGTCGATCCAGACCGACAGCAGCCCGGCGTCGGCGGCGCCGCGGCCGTCGATCTCCGGGTGATCACCGACGTACGCCACCTGGTGCGGAGGCAGGGACAGGGCCTCGCAGGCGGCGAGGAACGCGGCGGCCTGGGGCTTGGAGACGCCGAGCTCCGCCGCGCACAGGATGGTCTCGAAGCGGTGGTGGACACCGAGCACCCGCAGTTTGCGGTCCTGGACGAAGAGGCTGGAGTTGGAGAGCACCGCGTGGCGGTGGCTGGCGGCGAGGGCGTCGAGGACGGGCACGACGTCGGGGAACAGGGCCCAGGCGGCCTCGTAGCGAGCGAGATAACGCTCGAACCAGGCGTCGGCCTCGGCGTCGGTCAGCGGCCGGTCCAGGAACACCCGCACCCGGTCCCGGCGCTGGCCCTCGAAGGAGCACTCCCCCGCCGCGAACCGCGCCCACTGACGGTCGGTGACCTCCCGCCAGTGCACGAGGGCCTGTTCGGGGCCGTCCCAGCCGGCCAGCAGGCCCTCGGCGGCCAGATGGGCGCGCATGCCCTCGCGGTCCGCGCTGGTGTAGTCGAAGAGGGTGTCGTCCACGTCCCAGACCACGGCGCGAATGCTCATGAGCCGACGGTAACGCGCGAGCGCGCACCGTGTCCGGGGGATGACGAAGGGGCGGTACCCGGAAATGCCGGGTACCGCCCCTCCCGTCGCGCGTGGCTCTGTCGTCGCGTCCTTACGCGGCCAGTCGGGCCAGGGCTGCGTCGACGCGGGCCAGCGTCCGCTCCTTGCCCAGGATCTCCAGGGACTCGAAGAGCGGCAGGCCGACGGTGCGGCCGGTGACGGCGACACGGACCGGGGCCTGGGCCTTGCCGAGCTTGAGGCCGTGCGCCTCGCCGGCCGCCAGGACGGCCTCCTTCAGCGACTCGGCGGAGCTCCAGTCGGCGGCCTCCAGCTTCTCGCGGGCCGTCCGCAGCAGCGCGTCGCTGCCCTCCTTCATCGCCTTGGTCCAGCTCGCCTCGTCGAGGACCGGCTCGGGGAGGAAGAGGAAGTCGACGTTCTCCGTGATCTCGGAGAGCACCTTGAGGCGGGTCTGGGCGTGCGGGGCGATCGCCTGCCACTGGGCCTCGTCGAAGTCCTCCGGCGCCCAGGTGGCGAAGGGCGCCTTCAGCCAGGGGCGGCAGCGCTCGGTGAACTCCTTCACGTCCAGCAGGCGGATGTGGTCGCCGTTGATCGACTCGCACTTCTTCAGGTCGAAGCGGGCCGGGTTGGGGTTGACGTCCTTGACGTCGAACGCCGCGACCATCTCGTCCATCGTGAAGATGTCCTGGTCGGCGGAGAGCGACCAGCCGAGCAGCGACAGGTAGTTGAGCAGGCCCTCGGGCAGGAAGCCGCGCTCGCGGTAGAGGTTCAGCGACGACTGCGGGTCGCGCTTGGAGAGCTTCTTGTTGCCCTCGCCCATGACGTACGGCAGGTGGCCGAAGTGCGGGACGCCCTTGGCGATGCCCAGCTCGATCAGCGCCTTGTACAGGGCGATCTGGCGCGGGGTGGAGGAGAGCAGGTCCTCGCCGCGCAGGACGTGGGTGATCTCCATCAGGGCGTCGTCGACCGGGTTCACCAGGGTGTACAGCGGGGCGCCGTTGGCGCGGACGATGCCGTAGTCCGGGACGTTCTCCGGGGTGAAGGTCAGCTCGCCGCGGACCAGGTCCGTGAAGGTGATGGTCTCGTCCGGCATCCGGAAGCGGACGATCGGCTCGCGGCCCTGGGCGCGGTACGCCTCGACCTGGGCGTCGTCGAGCTCGCGGCAGTGGCCGTCGTAGCCGGACGGCTTGCCGGCGGCGCGGGCGGCCTCGCGGCGGCTGTCCAGCTCCTCCTGGGAGCAGTAGCAGTGGTAGGCGTGGCCGGCGTCGAGGAGCTTGGCGGCGACGTCCTTGTAGAGGTCCATGCGCTGCGACTGGCGGTACGGCGCGTGCGGGCCGCCGACCTCGGGACCCTCGTCCCAGTCGAAGCCCAGCCAGCGCATCGAGTCGAGCAGCTGCCGGTACGACTCCTCCGAGTCACGGGCCGCGTCGGTGTCCTCGATGCGGAAGACCAGGGTGCCGCCGTGGTGCCGGGCGAACGCCCAGTTGAACAGGGCGGTGCGGACCAGACCCACGTGCGGGTTACCGGTCGGCGACGGGCAGAAACGGACGCGTACAGGAGAGCCGGATGCGCTAGCCACGCTTGACAACCTTGTTGGTGAGAGTGCCGATGCCTTCGATGGTGACGGCGACCTCGTCGCCGACGTTCAGGGGGCCGACCCCTGCCGGGGTGCCGGTGAGGATCACATCGCCGGGGAGCAGCGTCATGGCCTCGCTGATGTTGACGATCAGGTCCTCGACGGAGTGGATCATCTCGCTGGTGCGGCCGAGCTGGCGCTGGAGGCCGTTGACCGTGAGCTGGATGGTGAGGTCGGACGGGTCGAGGTCCGTCTCGATCCAGGGGCCGAGCGGGCAGGAGGTGTCGAAGCCCTTGGCCCGGGCCCACTGCTTCTCGCGGCGCTGGACGTCGCGCGCGGTGACGTCGAGGGCGCAGGTGTAGCCGAGGACGACGTCCTTGACGCGCTCCCGGGGGACTTCGCGGCACATCCGGCCGATGACGACGGCCAGCTCGGCCTCGTGGTGCAGTTCCTCGGAGAAGGAGGGGTACTGGATGGCGTCGCCGGGGCCGATCACCGAGGTGGACGGCTTGAAGAAGGCGAACGGGGCGTCGGGGACCTCGTTGCCGAGTTCCTTGGCGTGCTCCGCGTAGTTGCGGCCGAAGGCCACGACCTTGTTGGGGAGCACCGGCGGCAGCAGCCTGACCTTGTTCAGCGGCACCTTGGTGCCGGAGAGCTCGAAGTCCGCGAACGGGATGCCCTTGATGATGTCGAGGACGAGCTCGTCCGGCTTGTCGCCCTCGACCGCGCCGAAGGCGACGTTCCCGTCGATGGAGAACCTGGCGATGCGCACGGGATGCTTTGCCCCTTGACTGAGCTGGCGGGAGTCTGACGCTCCAGGCTAACGCGGCAAAGGGCGGGCGCCTCGCGCATTGCCGCGCGAGGCGCCCTGGTCGACCCGGTGGAGGTGTGAGCCCTCCTCGCCGTGGGGTACTACTCCGCGACGGAGGCGCCCACGGGGACCTCCATCAGGACCGTACGCTTGGGGTTGGCGGTCTGGGCGGGGAGCTCGACGGGGTGCTCCGGCTGCGCCGGGGTCTGCAGTTCGCCGGCGTCCTTCAGGTGCGCCAGCGTCGTGCGCCGCGGGTTAGCGATCTTGAGGAACATCGTCGTCGTCTTCACGGGTGTCCTTGAGGGTTGTCAGAACGGTGACTCCTGTAAAGCGTCAGGCTAAACATGCGGATTCCCGTCAAAGGGCGGAAGGTCTCATGATCTGCGTGTGAGTTTGCTCACGAAGTAGTGCACAAACCGGTCAATTCAGGCCCGCGGCCCATGCCCACGAAACGGACATCACGCACCTGAACCCATCATTCCGCTCCTGATCATGGCGACTGGGACACCGGGCGCACCTCGGCGGCTCGTAGGCATATGTCCGTTATAAGGCGGAGGTCGCTCTACACCTGGTAACCCGGACCTCACGTGCTGTCACGGAGGTCACAGCCTGACCAACGGACCTTGTTGGAGATCCGGCACTGTGCTGGAATTCCACGGACCGCCGCAGGAACGAGCCGGCGCACCGGGCGCGACACCGCGCCGAGTGGCGGCGAGAAGGGGGAGCCAGCGCCGGTCACTCACGACCACCCGGGGACGTATTCAGGGCGTCCCCGACGACGCCGACACCGTCCTTCCGTTCGCGGAGGGACGCCTGGTCCAGAGGTTGCGACGCTAGTGCAGGGACGTTTCAAGAGGGATGGCAGCGCTTCGGCGGAGCCGGAGCCGCACGGCGGGACTGGCCCCATGGCCGGCAGCTCCTCGCCCCAGCACGCCCAGGGCCAGAGCCCGTCCGGTGACGGCGGTGCGCGCTCCGGGCGCCCCGGCACGTCCGCGCCCACGGGCCCGGCGAGCCCCGGTTCCGCGGCCAAGCCGCAGGGCCCGACCGGCCCCGGTCCGCGAATAGCCCTGCGCAACTGGCGGATCTCCACCCGCCTGGTCGCGCTGCTGACCCTCCCCGTGGTCGCGGCGACCTCGCTGGGCGCGCTGCGTATCAGCCAGTCCATGGACGACATGCAGCAGCTCGACAACATGAAGCTGCTGACGGACATGACCAAGCAGGCCACCGAGCTGGCCGCCGCGCTCCAGGAGGAGCGTGACAAGTCGGCCGGTCCGCTGGCGCACGGCTCGACCTCCAGCGCCATCACCGTCAAGGGCTACCGGGACAAGACCGACCGGGCCCTGAAGGCCTTCCTCGACTCCTCCGAGGAGATCGACAGCGCCAGCCGGGACGGCAACCTCCAGGGCGTCCGGGACAGCGTCGTCGGTCTGGCGCGCGACCTGATGACGCTCAACAAGGTCCGCAGCACGGCCTACGAGGCCAAGAACAACAACATGCAGACCGTCGAGGCCTACCACCGACTGATCGAGCACCTGCTCGACCTCTCGCAGGACATGGCCGAGGCGACCAGCAACCCCGAGATGATCCAGCGCACGCGTGCCCTGGCGGCCTTCTCCTCCGCCAAGGAGTACGCCTCCATCCAGCGCGCGATCCTCGCGGCGGCGCTGCCCGCGAACAAGACGACGTACGGCAACCTGTCCGCGAACGACCGCCTCTACGCGGAGTCGGCGCTGCAGAGCCAGAAGTCGGACATCAGCAGCTTCCGCAGCATCTACGGCGACGAGAACGCCGCCGAGCTGCTGCGGCCGATCGAAGAGAACAACGCCACCATCGAGGCCACCGACCTGTACGCGTCCCGCGCGTTCGGCCGGGCCGAGGGTCTGGACGGCCTGGACAAGCGGTCGTACCAGGACTGGGTGGACGACAGCTCGGCGAAGATCGAGCAGATGAAGAAGATCGAGCGCTCGCTGCTCGAGGAGATGGAGCAGAAGGCCCGCGAGCTG
Organism: Streptomyces sp. NPDC001532; assembly: GCF_040298625.1. Classification (NCBI taxonomy): domain Bacteria; kingdom Bacillati; phylum Actinomycetota; class Actinomycetes; order Kitasatosporales; family Streptomycetaceae; genus Streptomyces; species Streptomyces sp. NPDC001532. Next base: position 204,095 of record NZ_JBEPAL010000005.1, read on the forward strand.
CGCAGCGAGTCGGAGCAGGAAGCGATCATCTCCGGTGCGCTGATCCTGCTCGTGCTCGGTGTGTCGCTGGTCGGCGCCTTCGTGGTGGCCCGCTCCATGATCCGCTCGCTGCGCCGGCTGGAGGACACCGCGACCAAGGTCGCCGCCGAGCGCCTGCCCGAGCTGGTCAAGCAGCTGTCCGAGTCCGACCCGCAGGACGTCGACACGTCCGTGGAGTCGGTCGGTGTGCACTCCCGGGACGAGATCGGCCGAGTGGCCGCGGCCTTCGACGACGTGCACCGCGAGGCGGTCCGCCTCGCCGCCGAGCAGGCCCTGCTGCGGGGCAACGTCAACGCGATGTTCACCAACCTCTCGCGCCGCTCCCAGGGTCTGATCCAGCGCCAGCTGTCGCTGATCTCCGAGCTGGAGTCCCGCGAGGCGGACCCGGACCAGCTGGCCTCGCTGTTCAAGCTGGACCACCTCGCCACGCGTATGCGCCGTAACGGTGAGAACCTCCTGGTCCTCGCGGGTGAGGAGCCCGGCCGGCGCTGGACCCGTCCGGTTCCGCTGGTCGACGTGCTGCGTGCCGCCGCGTCCGAGGTGGAGCAGTACGAGCGCATCGAGCTGGCCGCGGTGCCGACGACGCAGGTCGCCGGCCGGGTCGTCAACGACCTCGTGCACCTGCTCGCCGAGCTGCTGGAGAACGCCACCTCGTTCTCCTCGCCGCAGACCAAGGTCAAGGTCACCGGTCACGCCCTGCCCGACGGCCGGGTGCTGATCGAGATCCACGACACCGGTATCGGCCTGTCCCCGGAGGACCTGGCCGCGATCAACGAGCGGCTCGCCTCGCCTCCCACCGTGGACGTGTCGGTCTCCCGCCGCATGGGTCTGTTCGTGGTCGGCCGGCTGTCCCAGCGGCACGGCATCCGCATCCAGCTGCGCCCGTCGGACTCCGGCGGTACGACCGCGCTGGTCATGCTTCCCGTCGACGTCGCCCAGGGCGGCAAGAAGCCGCAGCCCAAGCAGGGCCAGGGCGCCGTCGGCTCCGGCGGTCCGGCCGCCGCGCAGGCCGCCGCGGGTGCCGCCGCGGCCCGCCGCCAGAACGGTGGCGCGCTCGGCGGCGGCGGCAACGCCGGTGCCCTGGGTGCCGGTGCGGGCGGCGGTGGGCTGCTCGGGGCCGGTCAGGGTCCGCGCGCCGCACTGCCGGGCCGGGACGCGGGCGGTCGCCCGGGTGGTCCCGGCGGCCAGGGCGGTCCCGGTGGCCAGGGTGCGCCGGGTGGCGCGCGCGGGCCGCAGGGCCAGGCTCCCCAGCAGGGCCGTCCGGCTCCGGCCGGGGCGGGTGCCCCGCAGGGCTTCCAGTCCGCCGGCCAGGGCGGTGCTCCGCAGCATCCGCAGTCCGCGGGCCAGGGCGGTGCGCAGGGTCAGGACTCCCGTGGCGGGAGGGCCGCCCAGCGCCAGAACGCCGGCCAGAACACGGGCGGCGAGCGCGGCCGGCGCGGTCAGCAGCCGCAGCTGCCGCCGCGCGGCGGCCCGCGCCCCGAGCTGCCGGGCGGCAACGCGCAGCCCCGCGTGCCCAGCTGGAGCGACGAGAACGCGCAGCCGCCGGTGGGACGTGCCTTGCCCGACGCCCCGCGCGGCCACGAGGAGCCGGACGTCTCGCAGACGTCCCGGATGCCGCGGATCGACGACCGCCAGGGCCCCGGTGCCACGGCGGAGATGCCGGCGATCCCGCGCGCCGAGGAGCAGCAGCTCCCCTCCGGCGGCGGTGACTTCGGCCGCCAGGGCGCGAACAACCAGCAGCAGACGGGCCAGTTCGCCCGCCCCGACCAGTACGGCAACACGGGCCAGTTCCCGGCCGCGCAGAGCTACGACAACGGCTCCACCGGCCAGTTCGCCGCCCCGCAGGGCTACGACAACGGCTCCACGGGCCAGTTCCCGGCGCAGCAGGGCTACGACAACGGCTCAACCGGCCAGTTCCCGGCGCAGCAGGGCTACGACAACGGCTCAACCGGCCAGTTCCCGGCGCAGCAGGGCTACGACAACGGCTCAACCGGCCAGTTCGGGATGCCCGCGCAGGACGGCTCGGGCACCGGGCAGCACGCGCTGCCCGACACCCGCCAGAACGCCCAGGGCCGGTTCGACCGGCCGCAGAACGACTTCGGTGCCCAGCGTGGTCCGCAGCGTCCGCAGCCGCGGCAGGGACGTCCGGAGCCGGAGGCGCTGCCGCCGGCGCCCGGCCCCGGTGACGGCCGTACGCCGCTGTACGACACGCTGGAGACCAACTGGTTCCACGGCCAGCAGGGCCAGCCGGGCCAGCCGCAGGGCCAGCAGGCTCAGCCGGCCCCGCAGGCCCGGCAGGAGCGGCCGCAGAGCAACGGCTCCGCGCCCGCCCCGGCCCCGCAGCAGCCGCAGGCCCCGACCGGACCGCAGCGCGCGGCCTCGGCGGCCTGGCGCAGCTCGCCGAACGACGACCTCGTGAAGCAGGCGGAGCGCGTACGGCAGCCCGCCGCGGGCGGGGTCACCACTTCCGGCCTGCCGCGCCGGGTGCCCCGGGCGAACCTCGTCCCGGGCACGGCTCAGCAGCAACCGAATCAGAGTGGTCCGCAGGTCTCGCGTGCTCCCCAGGACGTGCGCGGCCGGCTGACCAACCTCCGTCGGGGTATCGCACAGGGCCGTCAGGCCGGTTCGGGCCAGACGGGTAGCTTCCCGAGCCCCACTCACCCGCAGGAGCGTTAGTTGAGCCCGATGAGCCAGGCTGCACAGAACCTCAACTGGTTGATCACCAACTTCGTGGACAACACCCCCGGGGTGTCCCACACCGTCGTCGTGTCCGCCGACGGTCTCCTGCTGGCCATGTCCGAGGGCTTCCCGCGCGACCGTGCCGACCAGCTGGCGGCCGTCGCGTCCGGACTCACCTCGCTCACGGCCGGGGCCTCCCGGATCTTCGAGGGCGGCAGCGTGGCGCAGACCGTCGTCGAGATGGAGCGAGGATTCCTCTTCCTCATGTCCATCTCGGACGGCTCGTCACTGGCCGTCCTGGCGCACCCCGAGGCGGACATCGGCCTCGTCGGCTACGAGATGGCCCTTCTCGTGGACCGGGCGGGCGCGGTGCTCACCCCGGACCTGCGCGCCGAACTGCAAGGCAGTCTGCTCCACTGACCGACCCAAGATCCACCCGTCTCACCAAATCACCGTCCGGCCGACACAATCCCCCCACCGGCCCCCGTCAGACGGCTTGACTGACCGACTTGCTGTCCCGCCCGGAGGATTCATGACCCCGCCCACCGCCTCTCATGATCCGTACTCAGATCCGTACGGGGACGAGGGCGACCAGCCGCTGGTGCGTCCCTATGCGATGACCGGCGGCCGGACCCGGCCGCGCTACCAACTCGCCCTCGAGGCGCTGATCAGCACCACGGCCGACCCGGCAGCGCTCATGGGGCTGCTTCCCGAGCACCAGCGCATCTGCCATCTGTGCCGCGAGGTGAAGTCGGTCGCCGAGGTGTCGGCCCTCCTGGCCATGCCACTGGGTGTGGCCCGAATCCTGGTCGCGGACCTCGCCGAGGCCGGACTGGTCGCCGTCCACCAGCCGGGTGGCGACGAGAACAATGGCGGTGCGCCGGACGTGACACTGCTCGAAAGGGTGCTCAGTGGACTTCGCAAGCTCTAGCGGCGCGGTTGCTCCGGGGCGTTCCACCACGTCCGCGAAGATCGTGGTGGCAGGTGGCTTCGGCGTGGGCAAGACCACGTTCGTCGGCGCCGTCTCGGAGATCAACCCGCTGCGCACGGAGGCCGTCATGACGTCTGCTTCGGCGGGCATCGACGACCTCACCCACACCGGGGACAAGACCACCACCACGGTGGCCATGGACTTCGGCCGTATCACGCTGGACCAGGACCTGATCCTGTACCTGTTCGGCACACCGGGCCAGGATCGCTTCTGGTTCATGTGGGACGACCTGGTGCGCGGCGCCATCGGCGCGGTGGTGCTCGTGGACACCCGGCGTCTCGCCGACTGCTTCCCCGCGGTGGACTACTTCGAGAACAGCGGTCTGCCGTTCGTGGTCGCCCTCAACGGCTTCGACGGCCATCAGCCGTACCAGCCGGAGGAGGTCCGCGAGGCGCTCCAGATCGGACCCGACACCCCGATCATCACCACGGACGCCCGCCACCGCGCGGATGCCAAGTCCGCGCTGATCACGCTGGTCGAGCACGCGCTCATGGCGCGGCTGAAGTAGCACCGGCACGCGGGGGCCGACGGCGTTCGCCGTGGGAGTTCCGGCATGGACACCGAAGCCGACTGTGGCCTTTGACACGGTCGGCTCCGGTGTTCATAACGTTTCGGCAGAGGAATCCGCCGGGGCCGCCACGCGTCGCGGTCGGCTGGTGTCGCTGTGCGCACGAAGGCCCCGTCTTTTGACGGGGCTCGCTCTTTATGACCGTTTTATCTGCGGCTTACATCACGGGGAATCCCCGCTTTCCCATGTTTGGAAGAGCACTGGTCCACGTGCTGGAATGCCTGAACTGCCCAATAGTCAAAGCCGTACTCATCGGTCGATGGCGAACCGGGCTCTGAGACACTGCGGCACGACGTAGGTGCCGACCGCCGAGAGGTTGTTGGTCGAGTGAGGCGAAGCAAGAACGGTCCCGAGCCGCCCGCCCGGGGCAACTTCACCCCGCCGCCGCGCGGAGCGGCGTCCGCCCCCGTCGTGCCCGGTTCGGAGCCGACGGCCGCACCCGCTCCGAGCGGCGGCCGTTTCTCCCCGCGCAACTGGCGGGTGGCGACCCGGCTGAACGCGATCCTGCTCATACCCGTGGTGGTCGGCCTGGTCATGGGCGGCTTCCAGGTGAAGAGCTCGATCGACACCTGGCAGGAGGCCGAGGACGCGAAGAACACCGCGCGTCTGGTGCGGGCCTCCCTCACCTACGCCGACGCGCTCTACAAGGAGCGCGACACCACCGCCGCTCCCCTGCTCCAGGGCAAGGGCGCGGACGACGCGGATGTGATCGCCGCCCGCAAGGCGACCGACGAGGCCGCCGACGCGTTCGACGAGGCCGCCCAGAACATGCCCGCCAAGGCCGGCCTCGAACGCCGCCTGGAGCTGTTCCGCAAGGTGGAGCCCAAGCTCGACGCGCTGCGCCAGGCCGCGTACACCTCCCGCCTGAAGGGCGTGGACACCGAGGAGGGCTACGTCGCCGTCGCCCACCCGCTGATGGAGTTCGCCAACGAGCTCGGTCTGGGCACCGGCAACATCACCAGCTACGGCCGTACCGTCTACGCCATCTCGCTGACCAAGGCCGCGCTGTCGCTGGAGCGGTCCATCGGTATGCACCTCCTGGTCAAGCCGGGCCCCGGCACCGGTGACTTCGCCACCCAGCGGGTCTCGCTGTCCTCGTACGCCTACCTGGAGCGGATCGCTCGGGAGGAGTACATCGGCGGTGGCACCGAGGCCGACGCGGACAAGCTGGAAGCGGCCGAGAAGCAGGTGCTGACCGACGCCGCCGCACAGGCCAAGGACGCCTCCGCGCAGGACCCGAACTACAAGGCGCCGCCGTCCGACCCGACGAAGATGGTCGCGGCCGTCGCGGGTCTGAAGACGACCGCCCAGGCCGACCGGGACGCCATCGCCGCACTCGGCGTCACCCAGGCGAACTGGTGGGCGGTCAACACCCTCAAGTACGACGCCTACCGGACGATCGAGTCGGACCTCGCGGACGCCGCGGTGGCGGAGGCCTCGGACATCGCCGACGACGCCCGGACCGACGCGTTCATCATCGGCGCCGCCGTCGTGATCGCGCTGCTCGCCGCGTTCATCCTGGCCGCCATGGTGGCCCGCCAGATGAGCCGCTCGATGCGCCAGCTGCGCAACGCCGCCTTCGGCATCGCCGAGCAGCGTCTGCCGATGCTGGTCGACCAGCTCTCCCGCACCGACCCGGGCCGGGTCGACACCCGTGTCGCGCCCATCCCGATCGCGTCCACCGACGAGATCGGCGAGGTCGCCCGCGCCTTCGACCAGGTCCACCGCGAGGCGGTGCGGCTCGCCTCCGAGCAGGCGCTGCTGCGGGGCAACATCAACGCGATCTTCACCAACCTCTCGCGCCGCAACCAGTCGCTGATCGAGGGCCAGCTGACCCTCATCACCGACCTGGAGAACAACGAGGCCGACCCGGACCAGCTGGAGAACCTGTTCCGCCTGGACCACCTGGCCACCCGTATGCGCCGCAACGGCGAGAACCTGCTGGTCCTCGCCGGCGAGGAGCCCGGCCGCCGCTGGGACCAGCCGGTTCCGCTGGTCGACGTGGTGCGCGCCGCCTCCTCCGAGGTGGAGCAGTACGAGCGCATCGAGATCTCCGGTGTGCCGGAGGCCGAGATCCACGGCCGTGCCGTGACCGACCTCGTGCACCTGCTGGCCGAGCTGCTGGAGAACGCCACCACGTTCTCCTCGCCGCAGACCAAGGTGCGCGTCACCGCGACCCGTCTCCCGGACGGCCGCGTGATGATCGAGATCCACGACAAGGGCATCGGCCTGACGGCCGAGGACTTCGCGGACATCAACCACAAGCTGGCCAACCCGCCGACCGTGGACGCCGCGATCTCGCAGCGCATGGGTCTGTTCGTGGTCGGCCGGCTGTCCGACCGGCACGGCATCCGTGTCCAGCTGCGCCCGTCGGGCGAGCAGGCCGGAACCACCTCGCTGGTCATGCTGCCGGACGCGATCACGCACGGTGGTGGTGGCGAAGGCGCCGTGGACCGCGAGGAGTTCACCGTCTCGCAGATCATCCCGGAGCAGCAGTTCCAGGGTGGCGAGGACTTCGGCGGCCAGCCGATGCGCACCGCCGCCGAGCTGGGCTTCGACGACACCGCCTACACCCAGGTCCCGGACGACCTCCGCGACCTGGACCCGGTCGGCCGCTCCCTGACCCGGGAGGGACGCCGCCAGGCCCTGGAGGCGCAGACCCACGGTCAGCAGCCCGGCCAGGACAACGCTGGTGAGACCGCGTACGGCACGGACGGCTTCGACAACGGCCAGGGCTACGACAACGGCCAGGGCGGCTACGCCGAGCAGTCCGGTTACGGTCAGCAGCAGGCGTACGAGGAGCAGCAGCAGCCGTCGTACGACGAGCCGTACTTCGCGCAGGACGGCGGGCTGTCGCAGAACGACGGTTTCCCGTCGGTCGGCGGCTATCCGGAACCGCAGTATGCGGAGCCGGGGCACGACGACCGGTCCGGCGCCCAGGCCACCGGCCCGGAGAACTACTCGGGCTTCGAAGAGCAGTCCTACCAGGCCGACTGGCAGCAGCAGGACGGTTACCAGAACGGCTACCAGGACCAGTACGCTCCCGAAGCGGAATCTGTGCAGGCCGCTGACGCGGGTCAGCGGGACCACGTAGGCTTCGACCGTCCGGGACCGGCTCCCACGGCCGGCCACCAGCTGACCGACGCGGGGCTTCCCCGCCGTGGCTCCGCCGGGGGCGGCGCCCCCGGCGGCGCGCAGCAGGTGCGCCGCGAGGCACCGGCCCCCGCCCCGCAGAACGACGGCGGTGACGGCTGGCGCTCGGCGAACGACGAGCGGTGGCAGCAGGCCTCGCAGCTTCGGAAGCCCAAGGCGGGCGGAGTGACCTCCTCCGGCCTGCCGCGGCGGGTACCCAAGGCCAACCTGGTCGAGGGTGCCGCGGAGTCGACTCCGCAGGGAGGCCCACAGGTCTCCCGCGCTCCCGAGGACGTCCGGGGCAGGCTGAGCAACCTGCGCCGGGGTGTGCAGCGGGGACGCACCGCAGGAAGTGAAACGAACGGCCAGGGCTTCGGTCCTGACAGCACCTACAACCAGGAGCGTTAGTGTGAGCCCGATGAGCCAGGCGGCACAGAACCTGAACTGGTTGATCACCAACTTCGTGGACAACACCCCCGGGGTGTCCCACACCGTGGTGGTCTCCGCCGACGGACTCCTTCTGGCGATGTCCGAAGGCTTCCCCCGCGACCGTGCCGACCAGCTCGCGGCCGTCGCCTCCGGTCTGACCTCGCTGACGGCCGGGGCCTCCCGGATCTTCGAGGGCGGCAGCGTGAATCAGACGGTTGTGGAGATGGAGCGAGGATTCCTCTTCATCATGTCCATTTCCGACGGGTCGTCCCTCGCGGTTCTGGCCCACCCGGAAGCGGACATCGGTCTCATTGGGTACGAGATGGCCCTTCTCGTGGACCGCGCGGGCACGGTTCTGACCCCGGATCTCCGTGCGGAGCTCCAGGGGAGCCTTCTCAACTAACAGACAGACGGTGCGTTTTCGCGTCCCGGGGCCGTAAGGTTTCGGGACGCGGCTCCACACGGATGGGTGCCCGGTGCAGTCGGAGGAGGAGAAAGTGGCAACACCCCCAGGCGGTTCGTCTTCGGGAAACTGGTCGTACGGCCCTGCCCAGGGCCAGAACGACGGTTCCCAGAACCGGTACAACTTCCCCTCCACCCCGAGCCACCGGCAGCCGTACGCGCCGCAGGGCCCCGGCCCCGCGCCGTACGACCAGCCGCAGGCACCGCGCATCCAGCCTGTGCAGCCGCAGCGCCGCACCCCTGAGCCGGCGCCCGCCGGGGCGTCGAACAACCCCCTGGTGCGCCCGTACGCGATGACGGGCGGCCGCACCAGGCCGCGCTACCAGCTCGCCATCGAGGCACTGGTGCACACCACCGCGGCTCCGCACCAGATGCAGGGTCAGCTGCCCGAGCATCAGCGGATCTGCAACCTCTGCCGTGAGATCAAGTCGGTGGCCGAGATCTCGGCCCTGCTGACGATCCCTCTCGGCGTGGCCAGGATCCTCGTCGCCGACTTGGCGGAGGCGGGCCTGGTCGCCATCCATCAGCCCGGCGGCGACGAGAGCGCCGGCGGCCAGCCAGACGTGACACTGCTCGAAAGGGTGCTCAGTGGACTTCGCAAGCTCTAGCGGCGGTCCTTCCCGCTCCACCACCTCCGCGAAGATCGTGGTGGCGGGCGGCTTCGGCGTGGGCAAGACCACGTTCGTCGGCGCCGTCTCGGAGATCAACCCGCTGCGCACGGAGGCCGTCATGACGTCTGCTTCGGCGGGCATCGACGACCTCACCCACACCGGGGACAAGACCACCACCACGGTGGCCATGGACTTCGGCCGTATCACGCTGGACCAGGACCTGATCCTGTACCTCTTCGGTACGCCCGGCCAGGATCGCTTCTGGTTCATGTGGGACGACCTGGTGCGCGGCGCCATCGGCGCGGTGGTGCTCGTGGACACCCGGCGTCTCGCCGACTGCTTCCCCGCGGTGGACTACTTCGAGAACAGCGGTCTGCCGTTCGTGATCGCCCTCAACGGCTTCGACGGCAACCAGCCGTACCAGCCGGAGGAGGTCCGCGAGGCGCTCCAGATCGGCCCGGACACCCCGATCATCATCACCGACGCCCGCCACCGCGCGGACGCGAAGTCGACCCTCATCACGCTGGTCGAGCACGCGCTGATGGCGCGTCTGCGGTAACGCTCCGCTCTTCGACAGCCCCCGGCGGCCACTGGGCCGCCGGGGGCTGTCGCTTGCCGGCTGCGGCTCGGCTCGCGGGTGGCTGGTCGCCCGGTTCCCCGCGCCCCCTGGGCAGACGGAAGGGCCCCTCTCCTGTGAGAGGGGCCCTTCCGTGTCCTGCCTGCCGGTTCAGCGCCAGCTGTGCGGGGCGCGGAAGCCGGACTCGCGCTCCAGGCGCCGCCAGCGGGCCTTGGCGCGGGCACGGTGGGTCGGGGCGGGGGTGTGGGCGGCCGCGCGGGCCAGGAGGATCGCCGTGAGGGCGGCGACCTCCTCGGGCTCGGCGTGGCCCTTCTCGACGCGAATGTCGGGGAGGTTCATGGGTGTCAGTCTCCGTGGGTGAGGGGTCCGCGGGGTTGCCGCGGTGGTACCGCCGGGTTACTGCGGGGGGTTGCCGTGCTTGCGGGAGGGCAGGTCGGCGTGCTTGGTGTGCAGCATCGCCAGGGACTTGATCAGCACCTCACGGGTCTCCGCCGGGTCGATGACGTCGTCGACCAGGCCGCGCTCCGCGGCGTAGTACGGGTGCATCAGCTCGGACTTGTACTCCTTCACCATCCGCGCGCGCATCGCCTCGGGGTCGTCGGCCTCGGCGATCTGGCGGCGGAAGATGACGTTCGCGGCGCCCTCGGCGCCCATCACGGCGATCTCGTTGGTCGGCCAGGCGTAGGTGAGGTCGGCACCGATGGACTGGCTGTCCATGACGATGTAGGCGCCTCCGTAGGCCTTGCGCAGGATCAGCGAGATCCGCGGCACGGTGGCGTTGCAGTAGGCGTAGAGCAGCTTCGCGCCGTGCCGGATGATCCCGCCGTGCTCCTGGTCGACGCCCGGGAGGAAGCCGGGGACGTCGAGGAAGGTGATGATCGGGATGTTGAAGGCGTCGCACATCTGGACGAAGCGCGCGGCCTTCTCCGAGGCCTCGATGTCCAGGACTCCGGCGAGCGCCTGCGGCTGGTTGGCGACGATGCCGACGACCTGGCCGTCGAGGCGGGCCAGGGCGCAGATGATGTTGCGCGCCCAGCGCTCGTGGATCTCCAGGAACTCGCCGTCGTCGACGATCTCCTCGATCACCTTGGCCATGTCGTACGGCCGGTTGCCGTCCGCCGGGACCAGGTCGAGCAGCAGGTCGGAGCGGCGGTCGACCGGGTCGGACGACTCGGAGCGCGGCGGGTTCTCGCGGTTGTTCTGCGGGAGCAGCGAGAGGAGGTAGCGCACCTCGGCGATGCACGTCTCCTCGTCGTCGTAGGCGAAGTGGCTCACGCCGGAGGTCTCGGCGTGCACATCGGCGCCGCCCAGGCCGTTCTGGGTGATCTCCTCGCCGGTGACCGCCTTGACGACGTCGGGGCCGGTGATGAACATCTGGGACGTCTCACGGACCATGAAGACGAAGTCCGTCAGCGCCGGGCTGTAGGCCGCGCCGCCGGCGCACGGGCCGAGCATCACGCTGATCTGCGGGATGACGCCGGACGCCTTGGTGTTGCGCTGGAAGATGCCGCCGTAACCGGCGAGGGCGGAGACGCCCTCCTGGATACGGGCGCCCGCGCCGTCGTTCAGCGACACCAGCGGGGCCCCGGCCGCGATGGCCATGTCCATGATCTTGTGGATCTTGGTGGCGTGGGCCTCGCCGAGGGCGCCGCCGAAGATCCGGAAGTCATGGGCGTAGACGAAGACCGTCCGGCCCTCGACCGTGCCCCAGCCGGTGATGACACCGTCGGTGAACGGCTTCTTGGCCTCCAGGCCGAAGCCGGTCGCCCGGTGCCTGCGGAGCTGTTCGACCTCCCGGAAGGAACCGGGGTCGAGCAGCAGTTCGATACGCTCCCGGGCGGTCAGCTTGCCCTTGGCGTGCTGCGCCTCGGTCGCCTTCTCGCTCGGGCCCGCCAGTGCCTGCGCACGGATCTCGTGCAGCTCGGCCACCCGGCCGCGCGCGTCCGTCGGCTCACCCGTCGCCTCATCCAAAACGGTCATGTAGCGACCTTACGAAGGAGACCAAGGATTGCGAGCCGTCGACTCCGTACAGTCTCCGGCTCGTTTTCCTGGTACCCCTGAACAGAACCTCCGAGCTGTGCAGGCTTTCCAACTGCTCAGGGGGGCTGACCGTTGTAGGGCTCTCACAAATCCATCAGCCGAGAGCCACCTCACATTCATGCGTGGCACATGCCATCCCCGGAGTGACACGCAGCCGCAGCCGGCGTCCGGTGGCGAGGATCGCGACCGTCTCGTCGGCCCGGATCACCCCGCGCACCGGACGGTCCCAGACGATCTCCAGCGGTACACCCGTACGAGGTGGTTCGCTGACGGAGAGGCTAGCCGTACGGCCGTGGCGGCGGACCAGCACGGTCGCCCCGGCGGACGCGCCGAGCGGGCCCGCCCGTCCCGGGCGCCAGAAGACGGCGGCCGTCAGGCCGAGCGACGGCACCGCGACCGCCTGCCGGCCGGCGTCGTTGGCGAGCACAGTCAGCCACCCCCGGTCGGCGGCGCGGGCGGCGACCGTGCCGCGGGCGGCGCCCGGCATGAGCACGTACACGTAGTCGGCGTCCGCCGGGTCGGTGCCGTGGTCGAGCCAGAGGGTCTGCCAGCGCCGGGTGCGCCGCTCGGTGGCGCTGGTGGTGTTGATGTCGGACCAGGCGCCGGTGCGGTCCTCGCGCAGGGCGCGCAGCCGGCCGTACGGGACGATCCAGCCGCCGTGGCCCTCCAGGTGCGCCCAGCCGGGGCCGCGGACGAAGGCCTGGGTGCCGCCCTCGCCGAGGTTGCGGTTGTCGACGACCGTCTCGACCGGGACGCCGTCCGCGCAGGTGATGCCGGCGCCGAGGCAGACCACCGCGTCGGCGAGGAAGAACCAGGACTTGCGGGCCTGAAGGGTCGAGCCGAGGCCCTTGAGATGCTGGCCGACGGCCGCGAACTCGCCGTCCGTGGTGCCGCCGACCCAGCGGACGTCCGGCCTGGGCTCGCCCCACTCGCCGCCGGCGCGGTCGGGCAGCCGCCGGGTGGAGACGGTGGTGCCGGGCAGGCGGTACCAGTCGACGGTCGGCCAGTACCAGTCGGTGTACTGGTCGCCGAGGCCGGGCGCCCACCAGGACAGCATCCCGGCGCCGGTGTGCCAGCCGCGTGGGTTCTCCCCGTTGCCGCACTCGTAGTACGCGATCCGGTCGCTCGCCATGGCGAGGCCCGCGGTGAAGGCGGGCCGGCGGTGCACCGCGCGGTCCATGGCCGCGAAGAGGTGATGGCCGACGGGCTCGGGGGCGGCCGGGACGGGGGCGGCGGCGATCGTGTGCAGCCGCGCCAGATCGGCCACGTCGAACTGGCGCGCGGTGAGCAGCGGGCTCACGGTGTCGCGCTCGATCCAGCCCTTGACGGCGGCGTACCAGCGCTCCCGCTCGGCGGGGCTCGCGCCCTGGGCGAGGAGGGCGATGGCGGCGATGATCCCCTGCCCGTGGAAGTGGTCGCCGCGCATCACCCGCCGCTCGTCGCTCCTGAGGAGCCCCCGGCTGATGGCCCGCCCGTTGACCATGTCCATCACCAGACCGTCGTGGATCAGCGGGGCGTAGGCGCGCTCGACGCTGTCCAGGACGATCTGCCGGGCGGGGTCGGTGACCTCCCAGGCGGAGCCGGCGAGCAGGGCGAGGAGCCGGCCGAGGCCGTCGAGCAGGACCTGGCCGTAGGTGCCGGAGTAGGCGACCCAGGTGTGCTGGACGAACGATCCGTCGGCGTACAGGCCGTCGCCCCGGGTGACGTACGGGAAGACCGGCGAGAGCGCGTCCCGGGCGAGCGCGATCCGGTCCGGGGCGCGGCCGAGGATGCCGCGCACGGCGACCGAGCGGCACAGGTCGACCCGGTTGGCGCCGGTGGAGGTGCCGGAGTAGTCGGCGAACATCGTGTCCGGGACGAAGTGGTCGACGGCGGCGCAGGCCGCGGCGATCCGGGCCTCGCCCAGCCGCTCGTACAGGGCGGCCGTGATGTCCGTCAGCAGCCGCGGGCTGCCGATCTGCCACTCCCACCAGTTGCCGTAGCGGGTGGTGCCCGGGTGGTAGACGGTGGCGGCGAGGTGGTCGAGGCCGCGCAGGACGGCGGTGAGGAGGTCCGGGTCGCCGGTGGCGCCGGTGCCCGGCTGGACGTAGGCCCGGGTCATCGTCCACAGGCGGCTGTAGCTGCGGGTGATGCCGGCCGGCGGGTCGAAGGGGGCGTCCGGCCACAGGGAGTTCGGCGGCGGCGCCGCGGGCAGCGTGGCGGCGAAGCCGCGGGCGAGCTCGCCGGTCTCGGCGAGGCGGGCGGCGTACGGCTCGGCCGTGGGGTCGTAGCCGCTGCCGAGGGTGAGATCGAGCCAACGGCGGCGCAGGGTGTCGTACGGGTCGGCGTCGGCGGCGGTGTCGGTGTCGGCGTCGGTGCGGGGGCCGGCGGCGGCCCGCGCGGCGGCGGGGCGGGCGGCGGCGGCCATGGCCAGGCCGGTGGCGAGGAGGACGGCTCTGCGGCTCGGCAGGGCACGGCGTAAGGACGTCATGTTCATGCCCTCTAGCAGCGGAAGGCGGGCGGGGGAACCGCCGCGGGAGCGTTCGCTCGGGCCGATGCGACGCGCCACTCAGCCGAATCGGTGCAGCAGCCGCCGGTACAGCCCCGGCGCCAGGCCCCGCACCCGGCCCGGCAGGGACATCCAGCCCGGCACATAGACCTCGTCCCGCTCCCGGCGGACCGCCTCCCACACCGTGCGGGCGACGCTGTCCGGCGAGGTGGGGCGAGGCCGCGAGCGGCGGTACGGGGTGCCGCGGCGGGCGAAGAACTCCGTGTCCACCGGACCCGGCACCACCAGCGTCACCCCCACCCCGGTGCCCCGCACCTCCTGCCGCAGCGCGTCCGCGAACGCGGCCACCCCCGCCTTGGCCGCCGAGTACACCGCCTCCTCACGCACCCCGACACAGCCCGCGATCGAGCCGACCAGCACCACCCGGCCCCGGCCCGCCTCCACCATCGCCGGCAGCACCTCCCGGACCAGGTGCAAGGTGGCGGCCAGGTCCACCCCGAGGACCCCGTCGATCGCGTCGTGCGGCATGGCGGCGAACGGGCCCGCCCAGCCGATGCCCGCCCCCGCCACCAGCACGTCCACCCGCCCCGTCGCCGCCAGCGCGGAGCGGGCCAGCAGCCGCGGCCCGCCCGGGACGGCGAGGTCCGCGGGCAGTACGTCGGCCGAGGCGCCGACGGCCGTCTCGGCCAGCCGGTCCCGGTCCCGGCCGCTCAGCAGCAGATGCCAGCCGCCCTCGGCGAACCGGCGGGCGGTGGCGGCGCCGATGCCCGAGGAGGCACCGGTGACCAGGCAGACCGGCCGGTCGTGGCGCGGCGGCCGAAGAGCCTGCGCCGCGGCCGGGGCGGGTCGGGCGGGCACGGCGCTCGCCCGTGGATCGGAGGTGGAGCCGGTGTGGGTCACGGGTCGGTCTCCCTGCGCAGTTCGTCCGGTTTTCCGGGCCTCGCTCTCCAGGACACCGCCGAAGCCGTCACCGGCGCCAGTTCTGCGGTCCGTCCGCCGCCGTCGGCTCACCCGAACCGGCGGGTACGGGCGCGCACGCCTCACGTGGGTCAGGGCGCCCCCGGCACCCGGTCTCCCGCACGGCGGAACCACCCCTGCGTGCCGCTCGGTGCCGCCAGGCGGAGGTACGGGCGGTGCACGACCCGGGATCGCCGGGATACGAAGGGGAGACCTCCGGAGGTGACCATGCGTGTGCTCCTCGTCCACCCCAGCGCCCTGATGTACTCCGAGATCTTCCTGCGCCTCGAACCCCTCGGCCTCGAACGGGTCGCCGGCGCGGCGCGTATCGCCGGGCACGACGTCCGGGTCGTGGACCTCCAGGTGCTCGGCCCCGACCGGCTGCGCGCCGAGGTGCGGTCCTTCAGGCCCGAGGCGCTGGGCGTCTCGCTGAACTACCTCGCCAACATCCCCGAGGCGATCGAACTCGCCGCGCAGGTGAAGCGGGCCGTGCCGGGCTGCTTCGTCTTCTTCGGCGGGCACAGCGTGTCCTTCGTCGCCGAGGAGGTGCTCGAACAGGCGCACGGCGCGGTCGACGCGGTGGTCCGCGGCGAGGGCGAACCGGCGATCGGGCCGCTGCTGGCGGCGATCCGCGACGGGGGCGTCGAGGGGGTGCCCGGGGTCGTCACGGCGGCGGGGCGCGGGCCCGCGCCACTGATGCTGCACAGCATCGACGGGCCGCCGCCGGCGCGGGACCTGATGCGCAACCGGCGCCGCTACTTCATCGGCGAGCTGGACCCGTGCGCGTCCATCGAGTTCACCCGCGGCTGCCCCTGGGACTGCTCCTTCTGCTCGGCGTGGACGTTCTACGGCCGCAGCTACCGCAAGGCCACCCCCGAGGCGGCCGCCGCCGAGCTGGCCTCCATCCGCGAACCCAACGTGTTCATCGTGGACGACGTGGCGTTCATCCGGCCCGAGCACGGCAACGCGATCGCCGCGGAGGTGGAGCGGCGGCGGATCCGCAAGCGGTACTACCTGGAGACGCGCAGCGATGTGCTGCTGCGGCATCCGGAGGTGTTCGAGCGGTGGGCGCGGCTCGGGCTGAAGTACATGTTCCTCGGCATGGAGGCGATCGACGCGGAGGGGCTGGACCTGTTCCGCAAGCGGATCAGCCCCGACGAGAACTTCAAGGCGCTGGAGACCGCGCGGCGCATGGGCATCCAGGTCGCCATCAACCTGATCGTCGACCCCGCGTGGGACGAGGAACGGTTCCGGGTGGTGCGGGAGTTCGCGCTGTCGGTACCGGAGATCGTGCACTTCACCGTGATGACGCCGTACCCAGGTACGGAGATCTGGCACACCGAGTCGCGCCGGCTCACCACCCGCGACTACCGCCTCTTCGACATCCAGCACGCCGTGGTCCCCACCACGCTGCCGCTGGGCCGGTTCTACGAGGAGCTGGTGCGCACCCAGGCGGTCATCAACCGCAAGCACCTCGGGGTACGGACCGCCTTCGGCGCGGCGGCGGTGCTGGGCCGCAATCTGCTGCACGGGCAGACCAACTTCGCCCGGATGCTGTGGAAGTTCAACCAGGTCTACAACCCGCGGCGCCAGCTCGCCGACCATCTGATGCCGGTGCGCTACGAACTGCCGCTGCCGCAACGCGTCGACGTCGGCGACCGGCGCAAGCTGTACGTGCACACGCGGGACCGCGAGACGACCGAGTGACAGTCACCGGGTGAGAGCCACCGGGTGAGAGTCACCGGGTGACGGTGACGGGGTGACGACGACTCAGTAGGCCGACCGGAGGGGCTGCCGACCGATGGCGATCGCCGTGCTCGCCGCGCTCGCCGCCGGCGCCTGCTTCGCCGTCGCCGGGCTGCTCCAGCAGTGGGCCGCGGGGGCGCGCCCGGACGACGAGGCGCTGCGGCTGCGGCTGCTCGGCGGGCTGGCCCGCGATCCGCTGTGGCTGGGCGGCATCGCGCTGGCGGTGCTCGCGTACGGGTTCCAGTCGCTGGCGCTGGCGTTCGGTCCGCTGAGTCTGGTGCAGCCGCTGATCGTCGCGGAGCTGGTGTTCGCGGTGCCGCTGTCGGCACGGCTGCACCGGATGCGGCTGGGCCGCCGGGAGTGGCTCGGCACGGCCGCGGTGGCCGTCGGGCTGGCGGCGGCCCTGGTCACGGCCCGGCCGCACGGGGGCCGGCCGGCGTCCGCGAGCCCGCTCGCCTGGCTGCTGATCCTCGGCGCCACCCTCGCCGTGGTCTGCGCCGCCCTGGCCGCCGCCCGGCGGCTGACCGGGCCCTGGCGGGCCTCGGCGACGGCGCTGGCGGCCGGGGTGGTCATGGGCACCCAGTCCGTCCTGCTCGCGGCGACCGTGGACCGGCTGCGGCACGGCCTCGGCGCGGCGCTGTCCGCCTGGCAGACCTACGCGCTGGTGGTGGCCTCGCTCGGCGGCCTGCTCCTCATCCAGACGGCGTTCCAGCAGGGCCCGCTGGCCGCGAGCATGACGGTCCTCGACGCGACCGAGCCGGTGGTCGCGGTGACCGTCGGCACGGCCGTCTTCGGCGAGTCGATCACCATGTCCTGGCCGCTCAGCGCCCTCACCCTGACCGGCCTGCTCCTGGCCGTCACGGGCATCGCCACCCTGGACTCGTCCCCGGTGGTGGCGGCGTTGCACGAACGGAGGGGGCGGGTGGAGGACGGTTCCAGGCGGACGTGAACCGGGGCGGAGGGGGCGCGCTCCGCCGGAACCCGGCCCCCGCCCTCAGCGCTCCGGACCCACCCCCCGCCGTCAGCGCTCCTCCCGGACCCAGCCCCCGCCCTCAGCGCTCCGCCCGAACCCGGCCCCCGCCCTCAGCGCTCCGAACCCAGCCCCCGCCCCCACCGCTCCTCCCGGACCCACAGCGGCAGAAGGTCCTCCCGCAGGACCCGGTCCCAGCTCGGGTGGGTCTCGCGGGCGGTCGCGGCGGCTCTGCGGCCCATGCCGGTGAGGCGGGCCGGGTCGGTGAGAAGGGTGCTGAGGGCCGCGGCCCAGGCGTGCGGGGTGTCCACGGGGACGATCACGCCGTCCTCGCCGGGGGCCGTCAGCCAGCGGGTGGTGCGGGCGCCCGCCGGGAGGAGGACGGGCAGGCCGCTGGCCATGGCCTCGGCGACGGCGTTGCCGCAGGTCTCGGTGCGGGACGGGAAGGCGAAGAGGTCGCAGCCGGCGTAGACGCGCGCCAGGCGGTCCTGCGGAAGGGGGCCGAGCAGGGTGACGTCGGGGGCGAGGGAGCGCCGGACGGGCTCGGCCTCGGTGCCCGCGCCCGCCAGGACCAGGTGGACGGGCAGTCCCCCGGCGCGCAGCAGGCGCACGCTGTCGGCGAGCAGCGGCAGGCCCTTGGAGGCGTCCAGCCGGCCGGCGAAGAGGATCAGCGGGCGGTCGGCGGGGATGCCGTGGGCGCGGGTCAGTTCCGTGCGGGCGGCGGGGTCGGGGTGGAAGCGGGTGTGGTCGATGCCGCGGCGCAGCAGGGCGACGCGGTGGGCGCCGAGGACGGGGACCAGTTCGGCGCAGCCCGCCGGGGTGGGCGCGAGGACGCGTTCGCAGGCGTTCAGGAGGCGGTCCCGGCGTCGGCGCAGCCGGCGCTCGGCACCGCGCGCGAGCGGCTCGGCCGCGGCGGGCAGCCGGCGGGCGGCCAGGTAGCGGGCGTAGACGGCGGCGAGGGCGGGGACGTCGGTGTGCACGGAGGCCACCAGGCGTGGTGCCGGGCCGCCGCGGCGGGCGGTGCGGCGGGCCAGGCGGACGGCGGTGGCGGCGTAGGCGAAGCCGTGGGTGAGGTGCCAGACGTCGTGGCGGGGCAGCAGGGCGGCGAGCCTCGGGTGGTAGGGGGCGAGGTCGGTGACGTCCTCGGCGCCGCGGGCGGAGGTGAGGGCGCCGGAGCCGAGCACGGGGCGGAGCATGACGAGGCGGACGTGGGGCGAGAGGGCCTCGACGCGCTCCTGGGTACCCAGGTAGTACACCGTCAGGTCCAGCTCGGGCGCGGTGTGCGGCAGCCGGGCGGCGCTCTCCGCGAAGCGCTCCCAGCACTTGACGTGGCCGCCCGATGTGCCGCTGCGCATCAGCTCGACCAGGACCGCGACCGAGGTCACGGGCGCCGAGTACCACTCGTAGGAGTGATCCAACCGTATGACCTCGCCCTAGATGTTGAATGTTGAACGGAATAGGTCTACGGTGGTCCTTGTTCCCCTCGTTGAACATTCAACATTCCGTCCCCAAGGAGCACGCCATGACCCTCGACCTGGCCACCCTCACCGGCGACTACACCCTCGACCCGGCCCACACCACCATCGGCTTCACCGCCCGCCACGCGATGGTCACCAACGTCAAGGGCAAGTTCCTCGACTTCAGCGGCTCGCTGCACCTCGACGGCTCGGAGCCGGCCCGCTCCAGCGCCTCCATCGACGTCAAGATGGACAGCATCGACACCGGCAACGCCGACCGTGACGGCCACCTGAAGAGCGCGGACTTCTTCACGACGGACCAGTTCCCGACCATGACGTTCCGCTCCACCAAGGCGGAGTCCCTGGGCGGCGACGACTACCGGATCACCGGCGACCTGTCGATCCTCGGCGTCACCAAGCCGATCACCATCGACCTGGAGTTCAACGGCCTCGCCAAGGACCCGTTCGGCAACGAGCGCGTCGGCTTCGAGGGCCGGGCCACGATCCTGCGCTCCGAGTTCGGCCTGACCTGGAACGCCGCACTGGAGACCGGCGGCTTCCTGATCTCCGACAAGATCAAGCTGAACTTCGACATCTCGGCGATCAAGAACGCCTGAGCCCGCGGCCCGGGTTCCGCCCCGGGCCCCGCTCCGGCCCCCCGAGCGCGCCCGCCCTCCACTCCCCCGAGGAGGGCGGGCGCTCGCCGTTCAGCCGGCCGCGCCCTCCAGCTTCCCGATCGCGGCGGCCAGCCGGGCGGCCCGCCGCTCGGGCGTACGGGCGCGCAGCAGGTCCAGGACGACGAGGTAGCGGTCCGTCCTGCCGAGCGCCTCGAAGGCCGCCTTCGCCCGGGGACTCCGCTCGAGCGCCGCCGCGAGATCGTCGGGGACACCGGCGTGGCGCTGCGACTCGTAGGCCGCCGCCCACCGTCCGTCCGCCCTGGCCGCCTCGACCTCCGCCAGACCGGTGGGGCGCATGCGTCCGGCGTCGGTGAGTTCCGCGACCCGGCGCACATTGACCATCGACCAGAGGCTGCCGGTGCGGCGCGGGGTGATCCGCTGGAGGTAGTGGGTCTCGTCGAGGCCCTTGCGCTGTCCGGTGATCCAGCCGTGGCACAGGGCCGCGTCGTTGACCTCGGCGGCGGTGACGGAGGGCAGGCCCGACCCCTTCTTGGCGACCCGCACCCACAGACCGGGATGCGGTGCCGGGTGCCGGGCGAGCCAGGCGTCCAGCTCGGCGACGGACTCGAAGGCGAGGGGCTGCTCCGGAGTGGTCATACCGGCACGGTAGGCCGCCAGTAGGACAGAAACCGACCTCGATCGCCCCCTCGCCCGCAACCCTCGCCCGCAAAAGGCCGTGCGCGCGGGCGCGGTGGCGTGGTTGGGTCGCCGTCATGAGCTGGCTGCCGCACGACTTCGTCCACCCCGTCCACGTCGAGGTACCCGGCGGCGGGGGCCACCGGCTGCGCCCGATCAGCGGTGCGGACGCGCCGCTCGACTACCCGGCCGTGATGGGCTCGCGCGAGCGCCTGTGGTCGCTCTTCGGCGCGGCCTGGGGCTGGCCGGCGGCCACCATGTCGTACGAGGCGAACCAGGCGGATCTGGAGCGGCACGCCGCGGAGATCGAGGCCCACCAGTCGTTCAACTACACGGTGGAGAACGCGGACCGCACCGCGCTGCGCGGCTGTGTCTACATCGATCCGCCGGAGAAGGCGGGCGCCGACGCCGAGATCTCCTGGTGGGTGGTGGACGAGGAGGCGGGCGGCGCGCTGGAGCGGGCGCTGGACGCCTTCGTGCCGCGGTGGATCGGCGCGGACTGGCCGTTCGCGCGGCCGCGGTTCATCGGGCGGGACCTGACCTGGGACGAGTGGCTGCGGCTGCCGGACCACGCGTGAGCGGCGGGGCGGCGGGCGGTCAGAACCCGCCGCCGAAGTCGCCGCCGCCACCGCCGAAGTCGCCGCCGCCGAAGCCTCCGCCGCCGCCGAAGTCACCGGTGTCGAAGTCGGCGCCGGACACGTCGCCGCCCTCGTAGCCGCCGAAGTCGCCGTAGTCGGAGCCGTAGTCGGACGCGTAGGCCGGGGTGGCCATCATGCCGCCGAGCATGGTGCCGACGAGCAGGCCGGGCAGCAGGCCGCCGCCGAAGTAGCCGCCCGCCCAGGGGCCGTAGGCGGGGCCCGCGTCCCAGTAGGGGCGCCGGCCGTAGTCGGTGTCGACCTCGCGGACCATGGGGTCCTGTCCGTCGGCGAGCCGGGCCTCGTCGGCCGCGCACACGGGCACTTCACGGGAGGCACCGCCGGACGGCGTCCACACGACGTCGGCGACGGACGGGCCGTGGCGCGGGTCGAAGAAGCAGGGCGGCCGGCGTTCGGGCGGCGGCCGTCCCTCGCGGCGGGCGGCGAGCGAGGCGAGGGCGAAGCGGCCGTTCTCCAGCGACTCGGTGACCGGGCGCACGTCCTCCGGTCTGCGGGCGGCGGCCATCTGCGCCTTCGCCGTGTCGTAGGCGTCCAGGGCGTGTTCGAAGTCGGCGCGCATCGCGTCGTCGGCGCCGGGTTCGGCGGGCCGGAAGTCGAGCCGGTCCAGTTCCTCGCCGAACGCGGTGATGTCCTCGTCGACGACCACGCGCAGCTTCTCCAGCGCTGCCCGCTGCTCCTCCTCGTGGCGGCGCCGGTTGCGGCGGACCACGGCGTACGCGCCCGCGCCGCCGGCGGCCAGTACCGCGCCGGTGGTGACCAGGGCGGTGGTGGAGACGCCGTCGCCGTCGCCGGAGCCCCAGGAGGCGGGGGCGGTGCCGCCGACGCCGCCGCGCAGGGCGTCGTCGACGAAGTCGTTCAGCTGGGCCTTGGCGTCGCCCGCGTCCTGCACGGCCGCGACCAGGTTGGACACTCCCTGGCGGCTGAGCACGCTGCTGTCGGCGCGCGCGTCGAACCGCTCGCCGAGGCGGACACCGTACAGGCCGGTGATGCCGGTCTCGGTGCGGAGGTTGCGGAAGAGGTCCTGGGTCGGCTGGTCGGCGGGGAGGACCGCCACGAACACCGGTTTGTCCGCGTCCTCGATCTTGTCCGCGAGCGCTTCGGCGTCTGCTTCGGACAGCACGTCGGAGGCGGCGGGATCGACGTAGACGGGACTTTCCCGCAGGGCCTGGGCGACCTCGGTGAGGTCGGTGGCCGCGTGCGCTCCGGGCGCACCGGCCGACAGCACCGCCAGTGCGGCGATGACCGGCACGATCAGCAGGCGTCCGAAGGTACGCCCCAACGCGGCCTTCATACCTTCGAAGCTACCCGAAAAGGGTGATAAATGGACATCGGGCCCGGAGGGAGATGCCCCGGGCCCGATGTCCCGGCCTCAGGCCGTCGCCCGGTGGGCGGTGATCAGCTTGTCCACCGCCGCCCCGTACCGCCCGGTCAGCAGCAGCTGGTCCGCCTCGGCGAAGGGCTTGGCGAAGGCGGCGGTGATGTCCTGCCCCGCCGCGCGCTGCACCAGCAGCCGGGCCCTGGTGACCAGTGCCCGCCCGGTCTGCTCGGCGCCCGCCCGCTCGGCCGCCCGCGCCGCGACGGCCAGGGCGTGCAGGGTGGCGGTGCCGCCGGAGGGCACCTGGGTGCGGGTGGTGAGCCCCCAGCCGTACGGGAACTGCGGGTCGTAGGCCGTGTCACCGACGTTGACCGGCAGCTGCGCCTCGGACCTCGGCCAGGTCACGGGCAGCTGCCCGGTGAAGGCGCGCCGCCCGTACAGCACGTCCGCCACGCCGTCGCCCTCGGTGCCCGGCAGCCAGGACGCCACCAGCGCGTCGATCGATCCGAGCCGGTCGCCGAGGAGCTGGGGGCGGCCGGAGACGATCAGCACCACGCACTGCACGGCCGCGCACACCGTGTCGACGGCGGCCTTGTCGGCGGCGGACAGCTCCAGGTCGTGCCCGTTGCCGACGTCGCCGACACCCTCGGCGTACGGGGTCTCGCCGACGACGACCACGCCGACGTCATGACCGGCCAGCGGCCGCGAGGCGTCCTTCGACCAGGTGACGTCCGCGCCGGTGCTCCGGATGCCCTCCAGGATCGTGGTGCCCGGCGTGATGTCGCCGGAGGCGCCCTGCCAGGTGACGGTCCAGCCACCGGACTGGTTGCCGATGTCGTCGGCGTTGGACCCGGCGACGTACACCTTCTGCGAGGCCTTCAGCGGCAGCACAGCGCCGTCGTTCTTCAGCAGCACCTGGGAGGCGGCCACGGCCTCGCGGGCCACCGCGCGGTGGGCGGCGGAGCCGATCTCCGAGGCGGCGGAGGTGTCGGCCCAGGGCTGCTCGAAGAGGCCGAGGCGGAACTTCTGGGTGAGGACGCGGGCGACGGCGTCGTCGATCCGCTGCTCGCTGATCCGGCCCGCGCGGACCTCGTCGACGAGGGTGTCGCGGAAGTCCTTGTAGGCGTACGGGACCATGATCATGTCGAGGCCCGCGTTGACCGAGGTCCGCACGTCCGAGGCGAGGTCGCCGGGGATCTGGTCGATGGCCGCCCAGTCGCTGATGACGAACCCGTCGAAGCCCATCCGCTCCTTGAGCACATCGGTGAGCATCCCGGCGTGGGCGTGCATCTTCACCGGCCCCTGGTCGTCGCCGATCAGGTCCAGGGAGGAGTACGAGGGCATCACCGTGCCGACGCCGCGGTCCACGGCCTCCTCGTACGGGGCGAGGTGGACGGCCTCCAGCTCCTCGCGGGTGACCCGGGTGACGCCCTGGTCGATGGTGTAGGTGCCGGTCGTCGAGGAGCCGTAGGCGGTGCCGCCGTCGGCGACGAAGTGCTTGGCGGTGGCGAGGACCTTGTCGGAGCGGTCGAGGTCCCGGCCGTCGGCCCGGCCCTGGAGGCCCTGGATCACCGTCTCCATCGACTCGACCAGCGCCGGGTCCTCGCCGAACGACTCGTAGGAGCGGCCCCAGCGCTCGTCGCGGGTCACGCACAGGCAGGGCGCGAAGTCCCAGGGGACGCCGGTGGCGCGGACCTCGGCGGCGGTCACGGCGCCGGTCTCGCGGGCCAGCCGCGGGTCGCGGGTGGCGCCGATGCCGATGTTGTGCGGCATGACCGTGGCGCCGACCAGGTTGTTGTGGCCGTGGACCGCGTCGACGCCGTAGATCAGCGGGATCTGGAAGCGGGTGGCCTGCGCCCTCAGCTGGAAGGCGTCGATCATCCTCGCCCAGCCCCCGGCGGTGTTCGGGGTCGGCGTGGAGCCGCCGCCGGAGAGCAGCGAGCCGAGGTCGTAGGCCGCGATGTCACCGGGCGCGGTGAGCGCGCCGCGCTCGGCCTGGGTCATCTGGCCGGCCTTCTCCTCGAGCGACATCCGGTCCAGCAGGTCCGCGACCCGCTTGCGCACCGGCAGCCGCTCGTCGAGGTACGGCAGTCCGTGGGCGTCGACGACGACCTGCGGGGTCTCGGCGGGGGCCTTGGCGCCGGTGACGGTCAGCTTGACCGGGATGGTCTCGGCGGGCTCGGCGGACCGGTCCTTGCGGGTGGGCACCTGGATGGTGCGCACCGTGCCGGAGGCGGTGCCCGCGGGGAAGGTGAACTCGCCGCGGACGGGCGTGTAGTCGCCGACCGAGGCGGTGCCGCCGGCCGTCTCGTAGGAGACGGTCACCGGTTCGTCGATGGGTGCGGAGCCGGTGGTGGCGACGGTCAGCCGGAGCGTCGCGGTGTCGCCCTCGCGGACCGGGTGGACGGCGGCGTCGGTGGTGACGGAGGCGCGCAGCGACTGGTCGGCGCGGCCGTACAGCTCGACACCGTCCAGCGCGAACTCGCCCGGCGCACCGGTGGGGAGGGTGACGGCGTACCCCCACATCGCGGTGAGGCCGAGGACCTGGTCGATGCCTCCGACGGGCTGGTAGTCGGTGCGGTACGCGAAGTCGGTGAAGGGGATCTCGATCCGCTTCCAGCCCGTGAAGTCGTCGGTGAAGGACGCCGTCCACAGTTCGGAGGCCTCGCCGTGGGCGCCGCCGTCCTTGAGCTCGAAGGTGATCCGCCGGCCGTCGCCTCGGCCGTCCCACCAGAAGCGGATGCCGCGGTGCGCGGACCAGTCGTGGGCGGGTTCGGTCGCGGCGTAGTCGTGGGTGAAGCCGCCCCAGCCGCTGATGTCGTAGGTGCCGGCGAGGACCTTCTGGCCCTCGGGGGCGTCCGGGCGGTCGGCCAGCCGGAGC
The DNA here is from genome assembly GCF_040298625.1 of Streptomyces sp. NPDC001532. Classification (NCBI taxonomy): domain Bacteria; kingdom Bacillati; phylum Actinomycetota; class Actinomycetes; order Kitasatosporales; family Streptomycetaceae; genus Streptomyces; species Streptomyces sp. NPDC001532. The sequence continues at coordinate 229,406 of NZ_JBEPAL010000005.1, forward strand.
GTGGGCGGATCGTCCGTGTCGCCGCCCCAGGTGAAGATGCCCTCGGCGGGCTGCTGCGCGAAGGGCACCTCGCCTTCGAAGCGGTCGACGGCGACGGGGGCGGGGTCGTCGGCGGAGGCGCGGGCGGCGGTGCCGGCGGCGGCCGGCGCCATGGGCAGCAGGGTGGCGAGTAACGCGGCGGAGACGAGCAGGGCGGCTCTCGGCATGGACCTTCCCTCGACTCTCTGGTTCACTCTGGATCCGACAGTTCACTCAGGGCTTAGATCAGCTCGTGAGTTAACTAGGGGCCCGGAGGCGCGTCAAGACGCCCGGTCAGGCCGGGCCCCGCACTCGACTCCCTTGTCCGACGGCGTTGTTGCGCCGACCTGTCCCGCGGACGCGCGGAGCCCCGGCGAGTCCGGAGAACTCGCCGGGGCCCGGTGCCGCACGCCGGTCACTCCGCCGGCTGTACGCCCGCCCGCAGCAGTCCGTAGGTGTACGCGTCCTCCAGCGCCTGCCAGGACGCGGCGATGACGTTCTCCGCCACGCCGACCGTGGACCACTCGCCGGCACCGTCCGAGGTGGAGATCAGCACCCGGGTCGTGGACTGCGTGCCGTGCACGCCCTCCAGGATGCGGACCTTGTAGTCGACCAGGTCGAGCTTGGCGAGCTGGGGGTAGATCTTCTCCAGCGCCACCCGCAGCGCCCGGTCGAGGGCGTTGACGGGGCCGTTGCCCTCCGCGGTGGCGACGATCCGCTCGCCCTTGGCCCACAGCTTGACGGTGGCCTCGTTGGCGTGGGTGCCGTCGGGGCGGTCCTCGACGATGGCCCGCCAGGACTCGACCTCGAAGTAGCGCAGCGGCCTGCCCTGGACCTCGGTGCGCAGCAGCAGCTCGAAGGAGGCGTCCGCGGCCTCGTAGGTGTAGCCCTTGAGCTCGCGCTCCTTCACCCGCTCGACGACCCGGCCGACCAGTTCGCGGTCGCCGCCGAGGTCGATGCCGAGCTCCTTGCCCTTGAGCTCGACGGAGGCGCGGCCGGCCATGTCGGAGACCAGCATCCGCATGGTGTTGCCGACCCGCTCGGGGTCGATGTGCTGGTAGAGGTCCGGGTCGACCTTGATCGCGGAGGCGTGCAGACCGGCCTTGTGGGCGAACGCGGAAACTCCCACGTACGGCTGATGCGTGGAGGGCGTCAGGTTGACGACCTCCGCGATCGCGTGCGAGATCCGGGTCATCTCGCGCAGCCGGCCCTCGGGCAGCACCTTCTTGCCGTACTTCAGCTCCAGCGCCGCGACGACCGGGAACAGGTTGGCGTTGCCGACCCGTTCGCCGTAGCCGTTGGCCGTGCACTGGACGTGGGTGGCGCCCGCGTCGACGGCGGCGAGGGTGTTGGCGACCGCGCAGCCGGTGTCGTCCTGGGCGTGGATGCCGAGCCGGGCGCCGGTGTCGGCGAGGACCGTGGTGACGACGGCCTGGACCTGGGCGGGGAGCATGCCGCCGTTGGTGTCGCAGAGGATGACGACGTCCGCGCCGGCCTCCGAGGCCGTGCGGACCACGGACTTGGCGTACTCGGGGTTGGCGCGGTAGCCGTCGAAGAAGTGCTCGCAGTCGACGAAGACCCGGCGGCCCTGGGCCTTGAGGTGGGAGACGGTGTCGCGGACCATCTCCAGGTTCTCCTCCAGGGTGGTGCGCAGCGCCAGCTCGACATGCCGGTCGTGGGACTTCGCGACCAGCGTGATCACCGGGGCGCCGGAGTCGAGCAGGGCCTTGACCTGCGGGTCCTCCGAAGCCTTGGCGCCGGCCCGGCGGGTGGAACCGAAGGCGACGAGCTGGGCGTGCTTGAAGTCGATCTCCGCCTGCGCGCGGGCGAAGAACTCGGTGTCCCGCGGGTTCGCGCCGGGCCAGCCGCCCTCGATGAACCCCACGCCGAAGTCGTCCAGGTGCCGTGCGATGGCCAGCTTGTCCGCGACCGTGAGGTTGATGCCCTCGCGCTGGGCACCGTCGCGCAGGGTGGTGTCGAAGACGTGGAACGAGTCGTCGAGCTCGCTGGTTTCCGTCATGGTGTCAAGGCTCCTGTGGGGATCTCGGTCTACCGGAATGACCGGCTCCACCGTCCTTCTATGATCCCTCGCGCTCTTTCCCCGGCTGCGGGTGGGCCAGGAAAACGAAAAACCTCTCGCGGGTGCGAGAGGTCTGCGCGCGGGTCGAGGACGACGGTGTCCGCCCGTACCGGGTCGTACGAGGCGGTCACTGCGGACCGGCGCGCCTGCTGCCAATAATCATGGCGAACGAGAGCACGGAGGCAGTCTGGCACAGCCCCGCCTCCGCTCTCACGGCCGTCTCAGTATGCGAGCCCCGGATCACTCATCGCAGCCGGCGGACGAAGCCGTCGCCCTCCCCGTTGGTGTCGCCCGGCACCAGCCGGGCGGACGTCGAGAACAGACCGAGCAGCCGGCCGTCGCGGGCGAAGTCGCTCGGCGCGCTCCAGCCCTCGGTCAGCGGGCCGCCGTCGACGGACTCGGTGACAAGGGTGGTGCGGCCGGTGCGCAGATCGCGGACGTACACGTTGTCCACGGTCTCCTCGCTCGGCAGGGTGACCTCCTGCCGGTAGGCCAGCCGGCGGCCGTCCGCGCTGAGCGTGCCCGCGCCCAGTCCGCCCGCGCCCTCGTGGGTGACCCACCGGGTGCTGCCCGTCCGGGCGTCGTACAGGTACAGCTCCCAGGTGTACGCCGGGGCCCCGGCGACGACACGGTCGTCGAAGGACCCGTACGCGACGCGGCCGCCGTCCGCGGAGAGCGACAGGCCCGCCGGCGCGCCGTTCGTCGGGTCGCCCTCCGGGGTGAGGTTGAGCTGCCGCTGCTCGCCGGTGCGCAGGTCGGCCAGCCACAGCTCGCCCCGGCCGCCGCGCGGGTGGCGCTGGATGTAGGCCAGGTGGGTGCCGTCGGCGCTGAGCCGGAGGTTCTGCACGTACCAGTCCGACGGGACGCGGTCGCTGATCCTGCGGACGTCACCGGTGCGCCGGTCGGCGAGGTAGGCGAGCGTCCGGTGGGAGGTGCCCTCGCCCTCCATCCGGGTCACCGAGGCGGTGAAGGCCAGGTAGCGGCCGTCGCGGGACATGTCGAGGCTGTCGGCCACCCCGCCGGACCCGCCGTCGGCCGGGACGCTGATCCGTTCCGTGCGGCCGGTGTCACGGTCGTGCACGTACACGTCCCGCTGGTACGCGGGCGGCCGCTCCCACGGCACGAGATTCCCCGCGGCGGACAGGAAGGCGACGTACCGGCCGTCGCCGCTGATCCGCGCGGTGTCGCTGCGCCCGTCGGCCTGCGTGCCGTCCGAGGCCACGCTGACCCGCTCGACGGTCCCCCGGCGCAGATCGCGGACGAACACGTCGGGCTGTCCGTTGGTGTCGCCGGGCACCGCGTCCGGGGCGTACGAGGTGAAGGCGGCGTGGCGTCCGTCGGCGCTGAGCCGCGGTCCGTCCGACGCGCCCGTCAGCTGCTCCCCCGTCGCCGACACGGTGACCCGCTCGGTCCGCGGCGGCGGTGTCGCCCCCGCCGAGGTCACCGAGAACGCGACCATCGCCCCCGCGAGCACCGCGACAGGCATCCCCCGCATGAGTGTGCGCACATTTCCCCCTGGTCCGACGCTGCTCCCCCGGCCCCGCGCCGAGGGCTCCGACGAGCCAAACGCATCACGGCGTCCGGGGTCAATCGGTCGTATCGCGTACAACCCGGACAGGGCCTCAGTCGTCCGCGAGGAGGCTCTGCTCCAGGAACTCGCGGACGTGGCCGAGAATCTGCGCCCGGTCGGTGCCGCGCAGACCGATGGCGACATGGATGGAGAAGCCGTCCAGCAGCGCCCGCAGCCGGGCGGCGAAGCGGTCGGGGTCGACGGGCCGGAACTCGCCGCGCGAGACGCCCTCGGCGATCAGCGCGACCAGGTCGCGGTGCCAGGCGCCCTCGATGGCGGCCTGCCGGTCCCGGGCGTCGTCGTCGGCGTTCTGCGAGCGGTTCCAGACCTCCAGCCAGAGCGTCCAGTGCGGGTCGCGGTGGCCGTCGGGGACGTAGAGGTCGACGTAGGCGTCGAGGCGGTCGCGGGCCGGCGCCGGGCGGGCCAGCAGCCGGCCGCGCTCGACGCCGAGGCGGCCCTCGCTCCACTCCAGGGCCTGGAGCAGCAGCTCGTCCTTGGTGCGGAAGTAGTACAGGAGATGGCCGCTGCTCATGCCGACCTCGCGGCCGAGCGCGGCCATGGTCAGCTTCTCCAGGCCGCGTTCGGCGATCATCTCCACGGCGGCGGCGAGCAGTTCCTCGCGGGGCGGTGCGTTCTTCCGCGGTCGAGCCGCACCGGCCATCCCTGACTCCTCTAGATCCTCGGCTGCTGCTGGGTGATGCAGTGGATGCCTCCCCCACCTGCGAAGATCGTACGGGCGTCCACCAGGGTCACGGTCCGCTCGGGGAACAGACGGCGGAAGATCCCGGCCGCGATCTCGTCGTTGGGGTCGTCGAAGCCGCACAGCACGACGCCGCCGTTGCACAGGTAGTGGTTGATGTAGGAGTAGTCGACCCAGTCGCCGTCCTCGTCCTTCAGGACGGTGGGCGCGGGGATCTCGACGACCTCCAGCCGCCGGCCCTTGGCGTCGGTCTGCCCGCGCAGCAGCTCCAGGTAGGTCCGGGAGCGCTCGTGGTCGGGGTGGGCCGGGTCGCGCTGGCTGTGCACGACCACGGTGCCGGGCCCGGCGAAGGCCGCCACGATGTCCACATGGCCCTGGGTGCCGTAGGTGCCGTAGTCGCCGGCCAGGCCGTGCGGGAGCCAGATCGCCTTGGTGGTGCCGAGCTTGGCGTGGATCTCGGCCTCGACCCGCTCACGGGTCCAGCCGGGGTTGCGGCCGGCGCCGAGCTGGACGGTGTCGGTCAGCAGGACCGTGCCCTCGCCGTCGACGTGGATCGCGCCGCCCTCGTTGACGAGCGTGCTGCTCAGCACCGGCACCCCGGCGAGGTCCGCGACATGGCGGGCGATCTTGGAGTCGTGCTCCCAGCGGGCCCAGTCCTGGCCGCCCCAGCCGTTGAACACCCAGTCCACGGCGGCGAGCCGGCCCTCCTCGTCCTTGACGAAGGTCGGGCCGATGTCGCGCATCCAGGCGTCGTCGAGCTCGCGCTCCACGAGGTCGACGTCCGGGCCGAGCAGCTCGCGCGCGGACGCGCCCTGGCCGGGGCCGTGCACCACCGTCACCGGCTCGAAGCGGCGCACCGCGCGGGCCACCAAGGCCCAGGCGGCGCGGGCCTCGGCCAGCTCCTCGTCGCTGGTGAAGGTCGCGTTGGGGCCTGGCCAGGCCATCCAGGTGCGCTCGTGCGGGGCCCACTCGGGGGGCATGCGGAAGGTCATGAGGAGCTCCCTGCGGAGATCGGCCGGCTGACCGGCGGGCTTAGAGGAAGTACAGGCGGTTGAGCGAGACCGACTCGGCGGGCTCCGAGCGCAGCGGTTCGCCGTCGAGGGTGACGAGCCCGGTGCGCTGGTCGACGTCGACCGACCCGGTACGGGAGTTCAGTCGCAGGTCGGCCGGGCCGATGCCGCGGGTGCCGCGCACGGCGACCCGGCGGCGGCGGGTCGGCATGGTGTCGCGGCCCTGGTCGAGGGCGGCCTGCGCGACGAAGGCGACGGAGATGTCGGCCGGGGTGGCGCCGTACGCGCCGAACTGCGGGCCGAGGACGAGCGGTTCGCAGGTGTCGGTGGCCGCGCCCGGGTCGCCGACCACGCCGTAGGCCGGGAAGCCCGCCTTCAGGACGAGCTGCGGCTTGGCGCCGAAGTACTCCGGCCGCCACAGCACGATGTCGGCGAGCTTGCCGTTCTCGATGGAGCCGACCTCGTGGGCGAGTCCGTGGGCGATGGCCGGGTTGACGGTCAGCTTGGCCATGTACCGCAGGACGCGCTCGTTGTCGTGGCCGACGCCGGGGTCACCCAGCTCGGCCTTCATCTTCCCGGCCATGGCGAAGGTGCGGCGGACGGTCTCGCCGGCCCGGCCCATGCCCTGCGCGTCGGACGAGGTGATGCCGATCGCGCCCAGGTCGTGCAGCACGTCCTCGGCGCCCATCGTTCCGGCGCGGATGCGGTCGCGGGCCATGGCGGCGTCGCCGGGCAGGTCGGTCTTGAGGTCGTGGACGGAGACGATCATGCCGTAGTGCTCGGCGACCGCGTCCCGGCCGAAGGGCAGGGTGGGGTTGGTGGAGGAGCCGATGACGTTCGGCACGCCGGCCATCTTCAGCACGTTCGGCACATGTCCGCCGCCGCAGCCCTCGATGTGGAAGGCGTGGATGGTGCGGCCTTCGAGGACGCGCAGGGTGTCCTCCACGGACAGGCACTCGTTCAGCCCGTCGCTGTGGAGGGCGACCTGCACGTCGTGTTCCTCGGCGACGCGCAGCGCGGTGTCCAGGGCGCGGGTGTGGGCGCCCATGTCCTCGTGCACCTTGAAGCCGCTCGCGCCGCCCTCGGCCAGCGCCTCGATCAGTGGGGCGTCGTGGGAGGACGAACCGCGGCCGAGGAAGCCGATGTTGACGGGCCAGGCGTCGAAGGCGTTGAACGCGTGCCTCAGCGCCCAGGGCGAGTTGACGCCGACGCCCCACACCGGGCCGAACTCCTGGCCGATGACCGTGGTGACGCCGGAGGCGAGCGAGGCCTCCATGATGCGCGGCGACAGCAGGTGGACATGGGTGTCGACGGCCCCGGCGGTGGCGATCAGGCCCTCGCCGGAGACGATCGAGGTGCCGGTGCCGACGACGACGTCGACCCCGTCGAGGGTGTCGGGGTTGCCGGCCCGGCCGATGCCGCAGATCCGGCCCTCGCGGATGCCGATGGACACCTTGCGGATGCCCTGCACGGCGTCGATCACGACGACGTTGCTGATGACGACGTCACAGGTGTCCCGCACGGCGGCGGCCTTCAGGTGCAGTCCGTCGCGGGCGGTCTTGCCGAACCCGGCCAGGAACTCGTCGCCGTAGCGCTGGGAGTCGGACTCGACCTGGATGGTGAGCCCGGAGTCGCCCAGCCGGATCCGGTCGCCGGCGCGGGGGCCGTGGGTGGCGGCGTACTCGTACGGGGTGAGGCGGCGGGGTTCCGCCGGGTGGCCTCCGGGGCGGCTCATCGCTCGGCCTCCTGGTCCTGGTCCGTCGATTCCGGTACGCCGAGGTAGCCGCAGGCGGCGGCGCGGCGCAGCGCTTCGGCACGGGCGCCGGGGGCGTCCAGCGGCCCGTCGACCAGACCGGCGAAGCCGATCGCGATCCGGTCGCCGCCGATGGGTACGAGGCCGACCTCGGCGCTCTCGCCGGGGCCGAACCGCACGGACGAGCCGGCCGGCACGGCGAGCCGCATGCCGTAGGCCCGGTCCCGGGGGAAGTCCAGGCGGGGGTTGGCCTCGAAGAAGTGGAAGTGCGAGGTGACCGAGACCGGCACGCCCGCGGTGTTGGTGACCGTCACCAGGACGGCCGCCTCGGGTTCGGGGTGTTCCGGGCCGGGCAGCAGCGCGCCCGGGGCCAGCTCGCCGAGTCCGCCGCCGATGGGGTCGGAGACCACGGCGAGCCGGGATCCGTCGTCGAAGACGGCCTCGACGTGGACCTCGGTGACGACGTCGGCGACGCCGGGCAGCACGTCCTGCGGGCCGAGCACGGACCGGGCCGCCTCGACGGCCTCGGCGAGCCGCTTGCCGTCGCGGGCGGCCTCGCAGACGGTGTCCGCGATCAGCGCGGTGGCCTCCGGCACGTTGAGCCGCAGGCCGCGGGCGCGGCGGGCGCGGGCCAGCTCGGCGGCTCCGAAGAGCAGCAGCCGGTCACGTTCCGTCGGGGTAAGTCTCATGACGCGGGCACCTCCTTGCCTTCCCCGGATTTAGAGCATCACTCTAAACGGCAGATTCACGCAACCGAAACATTGACGCATGAGCTTGAGACACGTCACATTGAGCGCCACTCAAACTGTCAGGCGGCGTCGAAGGAGACCAGCCATGCCGATGGAACAGCGCGGAGTCGACACCATCCCCGAGGAGGAACGCACCAGCACGCCCCGTGACCTGGTGTCGATCCTGCTCGGCTCCAATCTCTGCCTCGGGGTGATCGTCTTCGGCTGGCTGCCGCCCTCCTTCGGACTGGGCTGGTGGGCATCGGTCGGCGCGATCGTGGCCGGCACCCTGGTCGGCATCGCCTTCACCGCCCCGCTGGCGCTGATCTCGCTGCGCACCGCCACCAACCTCTCGACCTCCTCCGGCGCCCAGTTCGGGGTGCGCGGCCGGCTGGTCGGCTCGGTGGTCGGCCTGCTGCTGGCCCTCGGCTACACCGCGCTGACGGTGTGGATCGGCGGCGATGTGACGGTCGCCGTGCTGGGCCGGATGTTCGGCCTGCCCGCCGGCGAGCCGTCGTACGTCCTGGTCTACGGGCTGCTGGCCGCGGCGACCGTCGCGGGCGCCGTCTACGGCTACCGGGTGCTGCTCGCCATGTCCCGCGTCCTCGCGATCGGCATGACGGCCCTGCTCGTCCTCGGAGTGATCGCCTACGCCCCGGACTTCACCACGAGCGCGCTCCCGGAGGCCGGCGGCTATCTGCTGGGCGGGTTCTGGCCGACCTGGCTGCTGGCGGCGGTGGCCGCGGGCCTGTCCGGGCCGGTCGCCTTCATCACCCTGCTCGGCGACTACACCCGCTACATCTCCCCCGCCCGCCACTCCTCGCGCACGGTGCTGCGGGCGACCTGGCTCGGCCTGCTCCTCGGTCTGCTGGTGCCGCAGCTGTTCGGCACCTTCACCTCGTACGCGGCCCGCGCGGCCCTGGACTACGCCGGCCCGCTCGCCGACGCCGCCCCCGCCTGGTACCTGCTGCCGCTGCTGATCGCCGCCTCGGCCGGATCGGTGGGCAACGCGGGTCTGATGCTCTACTCGATGGGCCTCGACCTGGACGCCATCCTGCCGCGGCTGTCACGGGCGCGGGCCACCTGCGCGGTCGCCGTCGTCGCCACGGCCTGCGTCTTCGCCGGCCACTTCGCCCTGGCGGCGCAGACGGCGATGACGTCGTTCGTGCTGCTGCTGACCGCGATCGGCACGCCGTGGGCGGTCATCACCCTCATCGGCTTCGTCCGCTGCGGCGGGGTGTACGACGCGGACGCGCTCCAGGTGTTCAACCGGCGGGCGCGCGGCGGGATCTACTGGTACACGGCCGGCTGGAACGTCCCGGCCGCGGTGTCCTGGGCGCTGGGCGCCGTCGTCGGCGTGCTCGCCGTGTCCCTGCCGTCGTACGAGGGCCCGCTGCTGGCGCTGACCGGCGGCGTGGACGTGAGCTTCCTGCTGTCGGGGGCGGTGGGCGCGGTGGCGTACCTGCTGCTGACCGGCCGGACGAAGCGGAACCGGGCGGACAAGGGGACGGCCGCCGCGGAGCAGGAGCCCGCGACGGCCGTCACCACGACCGGCTAGCCGAGCCTGTGCATCCAGCCGTGCCGGTCCTCCGCCGTGCCGCGCTGGATGTCGAGGAGGGCCTGGCGCAGCTTGAGAGTGACCTCGCCGGGCTCTCCGCCGCCCTGCTTCCACTCCGCGCTCGCCCGCTTGACCGTGCCGACCGGCGTGATCACCGCGGCGGTGCCGCAGGCGAAGACCTCGGTGAGGCTGCCGTTCTCGGAGTCCCGCTGCCACTGCTCGACGGAGACCCGGCCCTCCTCGGCCTCGAAGCCGAGGTCACGGGCGACCGCGAGCAGCGAGTCGCGGGTGACGCCCTCCAGGATGGAGCCGGTGAGGGTGGGCGTGACGATCTTGTCGCCGTACACGAAGTACAGGTTCATGCCGCCCAGTTCCTCGACCCACCGGTGCTCCACGGCGTCGAGGTAGCAGACCTGGTCGCAGCCCTTGGCCGCGGCCTCGGCCTGGGCGAGCAGGGACGCCGCGTAGTTGCCGCCGGTCTTGGCGTCACCCATGCCGCCGGGGACGGCGCGCACGCGGTCCTCGGAGACCCAGATGGAGACCGGCTTCACGCCGCCGGGGAAGTACGCGCCGGCCGGGGAGGCGATGACGAGGAACAGGTACTCGTTGGCCGGCTTGACGCCGAGCCCGACCTCGGTGGCGATCATGAACGGGCGCAGGTAGAGGGACTCCTCGCCGCCGTGCGCCGGCACCCACGCCTTGTCCTGCTGGACCAGCAGGTCACAGGCCTCGACGAAGGTCTCGACGGGCAGCTCCGGCATGGCCAGCCGGCGCGCGGAGCGCTGGAAGCGCAGGGCGTTCTGGTCCGGGCGGAAGGTGGCGACGGAGCCGTCGGGCTGGCGGTAGGCCTTGAGCCCCTCGAAGATCTCCTGCGCGTAGTGCAGGACCGTGGTGGCCGGGTCGAGGGGGATCGGCGCGTACGGCACGAGCTGGCCGTCGTGCCAGCCGCGGCCTTCGGTCCACTTGATCGTCACCATGTGGTCGGTGAAGTGGCGGCCGAATCCGGGGCTGGTGAGGATCGCCTCGCGCTCCGTGTCGGAGAGCGGGTTGGCCGAGGGCTTCAGCTCGATCGTGGGCGTCGTCATGAGTGGTTGTCCTTCACCGGTTGTAGTGACGGGCCGCTTTCACGCCCGCACGGCCGGTGGCCAGTGTCAGGACGTCCGAGCTTTCCCTCATTCCGCGGCTCCGCGTTCGATTATCGCGCGCGTGGGACAGCGGAAGAAACAGGGTGAAGGCGGCCCAGGGGTCGATGGTGGCACCCGGCGGGGACACGGGGAAGCCGCCGGGTGCCCTGGGGGCCCGGCGGCTTCGAAAACGTTCGATCGGCGCGCCGGGGTCAGCCGGCTACTCGCCCGGCGAGCGCGTCGCCGATCTCCGAGGTGGAGCGGGCGGGCTTGCCCACCCGGTCGGCGAGGTCGGCGGCGACCGCTTCCTCGATCCGGGCGGCCTCCGCCTCGTGGCCGAGGTGGCGCAGCAGCAGGGCGACGGACAGCACCGTCGCGCTGGGGTCGGCCTTGCCCTGGCCGGCGATGTCGGGCGCGGAGCCGTGCACCGGCTCGAACATCGAGGGGAACTCGCCGGAGGGGTTGATGTTCCCGCTCGCGGCGACGCCGATGCCGCCGGAGACGGCCGCGGCGAGGTCGGTGATGATGTCGCCGAAGAGGTTGTCGGTGACGATCACGTCGAACCGCTCGGGCTGGGTGACCAGGAAGATGGTCGCCGCGTCGACGTGGATGTACTCGGTGGTGACCTCGGGGTACTCCTCGGCCACCTTGTTGAAGATGTTGGTCCACAGGTGACCGGCGAAGGTCAGCACGTTGTTCTTGTGGACCAGGGTGAGCTTCTTGCGCGGGCGGGCCTGGGCGCGGGCGAAGGCGTCACGCACGACGCGCTCGACACCGAAGGCCGTGTTCACGGAGACCTCGGTGGCCACCTCGTGCTCGGTGCCCTTGCGGATGGTGCCGCCGTTGCCGGTGTACGGGCCCTCGGTGCCCTCGCGGACGACCACGAAGTCGATCTCCGGCTGGCCGGCGAGCGGCGTGGCGACGCCCGGCAGCAGCTTGGAGGGCCGCAGGTTGACGTGGTGGTCGAAGGCGAAGCGGAGCTTGAGCAGGAAGCCGCGCTCCAGGACGCCGGACGGCACGCTCGGGTCGCCGATCGCGCCGAGCAGGATGGCGTCGTGCTTCTTGAGGGCGTCGAGGTCGGCGTCGGTGAGGGTCTCACCGGTCGCGTGGTAGCGCTTGGCGCCGAAGTCGTAGTCCTTCGTCTCCAGCTTCACATCCTGCGGAAGGACGGCGGAGAGGACCTTCAGGCCTTCGGCCACGACCTCCTGGCCGATGCCGTCACCGGGAATCACTGCGAGATTGATGCTGCGAGAGCTTGCCGACATGCCGAGCACCCTACTCCCCGTCCCATGGGATGACACGCACCGTCCGCGATACGGACACACCGAGCCGTCGATCCCCGTTCACCCGAAGGTGGCACGGGTGTTGGCACAGGTGTCGGCCCGCGCGGGGAGGTTCACCGGCATGGAGATCCCCGACTTCGGCATCCCGGCACGGCTCGCCGACCGGATGACCATGGCCGAGCAGCACGAGTACCTGCGCACCCGGCTCACCCGGCGCCGCACGCTGGTGACGGCCGGAGCGGTGGCGGGCGGACTGCTCACCGGCTGCTCCGACCGGGGCACGACGGCGGCCGCGACGGCCACGACCGCCGCCGGCGGCCCGTCCCCGGCGACCTCCCGCGCCCCGGGCTCCGCCGTCGTCCCGTTCGGCCGCCATCTCGCCCTCGGCGCCGACCCGCGCACCCGGATGCGGATCTCCTGGCAGCTGCCGGCCGCGGTGCGCCGGCCGTACGTGCGCATCGGGACCCGCCCCGACCAGTTGGGCGGCCGGGTGGCGGCGGAGCTGCGCGCCCTGCACACCCCCGAACTGGCCGGCGTGCGCGCGGCGGTCGAGCAGTACTACGTGCACGCCGCCCTGGACGGCCTGCTGCCCGGCACGACGTACTACTACGGCGTCGGCCACGAGGGCCGCGACCCGGCCGCCCCCGAGCACCGCGCCGGCCTCGGCACCTTCCGCACCGCGCCCGCGAAGTCCGAGCGGTTCGTGTTCACGGCCTTCGGCGACCAGGGCGTCGGCGAGGCGGCCGCCGCCAACAACGCGCTGCTGCTGCGCCAGGACCCCGCCTTCCATCTGCACGCGGGCGACATCTGCTACGCCAACCCGACCGGCCGGGGCGAGCGCTCGGACACCTACGACGCCGGCCACTGGGACCTGTATCTGCGGCAGACCGAGCCGGTGGCGCGGTCGGTGCCGTGGATGGTGACCACCGGCAACCACGACATGGAGGCCTGGTACTCGCCGGAGGGCTACGGCGGCCAGTGGGCCCGCTGGTCGCTGCCGGACAACGGCTTCGACCCGCGCCGGGCGCCGGGCGTGTACGCGTTCACCTACGGCAACGTCGGCGTGGTGGCGCTGGACGCCAACGACGTGTCGTACGAGATCCCCGCCAACCGCGGCTACAGCGAGGGCCGTCAGACGGCCTGGCTGGACAAGAAGCTGCGCGAGCTGCGCGCCGACCAGGGCGTCGACTTCGTGGTCGTCTTCTTCCACCACTGCGCCTACTCCACCTCCTCGCACGCCTCCGACGGCGGCGTGCGCGCGGAGTGGCTGCCGCTGTTCGCCGAGCACCAGGTGGACCTGGTGATCAACGGGCACAACCACGTCTACGAGCGCACCGACGCCGTCCGCGACGGCACGGTGGGCAGGCCGGTGCCGATCGGCGGGTCGACGGACCCGACACGCGACGGGATCGTGTACGTGACCGCGGGCGGCGGCGGCAAGGAGCTGTACGGCTTCCCGGCGGGGGTCGCCGAGAGCTACGAGGGGAAGGTCGCCGACCGGGAGGCCGTGCCGACGTTCCACTGGACGCGGTCGCGGCGGGCGCGGCAGGAGACGGTGGAGTGGTCGCGGGTGCGCTACCGCGGGTTCTCGTTCCTCGTGGTGGAGGCGGAGGGCGGGGCCGCCCCACGGCTCACGGTGTCGGCGCTGGCCGGCAACGGCGAGCGGATCGACCACTTCGAGGTGCGCAGGGGCGGTTGAGGGTTCCTCAGTGGCCGGTGGAGCCGCCGTTGTCCCGGCGGTCGAGGGCGCGCTGGAGGGCGGCGGCGGCGTTCTGACGGTCGGTCTCCGTCGTACGGGAGACGCGGCGGACTCGGCGGCGGACGGTCGTCTCGGCCATGGGGAATCGACTCCTTCGGCAGACCTGGAGTACGGAAAGGGGGTTGCGAGACGCCGGAGGGCGCGGAGCTGCGGTGCCGCAGGGGTTGCCTGCACGGGCCCGGCTCACGAGCGCCAGTCACTCGGTCGAGCGAGACGTTCGGCTCCTACAAAAGTAGGTGAGGACGGAGCGTCTGTCTCCACAATTACTCGGACTTCCTACTATCTGAGACGGTGGAGTGGGCCACACCGACCTGACCTGCGCTTTTCCTCGCGGAGCGGCAGAGGAGCGGCAGAGGAGGGTCAGAGGCACCGGCAGAGGAGCGTCAGAGGACGTCGCCGTCCCGCCAGTCGAAGACCAGCTCCGCGCCCGGGTCCAGGGCGGCGGCCGGCACCGGCCACACGAAGGTGCTGCCCTCCTCGTCGGGCAACCGGACGATGCCGTCCGGGCCGAGCGCGTGGATCCGCCCGCCCCACACCCGCCAGCCGCGGGCGGTGTAGAGCGCGGCGCCGGTGTCGCTGGCGGAGAGCGCGCCGAGGTCGTAGGCGCGGGTGATGATCCGCTCCAGGGCGGCCATCACCGCGCCGCCGAGCCCGCGGCGCCGCGCATCGTGCCGTACGGCGACGCCCTCGACGTAGCCGACGCGCAGCCACCGCTGTCCGAACCGGACCCGCCGCATCACCACCGCGCCGTGCGCGACCAGTCCTCGCTCGTCGTGGACCAGCGCGTGCACGCCGCCGAGGGTGTGGTCCCAGTCCTCGTCGGCGAAGTCGCCGTCGAAGGCGTCGTGCAGGAAGGAGCGGACGGCGGCGAGTTCGGCGGGGGTGAGGTCGGCGGTGTGCGCGGTGCGGACGGTCATGGCGCCAGTATCGCCAGCCCTGCGGGCCCCGCTCCCCCGGTTTTATTCGGTCGCCCGGCGCGATACGGCCCCTTACGGTGACGCGATGCCCGAACTGCGCACCGAACGCCTGCTGCTCCGCTCCTGGCGGGACTCCGATCTGGCCCCGTGGGCCGCGCTCAACGCCGATCCGGAGGTGCGCCGGTATCTGCCGGGCGTGCCGACCCGCGAGCAGACCGATGCCGCCGCCGCCCGCTTCCAGGCCGATCTGGACGGCCGGGGCTGGGGGTTCTGGGCGGTGGAGGTGCGGCGGACCGGCGAGTTCATCGGCTTCACCGGCCTGGACCCGGTGGAGGAGGACCAGCCCTTCACCGGTGTGGAGGCCGGCTGGCGGCTGGCCCGCTCCGCCTGGGGCCACGGCTACGCCACCGAGGCGGCCCGCGCGGTACTGGCCCACGGCTTCACCGCGCTGGACCTGCCGGAGATCCTCGCCGTCACCGCGGCCGGCAATCTGCGCTCGCGGGCCGTCATGGAACGCCTGGGCATGACCCGCGACCCGGCCGACGACTTCGACGACCCGGCCGTCCCCGAGGGACCGCTGCGGCGCTGCGTCCTGTACCGCGGGACGGCCGACGGGGCGGACACGGGAACGGGCCGGGTCCCGTGGGGGAACCCGGCCCGTTCGTGATCCTTGGGGATCAGCCCATGTGCGGGTAGGTGTAGTCGGTCGGCGGGACCAGCGTCTCCTTGATCGCGCGGGTCAGCGTCCAGCGCGTCAGGTTCTGCGGGGCACCGGCCTTGTCGTTGGTGCCCGAGGCACGGCCGCCGCCGAAGGGCTGCTGGCCGACGACGGCGCCGGTCGACTTGTCGTTGATGTAGAAGTTGCCGGCCGCGTAGCGCAGCTTGTCCATGGTGTACGCGGTGGCCGCGCGGTCGCTGGAGATGACCGAGCCGGTGAGGGCGTAGTCGGAGGCGGACTCCATCTGGGTCAGCATCTCCTCGTACTTGTCGTCCTCGTAGACGTGCACGGCGAGGATCGGGCCGAAGTACTCGGTCGTGAAGACCTCGTTCTCCGGGTCGGTGCACTCGATGACGGTCGGGCGGACGAAGTAGCCGACCGAGTCGTCGTAGGAGCCGCCGGCGACGATCGTGCAGGCCGGGTCGTTCTTCGCGCGGTCGATGGCGGCCTTGTTCTTGGCGAAGGACCGCTCGTCGATGACGGCGCCGATGAAGTTCGACAGGTCGGTGACGTCACCCATGGTGAGGTAGTCGACCTCGGCGGCGAACTCCTCCTTGAAGCCGTCGTTCCAGATGGACGCCGGGATGTAGGCGCGCGAGGTCGCGGAACACTTCTGGCCCTGGTACTCGAAGGCACCGCGGGTCAGGGCGGTCTTCAGGATCGCGCGGTCGGCGCTCGGGTGGGCGACGACGAAGTCCTTGCCGCCGGTCTCGCCGACCAGACGCGGGTAGGAGCGGTACTTCTCGATGTTGGCGCCGACCGTCTTCCACAGGTACTGGAAGGTCTTGGTCGAGCCGGTGAAGTGGATGCCGGCGAGGTCGCGGTGGTTCAGGGCCACCTCGGAGACCTCGAGGCCGTCACCGGTGACGAGGTTGATGACGCCCTTGGGCAGGCCCGCCTCCTCCAGCAGCTGCATCAGCAGCACGGCGGCGTGGGTCTGCGTCGGGGACGGCTTCCACACGACGACGTTGCCCATCAGCGCGGGCGCGGTCGGCAGGTTGCCCGCGATCGCCGTGAAGTTGAACGGCGTGATCGCGTAGACGAAGCCCTCCAGCGGGCGGTGGTCCAGGCGGTTCCACACGCCCGGCGAGTTCGCCGGCGGCTGCTCGGCCAGGATCTGGCGGGCGTAGTGGACGTTGAAGCGCCAGAAGTCGACCAGCTCGCAGGGGGTGTCGATCTCGGCCTGCTGGGCGGTCTTGGACTGGCCGAGCATGGTGGAGGCGGCCAGCGTCTCGCGCCACGGGCCGGCCAGCAGCTCGGCGGCGCGCAGGATGATCGCCGCGCGGTCGTCGAAGGACATCGCGCGCCAGGCCGGCGCGGCGGCCAGGGCCGCGTCGATGGCGTCCCGGGCGTCCTGCTGGGTGGCGTTGCGGTAGGTGCCGAGGACGGCCTTGTGGTTGTGCGGCTGCACGACCTGGAAGGCGTCGCCGCCGCCCATCCGCTTCTCGCCGCCGATGGTCATCGGCAGGTCGATCGGGCTCTCGGCCAGTTCCTTGAGCTTGACCTCCAGGCGGGCGCGCTCGGGCGAGCCGGGGGCGTAGCCGTGCACCGGCTCGTTGACGGGGGTGGGGACCTGGGTCACAGCGTCCATGGGTTCCGTAACTCCTTACTGAGCGGTGTTGCGAGCGGGGTGCGGGCTCAGCCCTTGCTGACCATCGAGCGGAGGAAGAACCGCAGGTTGGCGGGCTTCTCCGCGAGGCGGCGCATGAAGTAGCCGTACCAGTCGGTGCCGTAGGCGGTGTAGACGCGCATACGGTGGCCCTCGGCGGCCAGCCGCAGGTGCTCGTCGCCGCGGATGCCGTACAGCATCTGGAACTCGTACTCGTCGAGCTTGCGCCCGGCGCGCCGGGCCAGCTCCTGGGCGATGGAGATCAGACGCGGGTCGTGGGACCCGATCATCGGGTAGCCCTCGCCGTCCATCAGGATCTTCAGGATGCGCACGTACGCCTTGTCGATCTCCTGCTTCTGCTGGTGGGCGACCTCGGCGGGCTCCTTGTACGCGCCCTTCACGAGGCGCACCCGGCTGCCGTTCGCGGCGAGGCGGCGGGCGTCGTCCTCGGTGCGGAACAGGTAGGCCTGGATGACGCAGCCGGTCTGCGGGAAGTCCTTCCGCAGCTCGTCGTGGATGGCGAACATCGAGTCGAGGGTGGTGTGGTCCTCGGCGTCCAGCGTGACCGTGGTGCCGATCGCGGCGGCGGCCTCGACGACCGGGCGGACGTTGGCGAGGGCCAGCTCGTGACCGCCCTCCAGCGCCTGGCCGAACATGGACAGCTTGACGGACATCTCGACGCGCTCGCCGAGCTCCAGCTCCTTGAGCCGCTCGATCAGCTCCAGGTAGGCGTCGCGGGCCGCGGTGGCCTGCTCGGGGGTGGTGATGTCCTCGCCGACGACGTCCATCGTCAGCTCCAGGCCCTGGGCCGTGCGGTCCTTGATGATCGGCACGATGTCGCCGACGGTCTCACCCGGGATGAAGCGGTCGACGACCTGCTTGGTCACCGGGGCCGCCGAGATCAGGCGTCGCATCCGGTCGCTGCGCGACGCGGCGAGAATCACGGGACCCAGCACGGGGCACCTCCACTTACCAAAAGAACAAGCTCAGCCACCGTGAAACCTAAGGATCCCTCCGATCCTGGGCCATCGACAGCTGTCACGCATCCCTGCCGGAGATCTCAGACAGATGTATGAAGGCCGCGTGGGAATGCGGCAGAATGCCCGGGTGACGTCGGATTCCGGATCGTTCAAAAACGTGGGTGACTACCAGGAGCTGGTCGACGAGATCTCGGAACTCCTGGGCGCCCCGGCGACGCTGGAGAACCGCGACTTCGAGCTGATCGCCTTCGGGGCGTACGACGACGAGGGCGAGCTGGACGCCTCGGCGCTGGACCCGGTGCGCACCCGCTCGATCCTCACCCGGCGTTCCACCGCCGCCGTCCGCGCCTGGTTCGAGGGTTTCGGCATTACCCGGGCGACCGGCCCGGTCCGCATCCCGCCCACCCCGGAGGCGGGCGTCTACCGGGGCCGGATCTGCCTGCCGGTACGCCACCGGGGAGTCGTCCTCGGCTACGTCTGGCTGCTGGAGGACGACCCCGGCCCGACCGAACCGCAGCTCACCGCCGCCATGGCGGTCACCGGCCGGATCGGGGCGCTGCTCGCCGACGAGGCGCAGCACGGCGCCGACCTCACCCGGGAGCTGCGGGCGGTGCTGACCGCCGAGCGCAGCTGGCAGCGGGACATGGCGGTGGCCGCCCTGCGCACCGCGCTCGGCGCCCGCGGCGAGGGCCCGCACGCGGTGGTGTGCGTCGCGCCCTGGCCGTCGGCGGACCCGGACGACGCCCCCTCGGCGCGGGCCGTCCCGCACACGACCGCGCTGTGCACGGTCCCGTGGGGCACCACCGGGCAGAGCCTGGCCGCGCTGGTCCGGCTGCGCTCGGCGGACGTCACCGCGCCCGCGCTGAGCACGGCGAACCGGCTGCTGCGGGAGGGCGCCCGCGCGGCCGGCCTGAGCGAGCCCCGTACCGGCCTCGCCGAGCTGGGCACCTCCTGGCAGGAGGCGTCCGCCGCGGCCCGCGCCGCCCTCGCGGAGCCCCGGCTCGGCCCGGTCGCCGAGTGGGCGCGCATCGGCCCGTACCGCCTGCTGACCGCCCTGCCCCCGGACGCCGCCCACGACCCGGCCGTCGCCCCGCTGCTCTCCCCCGCCCACCACGAACTGGCCCGCACCGCCGAGGTCTACCTGGACCGCGCCGGCCAGGCCGGCCGCACCGCCGCCGAACTCGGCATCCACCGCCAGACCCTCTACTACCGCCTGTCCCGCGTCGAACAACTGACCGGCCTGGACCTCGACGACGGCGAGGACCGCCTCCTGCTGCACATGGCCCTCAAGGGGGCACGACTGTGAGGTGCGGGGAGTCGCGCGGGGCGCCCCTCGGCGTGACCGATCAGCTCTTCACGACCCCCGCGATCACCCGCCGCAGCCCCTCCGCCAGCCGGTCCGCGTCCGGGGCGGTCTTCGGGTCGAAGGTCCACTGGGCGATGACGCCCGTCATCAGGGTCACCAGGAACTGGCCGAGGGTGTCCGCGGTCTCGTCGTCGACGTCGTCCTCGGTGCCGCCCATCAGCAGCGGGACGAGTCCGCGTCCGGCCTCGCGCTGAGCCCGCGCCAGCAGGTCGCGGATCTCGGGCATCTGATCGCCCATCACCACGATCTCCATGCTCAGGTGCCAGATCGAGCCGGGCTCCCGCATGGTGGCGATGATGTTGGCCCACACCGCGCGGAACCGTTCCAGCGAGCCGGGCTCCCCGGCCAGGTCGCCGCTCCCCTCGAAGGCGTCGCCCATCGTCTCGACCAGCGCCACGTAGGCCTGCGCCAGCAGGGCGTCCTTGGAGCCGTAGTGGTAGCCGATCGACGCCAGGTTGGTCCCGGACTCCTTGACGATGTCCCGCGCCGTCGTGCGCGCGAATCCCTTGGCGAGCAGGCAGCGCTTGGCGCCTTCGAGCAGATCTTCACGGTGTCCCATGCGGTCAGCGTATCGCCGCGCTAGACGAACGTCCCATACGCCCGTCTTGGACAAGTGACCTATACAGTCGTACTAGACAGGCGTTTAATACGCTCGTACAGTCCCTGTCATGACGACGAACCTCGCGGGCCGCCGCGAATGGACCGCCCTCGGCGTGCTGATGCTTCCGCTGCTGCTGGTCTCCATGGACGTCTCCGTCCTGTACTTCGCGATCCCGGCGATCAACGCCGACCTCGACCCCACCGGCACCCAGCAGCTGTGGATCTTCGACATCTACGCGTTCGTGCTGGCCGGCCTGCTGATGACGATGGGCTCGCTGGGCGACCGCATCGGCCGCCGCCGGCTGCTGCTGATCGGCGCCGCCGCCTTCGGCGCCGCCTCCCTGGCGGCGGCGTACGCGCAGAGCGCCGAGATGCTGATCGCGGCCCGCGCGGTGCTCGGCATCGGCGGGGCGACCCTGATGCCGTCGACGCTCGGCATGATCCGCGCGCTCTTCACCGATCCGGGCCAACGGGCCAAGGCGATCGCGCTCTGGTCGGGGGTGATGACGGCGGGCGTGGCCCTCGGCTCGGTGCTGAGCGGGGTGCTGGTGGAGTTCTTCTGGTGGGGCTCGGTCTTCCTCGTCAACCTGCCCGCCATGGCCCTGCTGCTGGTGCTCGGCCCGGTCCTGCTCCCGGAGTACCGCGACCCCGCCTCCGGCCGCTACGACTGGCTCGGCGTCCCGCTGTCCCTCGCCGCCGTCCTGCCCGTGGTCTACGGCCTGAAGGAGATCCCCTCCGAGGGCTGGAACGTCCGCTACGTCGTCGCGATCACCGTCGGACTGCTCTTCGCGGCCCTGTTCGCACACCGCCAGCGCACCACCGCGTCCCCGATGATCTCGCCCGCGCTCTTCCGCGGCCGGGGCTTCGCACCCGCCGTCGCCCTCAACCTGCTCTCCGCGTTCGGCATGATGGGCTCGGCGTTCTTCACCACGCAGTACCTGCAGTCGGTGCTCGGCAAGAGCGCGCTGGAGGCCGCCCTGTGGGCACTGCTGCCGTCGGTGCCGATCGGTCTCGCGGCGCCGCTGGCGACGGGGCTCGTCCAGCGCGGCGTGCACCGCGCCCGGGTCGTCACCGCCGGCTTCCTGGTCGCCGCGAGCGGTTACGCGCTGCTCGCCACCGCCGGTACGGACGCGATGGCGCTGGTGCTGACCGCGTGCGGGGTGCTCGCCTCGGGGATCGTGATGGTGATGTCGCAGCTGATGGACCTGGCCATCGGCGCCGCCCCGGCCGAGCGCGCCGGCGCGGCCTCCTCACTGCTGGAGACCGGCACCGAGTTCGGCGGCGCCCTCGGCATGGCCGTCCTCGGCTCCATCGGCACGGCCGTCTACCGGCACGGCATCCCCGCCGCGGCCCCCGCCCCGGCCCACGAGACCCTGGCCGGCGCGCTGGCCGTCGCCGACCGGCTCCCCGGCGGCGCCGGGGACGCGCTGGCGGCCCTCGCCCGGGAGGCCTTCACGGACGGGATGCGCGCGGCGGCCGTCGCCGGAGCGGTGCTGCTGGCCGGAGCGGCGGCCCTGGCCGCGGTCACACTGCGCCGGATCACGGTCCGGGAACCGGCGGAGGCGGACGAGAAGAAGGCTCCGGTCTGCGTCTGAGCGCGGGCCGCACACAGGAGCGCCGGACGGGCGTCCAGCCCGTCCGGCGCTTCGTGGTGGAAAGGACAGACAACACGGGTTAGGAAAGCGCCGCCGTCGCGCCCGACTCCGACGCCCCCAGCGCCAACACCCCCGCCGGCCCCCAGGCGTCCA
>NZ_JBEPAL010000006.1:0-75043 GCF_040298625.1 Streptomyces sp. NPDC001532
GTGCGGTGAAGATTCGACACCTCCACCACACACGGGGGTCTTCGCCACGATCAAGACCGACCCGTGTCAACAACGCTCGTGATCAATACAGCTAGGCGCTGGAGGCCGGGCATCGGGGGCCGGACGCCCAGCGGCGGGCACTGAAGGCCGGACGCTGGGCGCCGGAGGCCAAGCGGTGGAGGCCGACCGCCGCGCGGCGGGTGCTGAGGGCCGGGCGTCGGGGGCGAACGCCAGGCGTCGGACGCCGGACTCCGGGCGGCGGGCGCTGAAGGCCCGGCACTGAGGGCCGGGCAGCAGGCGCTGGGAGCGGTGCTGGTGCCGTGTGCTCGCCGAGCGTGGGCCTCGGCGCTCGCCGCGGCGTGCGTCTGCCCCGCTGCCCGCGCCCGCGTGGTTTTCACCCCGCCCGCGCGCGTGGCCCGCCCGCGGCGCGCGTGCGGCTCCTTAGCATCGCCCCATGCCCGGCACCTCCCCCCTCCGCGCCTGGTGGGCGCAGCGTCCACCGGCGGCCGGAGCCGCCGTGATGGCGACCGGCATCATCTCGATCGGCCTGGGTCTGACGGGCCACGCGGTGCTGTCGCGCGTCTTCCTCGCGGTGGCCTGCGTCGGCTGGCTCGCCCTCGCGGCGGACTTCGTCGTACGGCTGCTGTGGCAGCGGGAGCGCTGGCTGCGGGAGGCCGGCACGCCCGCCGCGCTGACCGCGGTGGCGGCGACGACGGTCCTCGGAGCGCGCTTCTCGACGCTGGGCCGGCAGCCGGTGGCCGAGGCGATCCTGGCGCTGGCGGCCGTGCTGTGGCCGGTACTGCTCGTGCTGGTCCTCAAGCACCGGCGTCGGCGGATGCCGGGCGCGGTCTTCCTGACGTGCGTGGCGACCCAGGGGCTCGCGGTGCTCGCCGCGACGCTCGCGCAGGCGGAGACGGTGGCCTGGCTCGCGTACACCGCGATGGTGCTGTTCTGGCTGGGGATCGTGATCTACGGGTTCGCGCTGTCGCGTTTCGATCCGCGGCAGGTCGTCGAGGGCGCAGGGGACCACTGGGTCGCGGGCGGCGCGCTCGCCATCTCGGCGCTGGCCGGCGCGAAGCTCATCGCCGCCGACGGGCCGGACCTGTATCTGTGGAACCTCGACGACCTCGGCGTCCTGCGCACCGTGACGCTCACGCTGCTGGTGCTGGATCTGTGCTGGTACGCCGTACTGCTGGCCGCGGAGGTGGCGAGGCCGCGGCCGCGGCACGACGTACGCCGCTGGGCCACCGTGTTCCCGATGGGGATGACGGCGGCGGCGATGCTGTCGGTCGCCTCCGCCCTGGACCTTCCCGGGTTCGAGGTGCCGGGCGAGGTGCTGCTGTGGATCGCGGTGGCCGCCTGGCTCGCGGTCGCCGCGCGCGCGGCCACGGCCGCCCGGGCCGCCGTACGGCCCTCGACCGCGCGGCACCGCGGGCCGAAGCTCAGGTCCAGAGCACCGCGATGAAGATGTTCGCCGTGGTCAGCAGGCCCACCAGGCCGAAGAGGCCCTTGTCCACCCTGTCATCGTCCCGCTTCACGTAGACGAGGCCGAGGATCACGATCAGCAGGGCCAGCTTCACGCCGATCTTGATGTTGTCGACCGGCTGGTCGTCGGCCTGGTTGAGGCCGACCAGCACCACGCCGGTGACCAGCATCGTCAGGGCGCCGTGCAGCATGGCCGGGACGAAGCGGGCGGTGCCCTGCCCCATCGCCTTCATCTGCGTGAGGAAGCCGCCGAGCAGCGCCGCGATGCCGATGATGTGCAGGCCGACGAAGAGATGGATGAGTACGTCCATAGGGCCGGAGCCTAACGAGGTCCCTCCCGGCCGTCCGACACCGGCCCATAGCATCCCGTCAACACACGAGTTCCAGAATCGTCACTTCGGTCAGCTCCCTGCGATGTCGACGACCCCGTCAGGAAAACGCGGTCACAGACGGACACCGGACGGTCCACTCCCATCACTTCCGTACATCCCGTTACCGCTCCGACACACAGCGGCCTAGCGTCCTCCCCCAGGTGTCCGGCCTCCCACCGCCGTCCGGGCCAGGGGCGGCAGCCGGACACCTCCGCCGAGAAGGTCCGGCGGCGGCCCCGCTCCCCTGTACCGGGCCGCCGCCGGACCGCGCAGACCTCCCGGCCGTAGGAAAGGACGTGCAGTCCACGTGGCAGCGCACCGCAAGCTCCGGCACCGCTCGATCGGCGGCCATCGGGCCCGTACGGCGGCGACCATCGCCCTCGCGGGCGCGGCGACCGCGACGGCGTTCGAGGGCACCGGGCAGGCCGCACCGGAGCTGACACCGGCGCAGGTCAAGGCCAGGGTGGACAAGCTGTACCAGGAGGCGGAGGCCGCCACCGAGAAGTACAACGGCGCCAAGGAGAAGGCCGAGGCGGCCGAGAAGCGGCTCGCGACCCTCCAGGACGAGGCGGCCCGTAGGCAGGACCGGCTCAACTCGGCACGGAACGCCCTGGGTTCCATCGCCGCGGCACAGTACCGCGGCGGCGGCCTCGACCCGGCGCTGCAACTGGTGCTCTCCGACGATCCCGACCAGTACCTGGAGGGCGCCGCCTTCGCCGAACGGGCCGGCGACCGGCAGTCCGCCGCCGTCACCGGGGTCCGCGAGCAGCTGCGGGAGATCGAGCAGCTGCGCGGCGCGGCCCGCGTCGAGCTGACGTCGCTGACCTCGCGTCAGGCGGAGCTGAAGCGGCACAAGCAGACGATCACCGGCAAGCTGGACGCGGCCCGGCTGTTGCTGTCCCGGCTCACCGCCGAGGAGCGGGCCCGGGTCACCCAGGACGGCACGGACCGCGCCTCCCGGGGCGCGTCGGCCGCGCGCGAGGCCCTGTCGGCGCCCGGCGGTCCGGGGACGGCGGCGCTCAACTCCCGTGCGGCCGCGGCCGTCTCGTACGCCTACTCCAAGCTCGGCAGTCCCTATGTCTGGGGCGCCACCGGCCCCGACGCCTTCGACTGCTCGGGCCTGGTCCAGGCCGCCTACCGCTCCGCCGGCGTCTCCCTGCCGCGCACCACCTACGCCCAGATCAGCGCCGGCAGCCGCGTCGCACGCTCCGAACTCCAGCCTGGAGACCTGGTGTTCTTCTACTCCGGCATCACCCACGTCGGCCTCTACGTCGGCAACGGCCAGATGGTCCACGCCCCCAACCCCTCCGCTCCGGTCCGGGTCGCGCCGATCGACGAGATGCCGTTCGCGGGGGCCACCCGCGTGGTGTGAGAAGCGCCGCGCACGGGGCATGCGCAATGGCATGAGCACGGCGGCACGGTAGCGTCACACGTCGAAGCGGCGGTGCGCCGCCTCGTACGTCCCCGCCGTCCCGCCTTCCAGAAGGACCTGATGCCCCGCTCGCCGCTGCCCCCGCCGCCTCCGCCGCCGCACGTCCGGACCTGGCCGGACCGGGCGTCGCTGCTGGCCGACCGGGGACGGGCGCTGGAGGAACTGCGGCGGCGCAGCCTCGGGGTGCACCGGATCCTGCTGCTGTGGCTGCTGGCGCTCGCGGCGATCATCGGCTGGTCGCTGCTGGTGCTGCCGTTGCAGCAGATCGAGGAGAAGGACCCCCTCGGATTCATCCTCGGCCCGGTCTTCGGCCTTCTCGGCCTGGCCTCCCTCGCCCCGTCGGTCATCGCGGTGGTCCTCGCCGTCCGCCGCGACCGCCAGATCGGCCAACTCACGGACGCCTGGCTGTCGCTGGACACCCACCCGCCGACCGACTCCCGCCTGCGCTCCCCCGGTCTCAGCCTCTTCTGGCTGCTGTCCTCCTTCGCGGTCGGCGCGATCGGCCTGTGGGCCTCCTTCGCCGCCGCCGCGGAGGCGAGGCCCGGCCGGTCGTCCTACGCCGACGTCACCCTCGGGATGGGCATCGGCATGATCCTCTGGCTGACCGGACTGATCGGCGCAGTGAAGGCCGTACGGCACTACCGGTGGGCGCTGCGCCTGCTGGGACGGGCGGCCCGGCCGAGCCACCACTGACGGGTG
Source organism: Streptomyces sp. NPDC001532 (assembly GCF_040298625.1). Classification (NCBI taxonomy): domain Bacteria; kingdom Bacillati; phylum Actinomycetota; class Actinomycetes; order Kitasatosporales; family Streptomycetaceae; genus Streptomyces; species Streptomyces sp. NPDC001532. Next base: position 3,988 of record NZ_JBEPAL010000006.1, read on the forward strand.
CCGCGCCGGCGCGCCCGCTCAGACCAGTCGCCGCGCCGTCGCCCAGCGGGTCAGCTCGTGCCGGTTGGACAGCTGGAGCTTGCGGAGGACGGCGGAGACATGGGACTCCACCGTCTTCACGGAGATGAACAGCTGCTTGGCGATCTCCTTGTACGCGTATCCCCGGGCGATGAGCCGCAGCACCTCGCGCTCGCGCTGGGTGAGACGGTCCAGGTCCTCGTCGACCGGCGGGGCGTCGGTGGAGGCGAAGGCGTCGAGCACGAACCCGGCGAGGCGCGGCGAGAAGACCGCGTCGCCCTCCTGCACCCGGAAGATCGAGTCGATGAGGTCCGAGCCGGTGATCGTCTTCGTCACATAGCCCCGCGCACCGCCCCGGATCACGCCGATCACATCCTCCGCCGCGTCCGAGACGGACAGCGCGAGGAAGCGGACAGGCCGCTCGGCGTCGGACATCAACGGGGCGCAGCGGCGCAGCACTTCCACACCACCGCCGCCCGGCAGATGCACATCGAGGAGGACGACCTCGGGCCGGGTCGCGGTGATGACGGTGACCGCCTGGTCGACGTCCGCGGCCTCGCCGACGACCTCGACACCGGTCTCCTCGGTCCGGCCGATCTCGGCCTGCACGCCCGTGCGGAACATCCGGTGGTCGTCGACCAGGACGACACGCACCCGACGCCCGCCGGTGCCCTGGCCGGCCGTCTCCGCGGTCTCGGCCGGCTGTGCCGCTCCCGCTGTTCCGCTCGTCTCGGTCGGGTCGCTCATGACGTCTTCTCCGCCCTCTCCATCTCCAGCTCGACCTCCGTGCCGCCGTCGGGTACCGCCCGCAGCCGGGCCGTACCGCCGTTGCGTTCCATACGGCCGATGATCGATTCTCTGACACCCATGCGGTCGGCGGGTATCGAGTCGGGATCGAAGCCGGGGCCGCGGTCCCGCACGGACACGAAGACCGTTCTTCCCTCGACTTCGGCGTAGACCTGCACGGCGCCGCCCTCGCCACCGTACTTGGCGGCGTTCACCATCGCCTCGCGCGCGGCCTGCATCTGTGCGCTGGTCCTCTCGTCGAGCGGGCAGTCGCCGACGACCACGACCTCGATCGGGACGCCGTGCTTGTCCTCCACCTCGGCGGCGTTGCGCCGCACCGCGTCGGCGAGGGTGCTGGGCTCGTCCTCCTCGTCCTTGCCGGTGCCCTCCGGTTTGTAGAGCCAGGTGCGCAGGTCGCGCTCCTGGGCGCGGGCGAGCCGGCGCACCTCGCCGGCGTTCTCCGCGTTGCGCTGGATCAGCGTCAGGGTGTGCAGCACCGAGTCGTGCACATGGGCGGCGACCTCGGCGCGCTCCTGAGCGCGGATGCGCATCAGACGCTCCTCCGAGAGGTCCTGGGTCATCCGCACGAGATACGGGCCGGCGAGGAGCGTGATGCCGACGAGGACCGCGAGGGCCGCCTGGAGGACCGAGCCGAGGTGGGCGGCGGAGCCCTGCAGGACGAAGATGCCGGAGACGCCGGCCGTGACCAGCAGGACTCCGCCCACGGCACGCAGCAGGGTGAGCGTGCGCCGACGGCGGCCGACCTCCACCCAGCGGGCCCGGCGGGCGTTGTCCGCCTGGCGCCAGACCAGGGCGACACCGGCTCCGACGAGGACGGCGGGCAGGAGGTAGGCCTTGGCGCCGCTGCCCAGGTTGACGCTGCTGACGAAGACCATGGCCACGACGACCATCAGCAGCAGCGCGACGATCTGGCCCTTGTCGGGTTTGCGGGTGAGTCTGCGGCGGCCGTCGGCCGAGCCGTCGGTGGTGACGAGCGACGGCGGCCTGTCGGCGTCCACACCGCCGACGCCGAGCGGCACGAAGAACCAGAACGCGGCATACAGCAGCGCGCCGAGACCGTCGGCCATGAACAGGCCGACGAACACCAGGCGGACCCAGATCACGGGCAGCCCGAGATGTCCCGCCAGCCCCCGCGCCACACCACCGAGCCAGCGTCCGTCACTGCTGCGGTAGAGCTTGCGCGGCGGCTGCGGTTCGGCGAGTGGCGCTGCTGCGGTTGCGGCTTCCGGCATGCCATCGATGGTCACACGGCGGCCGGGCCCGAGCATCAGGGTCGACCCCCGAGACTCCCCTGATCTTCGGCGGGGCGGCCGGTCGCACGGATCCCACGCCTCGCGTCAGGGGCGATATCAGGGTTCGGCCAGGGTCGTTCCGACTGCCGCCGAGGCCCCTCGACCGTCACCATGGACCCATGACTGATCACCAGCACGCCGCGGATCCCGGGCCCGACGCGGGCGCCGCGTCCGACCCGGCGACCACGGCCTCCGCGGGTGCGGACCCACGCGCACAGGAGCGCGCGGGCTCGCACGAGCGGGCGGGCGGGCGCGATCAGGAGAACGCGCCGACCGAGCTGGGCACGGACGGACAGCGGGGCACACCCGACGAGGCGGGCCGGACCAAAGGAGCGAGGGTGAGCGGGGTGCCGACGACGGACCAGCCCGGAGCACCGGACGACGCCGGACGGCGGACGGGACCCGACGCCTCCGAGGAAGCGGGGGCGGTCGAAGGGCTGCGGCACTTCCGGCGGGACCGGCGGCACAAGACGATCGCCGGCGTGTGCGCCGGGCTCGGACGGCAGTGCGACATGGACCCCGTCATCTTCCGGATCACCCTGGCGGTGCTGGCGGCCACCGGCGGAATCGGCCTCATCTTCTACGGCTTCGCCTGGCTCTTCGTCCCGTACGACGACGAGGACGAGAACGAGGTCCACAAGCTGCTCACCGGCCGGGTCGACGGCCAGGCCCTCGCCGCGGTGCTGTTCGCACTGGTCGGCTGCGGAGTCTTCCTGTCGATGCTGAACAACGGCGGGGTGCTGACCTTCGCCGTCGTCCTCTCCCTGCTGCTCGCCGGCGCCGGATACTGGTCGCAGCGGCGCGGCGCCGAGGACCCGGATCCACTCGCCGCGCAGGCCGCCGCCGACGCCCCGCCGGAGGCGCAGGCCCCGCCGGCGCCCATCGCCTACTCCTGGTGGCGCGACCCGATAGTCAAGGACGGCACGCATGTCGGCGGCACCGGTTATCTGTGGGGCCCGCGCGACTCCAGGGACCGAGACATCGCGCTCACCGTCGCTGTCGACCTCGACTCCTACCCGCACGGCCGCGAGCATCCGCGCGACGTGCGCCGGGAGCCGACGAAGCCGCGCGGCCCCCGCTGGATCGGCGGCTGGGTCTTCCTGCTCGCCCTCGTCGCGGGCGGTCTCGGCGCCAGACTGACGTGGGACGAACACCCGCTCGGCACCAGCCTCCAGACCGGCCTGTCCTGCGCGCTCGCCGTCCTCGGTCTCGGCATCGCGATCAGTGCCTTCCTGGGACGGACGGGCGCGGGGTCGGTGTTCCTGGCGCTCGTCACGGCCGCGCTGCTCGCCGGCTCGGCCGCGCTGCCCAAGGACATCGGCACCCAGTGGGTGCGCACGACTTGGCAGCCCACGGTGGTGGCGGACATACGGGAGAAGTACGACCTCGGCACCGGCGTGGGCACCCTGGACCTGTCCGAGCTCGACCCAGGCAAGGGCCAGACGCTGACCACGGCGGCCGAGGTGGGAGTGGGCCGGCTGCATGTGATCGTGCCGAGGGACGTGAAGGTGACGGCTGACATCGATGTGGGCGTGGGTGACATCCAGCTGCCGGGCGACCGGAAACAGGACGTGGATGTGGCGCCGGGCAAGTACAAGCAGGTGACCCTGGAGCCGGCGAAGGGCACGAAGGGGGCCGGCACGATCGATCTCGACCTCCAGGTCGGGGTGGGACAGGTGGAGGTGAGCCGTGCTGCGTCATGAGTTCCAGCCGGGAAGGCTCGTCGCGGGGTTCTTCCTCGTCGTCGCGGGCGTGGTCTACGCCGGGGACGCGGGCGGCGCGTGGGAGACACCGTGGTTCGCGGTGATCCCGCTGGTCGTCGGCGGCCTGTGCCTGGCCGGCGCGGCAGGCGTCCTGGGCCGGGCGATACGCCGCCGCGACACCGCGGCACCGCGCACGGGCGAGCCCCGGGGCTGACCCGGGCCGGGAAGCCCGGGCTCGCCGGCTCCGGCCACTTCGCTACTGGTGAGGCCGGCCAGAGGCAGCGGCGCGCGGGCGCTCGCGCCTATGCCACCACCTGATCCCGTCGCCGCGCTCGCAAGGCGGCGTCCAGGGAGAGGTACGGGGCACCGGCGAGGACGAGGGGGATCCAGGCCATGAGGTAGGCCAGGTCGTTGCCGTAGTAGTAGGGGTCGGAGGCCCAGCTCACGGTCAGCCACAGGCTGAGGGAGATCAGGGCGCCGCCGAGGGCGGCGATCCGGGCGAGGAGGCCGAGCAGGGTGCCGATGCCGACGGCGAGTTCACCGAGGGCGATGGCGTAGCCGAAGCCGACGGGGCTCTTCAGGGCCAGGTCGACCAGAGCCGGGACGGCCGAGGAGTCACGGACGGTCCGCATCAGGTCGCCGACCGAGCCGGATCCGGCGCTCTGCATGAAGGCGCTGTCGGTGAGCTTGTCGAGGCCGGCGTAGGTGAAGGTGACGCCGAGGAAGATCCGCAGGGGCAGCAGGGCGTAGTGGGTGGCGGTGCTCCGCCAGTCCCCGCCTCCACCGGTCTGCGATGTGTGGGTGTCCGGACGAATACCGTGAGTCATCGCAGATCGCCGCCTCTCGCCCGCCGTGCCGTGACCCCTCATCAGACGATACGTACGAAAGGGAGGAGCCGCTCACTCATGTACCGGACTGTTTCGCGGATCCGCGCGGTCGGCCGCACCGTGCTGCGCCCTCTCCTCCCCTTGCTCCCCCTGCTCGCGCTGCTCTCCCCGCTCCTCCTATTCCGTCATCTACTCCGTCACCTCGATCACGTACGGGTTGGTCTCCGCGCCCGCCGCCGTGACGACCTGCACGGTCACCCGGCCCGGCTCGACGTCGACCGGCACGGGCACGGTGAGCAGCGTGTCCGTGGGGTTGCTGAAGCCACCGGCGACGGGCACGAGCGGCACATGGACGTGGACCGACCCGATCCGTACCGCCATCCGCGACAGCCGGTCGGCGCCCTGGGCGCCCGGCGGGACGAAGCCGGCGCCGCGGATCTCGATGTCCTCGCCGGTGCGGATGGGCGCGTCGAGGTCACCGGCCTCCCGGGCGCGGACGACGGAGAGCACCACGGGCCGGCCGCCCTCGCTGTACTTGCCGGCCAGGTAGGTCGCGGCCGAGATCAGCACAACCACCGCGAGACCCCACGGCAGGTCGGGCAGCTGGTCCGGGCGGCGGGCCAGCCGTACCGCGCCGAAGACGAGGGCGACCGTGCTGATCACCACGTACTGGAGGTCGGCGAAGTTGCCCCGGCCGGCGTCGTCGGTGAGCAGATCGGCAGCCCGTGGCCGGTCCGCGCGGACCTTCTGCAACCGCTGGGACAGCACACGCAGCCCGACCACCCGCCGTACCAGCACCGCGATCCCGCACACCACCGCGAGCACGGTCACCACACCGGCGCCGCGGGCGAGTTCGAGCCCGGCGATCAGCGCGTCCCGCTCGTCGTGGTCCGAGGCGGCCGCCAGCTGTGCGGCCAGCACCAGCACCGCGTAGGCGACGAACAGCACCCAGGCCGCGGCCACGGCACGGGAGGTGGACAGCCGGTTGTCCTCGCCGATCACCGGCGCGAGCGCCCCGCCGCGCGCCCGGTGGAACCAGGAGGCGGCGGTCAGCGCCCCGCCCACCACCAGCGCGGCGAGCAGTCCGGCCGTGCGGGCCGCCGACCAGCCCGCGCCGATCGCCGTGAACGCCTGCACCAGCAGCAACAGCAGGACCAGCGCCCACACCACCGCCGCCGTCCACCGCCACAGCCGGGCCAGCCAGGCCTCGCCCTCGGCGCGGCCGCGCGCGGCGACGAGCTGGGCGGACTGGGTCAGCTCGTCCGAGACCCACTGGCGGGAGGCGGAGACGGAGTGCGCCACCGCCGCCGGCAGCCCTTGTCCGGCCGCGAACTCGTCCCGTTTCGACAGGAACGCGGCGACGGCCCGCCGATGTCCCTCGCGTGCCCCGTGCGGGCAGTCCCCGCAGGTACAGCCGCCCCCATGGGCGCCGCCGTACGTTCCCGGCTCCGCGCCCTGTCTCGCCTCCTGCACCGCCACGCCCGACGCCCGTCCTTCCCGGCCACCGCCCCGCGACGCCCGTGCGACGCCGCCGTACAACTCCGCTTCGACGAGAGCGAATTGTGCCCTACGCCACGCCGTCCGCGTCCGCTCGGTCTGGTCAAGGCGGGTGAATTCGCGCTCGGTGTGTTGACCCGGCTGGAGGAGCTTCGATATGGCCGGGATCGTCCGGCGCGGCGATCCCCCGGTCCTCGGCGGCGGAACGGTGACGGCGAGGCCGCGCGGGTCCGCGGCGGGCGCGCGTCAGGTGAGCAGGTCGGGCACGCGTCAGGTGAGCAGGTCGGGTTCGCTGCGGCTGATGTCCTGCCACAGCGGCTGGTAGTTGATCCACGCCACCAGGTCGCCGCCCAGTTGCTCTCGGGTCGCCACGGCCGCCTTGTGGTCGATCAGCACCGGCCGGCCCGCCGCCCGCGCGGTCAGCTGCACCTGACAGGACCGCTCCATCGACAGGAACCACCACGCGGCCGCGTCGACGGAGTCGCCGACGGTCAGCAGTCCGTGGTTGCGCAGCACCAGCGCCTTGCCGGAGCCGAGCGCGGAGGCGATCCGGCGGCCCTCCTCGGTGTCGACGGAGACGCCGGTGTAGGAGTCGTAGAGGGCGTGGTCCTCGTAGAAGGCGCAGCTCTCCTGGGTGATCGGGTCCAGGAGGTCGCCGAGGGCGGACAGGGCGCGGCCGTGCACGGAGTGGCAGTGGGCGACCGCGACGACGTCGGGGCGGGCGGCGTGCACCTGGGCGTGGACGGTGAAGGCGGCCTGGTTGACGTGGTAGCGGCCCTCCAGGACCTGTCCGTCGGAGTTGGCGAGGACCAGGTCGCTGACGGTGATGTGCTTGAAGGGCATGCCGAAGGGGTTCACCCAGAAGCAGTCGGAGAACTCCGGGTCGCGGGCGGTGATGTGCCCGGAGACACCGTCCTCGAAGCCGGCCCGCCCGAAGATCCGCAGGGCGCCCGCAAGCCGTTCCTTGCGGTGCCGGCGTTCCTCCTCGACCGTCTCGTGCATCGGCGGCATGGCGAACCGCAGCCGATCGGTGGGCAGGGGCGGGGGCGGAGTGGGCCGGGGGGTCCCGTGCATCGCGTCCTCCAGCACTGGTTGCTCTACGGGGCGGAAGTTACCGTCGGTCCGCTCGGAAGGACAGGCCGTCCCGGGAAGATGACGTACGCAACACAGCGACGAACGACGGGACGGCGTGCAACCCTCGCGCGGGTTCACCGGTCTGGTTTCCGGAATCAGAAGTTCAGTGCCATTTTTTCGGCCTTCCAGAGCCAGGAGCCACCCGTGAGTCTCGCCGAGCAGCACATCACGGCCGTCATGCGACAGGTCGCGTCCCAGGACGTCGTCCAGCTGGACCACCCGTTCGCGAAGGCGCAGACCGTCGGGTCGCTCGCGTACCTCGCCGAGGCCTACGGTTTCCGCTACGCGGACGCCCGGGTCGAGGGCAAGGAGAAGACGCTGCGCGTCTATCTCGTGCGGGACGCCGGGGACGCGGCGCGGCAGCGGGCGGCGGCCAACGCGGCGGCGTTCCCGCTGGCCGGCGCGGGCGGTCCGGTGCCGGGCATGCAGCCGGGCACGCTCACCCCGCTGCCCGCGGCGCAGCCGGAGGTCGACCTGCTGATGGCGCTGATCCGGTACGACGCGCTCGGTTCCGCCGTCGACCGCAAGAAGTTCCTGGCCATGTCCTGGTCGTTCCCGCTGGTCCTCCTGCTGGTGGCGGTGCTGACCGGGAAGTACGCCGTGCTGCTGCCGCTCACCGTCCTGCCGCCGGTGGTGCTGCTGGGCGCCCTGCGCATCAACGCGGCCCGGCGCGCGAAGCTGGCCGAGCGCCTCGCGGCGGCGGGGTGCGCCCCGGTGCGGGACGAGACGGGGCGGGAGCGCTTCATACGGCCGGCGGCCCTGAACGCCTGACCGGCAGGCCCGCCTGACCGGCAGGCCCGCCTGGCCGCCCCGCCCCGGCCGACCCACCTTGGGCGACCAGCCCTCGCCGACCCCTCCCGCCCTCTCCTGGCAGGCCACCACCCGACGGCCCGGTGAATACCGGACAGCGGATGTCGGGTATCGGCGCCACACTCGTCGTATGGCAGCGAACAACTGGGAAACCTTCGTCACGGCGGAACCCGAACTGGCGAAGACGGTCGAGGCGCGCTTCGGCGCGTTCACCCATCACGTCCTCGCGACGCTCCGCAAGGACGGCTCGCCCCGGACCACCGGCCTGGAGGTGCGTTTCCTGAACGGCGAGCTGTGGCTCGGCATGATGCCGGGCTCGCTGAAGGCGCTCGATCTGCGCCGCGACGGGCGGTTCGCGCTCCAGGCGAACCCCGGCGAGGGCACCGGGATGGGCGGCGGCGACGTGCGGATCGGCGGGCGGGCGATCGAGGTGGAGGATCCGCGGGTGAAGGCCGCCTACACGAAAGAGGTGGAACCGCCGGAGCCGTTCCACCTCTTCCGCACCGAACTGACGGAGGTCGTCCGGACCTCGGTCGAGGACGACACCTACCTCGTCGTCCAGGTCTGGAGGCCCGGCGCGCCCCTGCGCACGATCAAGCGCACGTAGGGGTCACTCCCACTCGATCGTCCCCGGCGGCTTGGAGGTCACGTCGAGGACGACGCGGTTGACGTCGCGGACCTCGTTGGTGATCCGGGTGGAGATGCGGGCGAGGACGTCGTAGGGCAGCCGGGACCAGTCGGCGGTCATGGCGTCCTCGGAGGAGACGGGGCGCAGCACGATGGGGTGGCCGTAGGTGCGGCCGTCGCCCTGGACGCCGACGCTGCGGACGTCCGCGAGCAGGACCACCGGGCACTGCCAGATGTCCCGGTCGAGGCCGGCCGAGGTCAGCTCCTCGCGGGCGATGGCGTCGGCCTCGCGAAGCAGGTCCAGCCGCTCCTTGGTGACCTCGCCGACGATCCGGATGCCGAGGCCCGGGCCCGGGAAGGGCTGGCGCTGGACGATCTCCTCGGGCAGGCCCAGTTCCTGGCCGACCATCCGGACCTCGTCCTTGAACAGCTTGCGCAGCGGCTCGATCAGCTTGAACTCGAGGTCCTCGGGCAGGCCGCCGACGTTGTGGTGCGACTTGATGTTGGCGGTGCCGGTGCCGCCGCCGGACTCGACGACGTCCGGGTAGAGGGTGCCCTGGACCAGGAACTCGACCGCCGGGCCCTCGTCCGCGATGATCTCGGCCTGGGCCTGCTCGAAGACGCGGATGAACTCGCGGCCGATGATCTTCCGCTTCTCCTCGGGGTCGGAGACCCCGGCGAGCGCCTTGAGGAACCGCTCCTCCGCGTCCACGACCTTCAGCTGTACGCCGGTCGCGGCGACGAAGTCCTTCTCGACCTGCTCGGTCTCGCCCTTGCGCATCAGGCCGTGGTCGACGTAGACGCAGGTCAGCTGGGAACCGATGGCCTTCTGGACCAGCGCGGCGGCGACCGCGGAGTCCACGCCGCCGGACAGACCGCAGATGGCCCGCTTGTCGCCGACCAGCTCGCGGATCGCGGCGACCTGCTCGTCGATGACGTTGCCGGTGGTCCAGTTCGGCTGGAGACCCGCGCCGCGGTAGAGGAAGTGCTCCAGGACCTGCTGGCCGTGCGTGGAGTGCATGACCTCGGGGTGGTACTGGACGCCGTAGAGCTTCTTCTCGTCGTTCTCGAAGGCGGCGACCGGGACGACGTCTGTGGAGGCCGTGACGGAGAAGCCCTCGGGGGCGGCGGAGCAGGCGTCGCCGTGCGACATCCACACGGCCTGCTCGTCCGGGGTGCCCTCGAAGAGGGTGGAGGAGGAGCGGGAGACGTGCAGGTCGGTGCGGCCGTACTCACGGGCGCCGGTGTTGTCGACGGTGCCGCCGAGGGTCTGCGCCATCAGCTGGAAGCCGTAGCACATGCCGAAGACGGGGACGCCGGCCTCGAAGAGGGCGCTGTCGAGGCGCGGGGCGCCCTCCTCGTACACGGACGAGGGGCCGCCGGAGAGGATGATCGCCGCCGGGTTCTTGGCGAGCATCTCCTGGACCGGCATGGTGCTCGGCACGATCTCGCTGTAGACCCGGGCCTCGCGGACTCGACGGGCGATGAGCTGGGCGTACTGCGCACCGAAGTCGACGACCAGAACGGTGTCGGGGGCGGCGGCAGCGGGAGTCGCTGATGACACGGGGGCCTTCCGGCGGTTTGGGCGGGGTCTCTGTGCTGTCCAATTCTACCGAGACGGCCGTCGGACCGATTCCGTCACTTCCACCGAAGGCCGCTGCGGGACCGTCCCGTCACCGATGCCGTGGCCGACGCCGTCGCCCGCCGCGCGGCCCCCGCCCCGTCTCCTCGGCCCTCGGCTCGTCCTGGCTCGCGCGGCGCTGAGAGGTTCGTCTCAGGATCCGAACGGCTTTGGCCGCCGGCCCGGCCCCGTGCATACTGGCCGCATGCTCACGCACCCGACCTTCCTCTTTACCTATGGCAACCGGCCCGCCGGATGCCATGGTCGTGCTGCTTGAGCAACTGACAAGCGACTTCCCAGGCGCCCCGGGCCGACAAGGCCCGGGGCGCCTGGCGTTTTCCGGTTCCTGTCGGCCCGGGGCTCCGCACCCAGCCGGGGCGAGACCCCGAGACCGCGACAAGGAGCCCAGTATGACCGCCACCACCGCCCAGCAGCAGACCGGCGCCCGTACCGCCGAGGCCGCCGATGTGATCACCGGCGCCCGGGAACGCGTGGACGCGCTCGACGACCGGATCATCGGGCTGATCCAGGAACGGATGGCCGTCTCCGCGGTGATCCAGGAGGCACGGATCACGTCCGGCGGCCGCCGGGTGAACCTCTCCCGCGAGATGGAGATCCTGGGCCGCTACCGGCAGGAGCTGGGCAAGCCCGGCACCGCCCTCGCCATGACGCTGCTGGAGCTGTGCCGGGGCAAGATCTGAATCCGCGTTCCTTGCACGTACGTACGCATCCGCTCTCACCCGTACGGCGCGTGACCGCCCGGCGGACCGCTTCGTTGGTCCCGGTGTCCGTGCCAGCCAGGGGCGGGCCCGAAAGAACCACGCGTGGCTCGCTGGAGCGATGAGACGTGCGGATCGTGCCGTGCGTCGTGGGACCTCGCTCCAGGGAAGTGACCGGACGGCAGGGGACAGCAGCCCGGTCACCCAAGAGAACGGTCGGCTCCGGGGACGCCCGGGGTCGACCGGCGGAACATCCGTACGACCCGAGAGCGGCCCTCGTCTCCCTCCCGTCCCGGAGCTGACAGGGCCTCGCCTCTCACCCACCGCTCGCGTCCCATGCAGCCATCCCGCATGCACCGCGAGCACCCGCACTGCGCACTGCGATGTCTTACCGCCGAACATTCGAGACCAGCGGCGCGACCCCCCGGCGCCGCTTCCCAGGCACCGGCGCTGCCCTGACGCCGGTGCTGACGAAAGAAGGGCCCCGCGGCTCCGTCCCGCGGGGCCCTTCGTCATGCCCGCGGCAAGACCCGGCCGACGTCCCATCAACGTCCCCTGAGGTCCCGTCGACGTCCCCTCGGCGTCCCGTCGGCGTCCCCTCGACGCCCCATTGCGGCCCGCCGAGTCTGGCCGAGTCCGGCCGCGCCTCCTGTGATCCAGGACACATAAAAATTCCGTGAGGGGCGGGACAACCTTTCGCCGCGGTCGTGGATCAAACCTCCTGAAATCAAGGGTCACGACGCGCCACACGCGAGGCCCGCCGCCCCACGCGTGCTGCGCCACCGCAGCACCGGACATCTTGAGGTCATCATGAAGCTTCGCCGCGCCATGGCAGCAGCGGCCGCGACGGCAGCGATAGCCCCGCTGGCGCTGCTCGCGGCACCGGCCGCGTTCGCGACCGAGGACCCGTCCTCCGCGTCCCCGACCGTGACCGCGACCGAGACGGTGTCCGAGTCCGCGACCCCGACCGAGATCCCGTCGGCCACGGAGAGCACGCCCGAGGCGACCGCTACCGCCCCCACCGAGACGGCCAGCGAGACCGCTCCGGCGCCGACCGGTTCCGCCTCCGCCACGGAGACGACCGAGCCCACGCAGTCGCCGTCCCCGACCGCCTCCACGTCGGTCTCGCCCTCGCCGTCGGCGAGCGAGTCCACCGACCCGGGCGAGGACCCCGAGCTCTGCACCAACCCCGACGACTCGGTCGGCCTCAGCGAGGACCTGCACAGCGGTCTCTCCGGCCTGGCCGCCAAGGTCGTCGCGGGCAGCGGCTGGGAGGAGTTCTCCTTCGACGTCTCCAACACCGGTGACGAGGAGATCCAGGACATCGTGCCGCTGATCGGCGTCGCCGCCATCGGCTGGGACGAGGAGGACTACTCGGGCGAGATCACCGTCCAGGTCTACGACAAGGGCGCGGGCTGGACGACGATCGCGGGCGCGGCGGGCGAGGGCGGCACGTTCCCCGCCTTCACGCTCGGCGCCGGCCAGTCGATCTCGTACCAGATGCGGCTGAGCGTCAGCGGTGACGTGCCGGACGCGATCGGTCTGACCGGTGGCTTCGCGCAGTACGCGGACGACGAGGGCTGCTGGATCGCCGACGACCCGAACGGCTGGCTCTACGAGTTCGACATCCTGGCCGCCGGCTCCGAGCCCGGTGACACGGAGGACGCCAAGCCGCAGACCGGCGGTTCGACCGAGCTGGAGAGCGTCAGCCAGGTCGAGGCCACCGGCAGCCTCGCCGAGACCGGCGCGGGCTCCGCGCTGCCCATGATCGGCCTGGTCGGCGGTGCCGCCGTCGTCGCCGGTGCGGGCGCGGTGTTCGTGGTGCGCCGGAAGAAGGCCGAGGCGTAAGCCTCGGCGCCGCATCTCACAGACCAAGAAGGACCTGCGCTCGGAGGGGGGCGCAGGTCCTTCTTCATGTCCGCCGTCGGCTCGATTCGCGTCCGTACGGCCTCCGCCTGGCTATACGGCGGTCTCCTTCTTCGGTGGTACCGCCGGCATGCCCAGGAACGGCAGCCGCAGCGCGCCGAACGCCTCCGCCGGCACGGCCGGCTGCTGCGGCTCGACCGGCTTCAGACGCTCGTACGCCGCTCCCTGCCGCGGGCGTGGGTCGGCCTCGCCCTTGTTGGGCCAGAACGACATCGCCCGCTCGGCCTGCGCGGTGATCGTCAGCGACGGGTTGACGCCGAGGTTCGCCGAGACGGCGGCACCGTCGACGACCGAGATGCCCGGGTGGCCGTAGAGCCGGTGGTACGGGTCGATGACGCCGCTCTCGGGGGAGTCGCCGATCGGGCAGCCGCCGAGGAAGTGGGCGGTGAGCGGGGTGCCCATCAGCTCGCCGACGTTGGATCCGGCGAAGCCGTTGATCGAGGCCGCGAGCGCAGAGGCACCCTCGGAGGCGGCCTTGATCTGCTTGGGGTTGGGGGCGCCGTGGCCCTGGCGCGCGGTGAGCAGGCCCTTGCCGACGCCGGCCGGCTTCAGATACGTCGTCAGGGAGTTGTCCAGCGACTGCATCACCAGGCCGATGATCGTCTTCTCCGACCAGCGGCGGTTGGACAGCGAGCGCATCATCTGCACCGGGTGGCGGACGGCGTTGCCGAGCCAGGCCAGGACGCGGGAGGAGCCTTCGGCGTAGGGGACCTGGAGGATCGACAGGCCTCCCATCGAGTTGGAGCCCTTGCCGTAGCGCACCGGTTCGATGTGGGTGCTGTCGTCCGGGTGGATCGAGGAGGTGATGGCGACCCCGCGGGTGAAGTCGGGCTTCGTCCCGCCGCTGACCTTGCGGTAGCGCCGGTCGGTGGTCTGGGCGCCCACCAGGGCCTCGGAGTTGGTGCGGGTCAGCATGCCGAGGCGGTCGGATATGTGCGGCAGCCGGCCGTCGGCCTTCATACGGTGCAGGAGGGTCTGGGTGCCGTAGGTGCCGGCCGCGAGGACGACCTTGCGGGCGGTGAAGACGCGGCCCTCGCCCTTCTTCTGGTTGTCGGTGGGCAGGGTGGCGATCGCGTAGCCGCCCCGGGAGTCGTCGGTGACGGAGACGACCGTGGTCATCGGGTGGACGACCGCGCCCGCCTTCTCCGCGAGGTGGAGGTAGTTCTCGTTGAGGGTGTTCTTGGCGCCGTGCCGGCAGCCGGTCATGCACTCGCCGCACTCGGCGCAGGCCCGGCGGGCGGGTCCGGCGCCGCCGAAGTACGGGTCGGGGGCCTCCTGGCCGGGCTCGGCCGTCACCGATCCGTCGGCGTCCTTGCCGTCGCCGAAGAACACGCCGACCGGCGCCATGTGGAAGGTGCCGCCCACGCCCATGCGCTCGGCGGCGTCCTTCAGGTGCACGTCGGAGGGGGTCATCGTCGGGTTGAGGCGGACGCCGAGCATGCGCTGGGCCTGGTCGTAGTACGGCCGCAGCTCGTCCTGCCAGTCGGTGATGTCCCGCCACTGGGGGTCCAGGAAGAACGGTTTGGGCGGGACGTAGAGCGTGTTGGCGTAGTTGAGGGAGCCGCCGCCCACGCCCGCGCCTGCCAGGACCATGACATTCCCGAGCAGATGGATGCGCTGGAGGCCGTACATGCCGAGCTTCGGCGCCCAGAGGTAGTTCTTCAGGTCCCACGAGTTCCTGGGCAGGGTGTCGCGGGTGAAGCGGCGGCCGGCTTCGAGCACACCGACCTTGTAACCCTTCTCGGTCAGGCGCAGGGCGGTGACGGAACCGCCGAAGCCGGAGCCGACGACGATGACGTCGTAGTCGTAGTCGTTTGGCACGTGCTCTCCTCGTCGAGAACCCTCGGACTGCCGGATGGGACCGGGCTCTAGCGGAACCGGAACGCCTTCATCAGGCGCAGGCTGCGGCTCATGAAGGCCGCGTACTTCTCGTCGTCCATGCCGAGCGACGGCGCCATCGGCAGCAGCCGCTGCTGGGCCACCGTCTGGGCCTCGGTGTACTTGAGGATGCCCTCGGAGCCGTGGCGGCGGCCGAGACCGGAGTCCTTCATGCCGCCCATCGGCGACTGGACGCTGCCGTACGCCGGCGCGTAACCCTCGTTGACGTTGACCGTGCCGGTGCGCAGCCGGGCGGCGACGGCGCGGCCACGGCGGGCGTCCTTCGTCCACACCGAGGAGTTCAGGCCGTACGGCGTGGAGTTGGCGTGGGCGATCGCCTCGTCCTCGGTGCGGAAGCGGTAGAGGGAGACGACCGGGCCGAAGGTCTCCTCGGCGCACACCGCCATGGGCTCGGTCACACCGTCGAGGATGGTCGGCTCGTAGAAGTACGGGCCGACGTCCGGGCGGGCCACGCCTCCGGCGAGCACCTTCGCGCCCTTGGCCACGGCCTCCTCGACATGCCGCTTGACGGTCTCCAGCTGGCGCTCGCCGACCAGCGAGCCCATGTCGGCGCCGTACGCCAGGGACGTGCCGAGCCGCATGGCCCGGGTGCGGGCGGCGAAGCGCTCGGCGAAGGCGTCGGCGACGGACTCGTGGACGTACAGCCGCTCGATGGAGATGCACAGCTGGCCCGCGGAGGAGAAGCAGGCGCGGACGGCGCCCGCCGCGGCCTTGTCGATGTCGGCGTCCGCCAGGACCAGCATGGCGTTCTTGCCGCCGAGTTCGAGGGAGACGCCGACCAGGCGGGCGGCGGCGCCCTGCGCGACCTCGCGGCCGGTGCGGGTGGAGCCGGTGAAGGAGACGTAGTCGGCGTGCCTGACGACCTCGGGGCCGACGACCGGGCCCTCGCCGAGGACGACCTGGAAGACCTCGGCGGGCAGACCGGCCTCGATCAGCAGGTCACGGGCCCACAGTGCGGTGAGGCAGGTCTCCGTGTCCGGCTTCATCACGACCGCGTTGCCCGCGACGAACGCCGGCAGCGCGTCGCCGACCGACAGCTCCAGCGGGTAGTTCCAGGGGGCGATCTGACCGACGACACCGCGCGGGTGGCGCAGTTCGGTGACCTTGGTGAGGGTCGGGACGGCGCCGGCGTGCCGCTTCGGACGCAGGTAGGACGGCGCCTTGCGGCCGTAGTGGCGGGCGGCGACGGCGACGGCCTGCACCTCCTCGTGGGCGTGCAGCCTGGCCTTGCCGGTCTCCAGCTGGATCAGGTCCAGCACCTCGCCCTGGCGTTCGAGCACCAGATCGTGGAAGCGGAGCAGGACGGCCGCGCGGTCGCGCACCGGCGTGCGCTCCCACACCGCCTGCGCGGCGCGGGCCGCCTGGAAGGCCTTCTCCACGTCCTCGGGCGTCGACTCGGGCAGGTCGGCCAGCTTCTCGCCGGTGAACGGCGTGTGGTTGGCGGTCCGCCCGGAGCCGACCACACCCTTGGTGAGCTGGGCGATGAGCTCGGGGGTGACGACGTCCGCGGCGGTGCGGACACCCTCCGGGGCGGGGGCGACGGGGTTGGTGCCGGAAGCGGCCTTCTCAGGAGCCTGCGCGTCGGTCATGAGCCGCAGGGTATGCCGCGGCGAACGCTTTGTGTACCCGTCGGTAATAGGGATTCACCGAGCGCACACATCCCGCCAGTGATCACTGGCGAGAAAGGGCCTGATCAGGGCGTGTTCAGCCGACCGGGACGCCTTACGGCCGATCAGGACGCGGTGATCTCAAGCCGGTCCAGGGCGCCCTGGAAGACGGCCGTCCCCTCCTTCTCATGCGCCGCGCCCTCGGGCATCTCGACGCGCAGCTCGTACATCCGGCCGCCGTCGGTGCGGGCGAACACCTCGACGACCCGGTACCGCAGACCCTCCTCGCCGTAGGTGCTGTCGGACCGTACGGCGTCCCAGCCGTTGAGCGTGGTGGAGCTGTACCGCGTGCGGGCGTTGCCGTAGAACTCGAAGGTCGCCGCGTGCTGTTTCGCCTGGCTCAGAGGGGTGCCCGGTGCCCTGTCCCACTGGGTGAGGCGGACCTGGACGGAACCGGCGGCGTACTCGACCACGCGGGGCTGGTAGTCGGCGTTGCCCTGGCGGGCGAACTCCTGGTACTCCGGCGGGAGCGCGAGGGTCGCGGCCATGGCCTTCTCCGGGTGCGCGATCCAGCCGCCGAGGGCTTGGGTGGAGCCGGGCTCGGGGGCGGTCGGGTCTTCGGCCGAGCCGCCGGTCGGCTTGTCGGTGGGGTTGTCGGCCGAGCCACCGGTCGTGCGGTCGGTGTTGCGGTCGGTCGCGGTGTTCTGCGGGCTTCCCGTGTCGGTCGTGACCGTGCCGTTGGCCGTGCCGCCGCCGGCATGACCGTCCGCGCCGCCGTCCGGGCCGGTCAGCGACACGACGCCGAACCAGGCGGCACCGGCGAGCAGACCGCCGACGAGGGCGAGGGGCGCGGGCCGGCGGTGGAGCGGGCGCCGTGCGGCAGGACGCCCCAGGACGAACCCCGGCTCGACCGCGCCGTCCGATGGCGCGGGGACCGCCCCACCGCCCGCCGACCCGGAGGCCGCCCCACCGTCCGCCGACCCGGAGGCCACCCCGCCGCCAGCCGACCCGGAGGCCGCCCCACCGCCCGAAAGCCCGGAGACGGCGCCGCCCGCCGACCCGGAGGCCACCCCGCCGCCAGCCGACCCGGAGGCCACTCCGCCCGCCGGCCCGGCGGCCACGTCGCCCGAGAACCCCTCACCCGACACCTCGGCCACCGTGTCGCCCGACGACTCAAAGACCCCGTCACCCGCCTGCCGCGGCAGCGCGCCGCGCGACGGCTTCGCGGTGCCGGCCCGGGTGCCGGGCACGGTGTCCGCCTGCGCGTCGACTCCGGAACGGGGCGGCCCCAGCCGCACCGTCCCGACGTCGTCCCCGAACTCCGCGAGGGCGGCGGCGTCCTGCGGTGCCGGGTCCTCCGCCGCCGGCCACTGCTCCGGCTCGGCACCGCGCGCGACCGCCTCCAGCGCCGCCGCGGCCTCCTCGGCGTCCGCGCGCGGGGCGGGGTCCTTCTCCAGCAGCCTCACGAGCAGCGGGCCGAGGGCGCCGGCCCGCTGCGGCTCGGGCACGTCCGTGGTCAGGATCGCGGCGAGCGTCGACTCCACGGTCGTACGGCGGAACGGGGACCAGCCCTCCACGGCGGCGTAGAGCAGGACGCCCAGGGACCACAGGTCGGAGGCCGGGCCCGCGCGCCGGCCCGACATCCGCTCCGGGGCGACGAACTCCAGCGAGCCGACGAACTCGCCGCTGACGGTGAGGGTCTCCTCGCCCTGGACGTGGGCGATGCCGAAGTCGGTGAGGACGACGCGGCCGGTGCGCGCTTCGATGAGCACGTTGGCGGGCTTCACATCGCGGTGCACGATCCCGGCGGCGTGGGCGGCGCGCAGCGCTCCGAGGACCGCGAGGCCGACGCGGGCGGCCTCGGCGGGCTCCAGGGGGCCGCCGCGGAGCACCTCGTGCAGGGACTGGCCGCGGACCAGTTCCATGACGATCCACGGCAGTCCGTCCTCCTCGACGACGTCGTGGACGGAGACGGCGCAGGGGTGGTCGACCCGGGCGGCGGAGCGGGCCTCACGGTAGAGGCGGTGTGCGGCCCGGCGGTACGCCTCGTCCTCGGGATCGCCGGGCAGCCGCGGCTGTTTGACGGCGACATCGCGGCCCACGACGTCGTCGTGGGCGCGCCAGACGGTGCCCATCCCGCCGGACCCGATCCGTTCGATCAGCCGGTAGCGCCCGCCGACCACTCGTGCGCTGTCAGCGCTGTACTGGTGTTCGCCCCCGCCGCTCATGCCCCATGCCTACCGTGCGCCGGGCCCTACTGTCGAAACAGCGCTCCCGCAACCGGTCCGCGCCCTCAGAGCTCGTCGATGGCCAGCCCGGCGATGGCCTGCTGCGCCACCTCCCGGCCGCGCTTGGTGAAGTCGCCCTTGCCCGGGTAGCTGACGATGAGTTTGTACATGTCGCCGCCCTTGGTCCTGTAGTAGAAGATCCGCACCTCGCGGGGGCGGGGGTTCTCGGTGTCGGTGGTCTTGTAGGTGATCGTGTTCTCGGCGGCCTGCCTGCCCTGGTAGGTGGCCCCGTCGTCCGGCCGGGTCTCCGGGTTCTCCGGCATGCCGAGGTCGTAGTCGCCGGACGCCTTGAACTCGGCCTCGTCGTCGTACATCTCGGCCTCGGCGGAGCCCGCGATCTCGTTGCCCGTGTCCTCGGCCTTCGGGTCGAGGGTGAGGCTGAACCAGACGCTGCCGCTCGGGTCGGAGTACGTCACCCAGTGGTCCTCGTCGGTCTCGTCGGGCTCGCTGCGCACATAGCCGTCGGGCACCGTCAGGGTGGCGCCGAGCGCCTTCTCCTGCTGGGTCCGCCAGCCGTCCGGCAGCGGACCCGCGAACGGGTCGGCGATCACCACGTACGCCGCCACCGCCACCGCGACGACCGCCGCGGCGACCGACACTCCCAGCCGGATCAGCGTCCTGCGGCTGATGCGGATCCCGTCGGCGGCCCCGGTCCCTGCCCCTGCCTCGGCGCCTCCGACGGGCACCACCTGCGTCGGCGCGGACACCGGCGCCGGCGCGGGCGGGTTGGCGGCGGCCTCCAGCAGGGCGCGGACGCGCGCGGCGCCGGGCCGGTGCGCCGGGTCCTTCTGGAGCAGGCCGTTGATGACCTCGGCGAGCGGGCCCTGCGCGGAGGCGGGCGGCGCGGGTGTGGCGTTGAGGACGGACTGGAGGGTGGCCGGGGTGTTGCTGCGGCGGAACGGGGAGACGCCCTCGGTCGCCGCGTACAGCACCACACCCAGCGACCACAGGTCGGCGGCCGGGCCGGGCCGCTGGCCCAGCACCCGCTCCGGGGCGATGTACTCGGGCGAGCCGACGAAGCCGCCGGTGTCGGTCAGGTTGGTCTCGCCCTCGATCTGGGCGATGCCGAAGTCGGTGAGCACCACGCGGTCGTGGCGGCCGAGCATGACGTTGTCCGGCTTGACGTCGCGGTGCAGGACGCCGGCCGCGTGGGCGGCCTCCAGCGCGCCGAGCACCTCCAGGCCGATCCGGGCGGCCTCGCGGGCGCCGAGGGTGCCCTCCCGCAGGACGTCGCCGAGGGAGCGTCCCTGGACCAGCTCCATCACGATCCACGGCCGGCCGTCGACGACGGCCACGTCGTGCACGTTGACGACGGCCGGATGGTCCAGCCTGGCCGCGGCGCGCGCCTCGCGGCGCATCCGTTCGAAGGCGTTGGCGCGTTCGCGTTCGGGAAGGTGATCCGGAACGCGCGGCTCCTTGACGGCGACCTCGCGGTCCACGGTCTCGTCCTTGGCCCGCCACACCGTGCCCATACCGCCGTGTCCGAGCTTGGCGAGCAGCCGGTAACGTCCCGCGATCAGGCGTCCGGTGCCGGGATCGGGCGCGGCGGGCGGCACGGGCGGGGCGGGCTGCTGCGGCGGGACGACCCGCGCGGGTGTCGCGTACGGGTTGCCCGGGTGCGGTACGCCGACGGGCGGGTTCGGGTTCGGCGGTTGCAGTCCGAAACTCGTCGGCTCGTCAGCCCCGTAGCGGGCTCCCCCGTTGTTGCTCATGCGTTCATGCATATCGCGCCGAGCGCTCGCGCATCCACTGCGCGGGCGGCGCAGTCACAGAGCCGTGACCGACGACGCCGCTTATCTCCCGTTCGTCCGGGTGTCCGGTGACACCGACGACGTGACGGTGGCCGTCACCGTCACGCTGGGCGCCGGAGTCGTCGTCTGAGTCGTCGTCGGCACCCCGCCGCCGCCCTCGCCGCCACCGGTCATCAGCAGCGCCGCCGCGGACACCCCGGCCGCCGCCATCGCGGCGACCAGCAGCGCGGTCACCAGCTTGTCGCGCGGGGTGCGTCCGGACCGGCGTACCAGCGACAGCGGTGCCGGCACCGGCGGTGCCGGCATCCGGCCCGTCTCGCGGAAGGCCCGCAGCATCCACTCGGCCTGCGCCGCGTCCAGCCGTCGCTCCGGCTCGCGCTCCAGCAGCCCCGCCACGACCGGCAGCAGCGGCCCGGCCCGCTCGGGCGGGCGGATCTCGCCGGACACCACGGCGTGCAGGACGCCGCCCAGGGTGTCCCGGTGGAAGGGAGAACGCCCGGTGAGCGCCGTGCACAGCAGGACGCCCAGCGACCACAGGTCGGAGGCCGGACCGGTGCCGGCGCCGGACATCCGCTCCGGCGCGGTGTACTCGGGCGAGCCGACGAAGGAACCGGACTCGGTGAGGGTCGTGGAGCCCGGCACCTGGGCCACACCGAAGTCGGTGAGGACGACCCGTCCGGTGCCCGCCTCGATGAGCACATTGGCCGGCTTGAGATCCCGGTGCAGGACCCCGGCGGCGTGCGCGGTGCGCAGCGCGCCCAGCAGCCCGACACCGATCCGGGCGGCCTCGTACGCGTCGACCGGCCCGTGGGCCGCGATCCGCTCGGCGAGGGAGCCGCCGTCGATCCACTCCATGACGATGTACGGGCGGTCCTCGTGGACGACTACGTCGTGGACCACGATGACGTGCGGATGGTTCAGCCGGGCGACCGCGCGGGCCTCGCGCAGGATGCGGTCGCACTGGCGCCGGGCCTCCTCCGGGGAGAGGGAGGTGTCCTGGGCGATCTCCTTGACCGCCACCCGGCGCCGCAGCAGCTGATCGGTGGCCTGCCAGACGACGCCCATGCCGCCGCGGCCGAGCAACGCCTCCAGCCGGTAACGCCCGGCGATGACCCGGCCGTTCGCCACCCCCTCGGTCCCCATGCGCCCATGATGCCCCAGCCGGAGGAGCCGCCTCCGGGGGGAAAGACGCAGGTTGGCCGACAACCGACGGTCCGTCAGGCGCCTTCGAGCCACGAACTCCGAGCCGCGAGCCGGGACGTTCGAGCGCCGACGTTCGGGCCAGGAACTTCGAGCGCCGACGTTCGGGCCGGGAACTTCGAGCGCCGACGTCCGGGCCGGGGCCTTGGAGCGCGGACGTTCGAGCCTGGACCTCAGAGCGCCGACGTTCGGGCCGGGACCTACGGGTCGTGGCCGTCGCGTCAGGTGTGGTCCGGCCGCCAGCTCCGCAGCACGGTGGCGAACTGCGCCCTGGTGGTCTCCCAGTCCGACGCCGGGCCGGCCATGTAGATCGCGTACTCCACGCCGTCGCGGGTGAAGTACATCTGGTCGATGGCGCGGCGCGGTCCGACGTACGTGCCGGGGTCGCTCTCCAGCGCGGTCCAGGTGTACTCCCACAAGGAGCCCTTACGGTCCCGGTAGACGTTCTCCTCCAGGGAGACGCGCTGGTACTGGGCGAGCCCTCCGACCTGCTGCTCCAGATCGTTCATGTGCTCGTGGGCGTCGTCGAAGTCGGAGGACAGGTCCACGCCGATGCGCAGCAGGTGCACTCCGCCGTCGGGCGAGTAGTCGACCTGGGTCAGATCGCCGTCGGAGCTGTACCCGCTGGCCTTCCAGTCCGCGCTGGGCACGGAGAGGCCGAAACCCGCCGCGTGGTCGACGCGTACCCAGGTGTCGGGGAGGGGCGTGTCGGGGCTCTCGGAGCCGCCGTTGCCGTTGTCGCCGCCGCCATTGCCCTTGCCGCCGCCGTCGCTGCCGGAGGGGTCCGGCGTCGGGTCCGGCGAGGCGGAGGCGGAGACGCCGTTCCGCGCGTCGGTGCCGCTCCCGCCGCCCCAGGTCTGCCACGCCGCCGCGGCACCGCCGCCGACGACCGCGGCGAAGGCGACGACCAGGGCGAGAGTCCGCAGCCGACGGCGCCGGGGCGCGGGCGGTGCGGGCACCGGGCCGCCCGGCCGCGTGTGGGCGCGGGTGTCCCGGGCGGTCGGGCGGTGCTGCGCGGGGCGCGGCGCGCCGTACGCCGGCGCGACGTGCGGCAGGCGTCCCTCGGCCGCCTCGGTGAGCAGCCGCTCGGCCTCGGCGGAGTCGGGCCGGGTGGCGGGGTCCTTGCGCAGCAGTGCGGCGATGACGGGCGTGAGCGGTCCGGCGTGGCGCGGCTCGCCGGGCTCCTCCTCGACGACGGCCTGCATGGTGGACAGCGGTGAGGTGCGGCGGAACGGCGAGTTGCCCTCGACCGCCGTGTACAGCGCCGCGCCGAGCGCCCACAGGTCGGAGGCGGGTCCCGGATCGTGGCCGCGGACGCGCTCCGGGGCGAGGTAGTCCACCGAGCCGACGACCTCGCCGGTGCGGGTGATGGTCGTGTCGCCCTCGATCTGCGCGATGCCGAAGTCGGTGAGCAGCACCCGGCCGTCGTGGGCGAGCAGGACGTTGCCGGGTTTGACGTCGCGGTGCAGGACACCGGCGGTGTGCGCGGCGCGCAGCGCGCGCAGCACCCACAGGCCGATCCGGGCGGCCTCGGCCGGTTCCACCCGGCCGTCCGCCTTGACCGCGTCGGCGAGCGAGCGGCCCTCGACCAGTTCCATCACGATCCACGGCCGTCCGTCGTGTTCGAGGACGTCGTGGACGGTGACGACGGCGGAGTGGTTGATCCGGGCGGCCGCGCGCGCCTCGGCACGGGTGCGGGCCAGCAGCACGGCCCGGTCGCTCTCGGAGACGTAGAGCGCCGCGGTCAGTTCCTTGATGGCGACCGACCGGTGCAGCACCTCATCGTGGGCACGCCAGACCCGGCCCATACCACCGCTGCCGATGGTGTCGTTGAGCCGGTAGCGGCCACCGAGGAGCAGGCCCTGCATCTGATACACGTTTCCCCGCAATGTTCTTGACAGGGTCAGCGTAAGGACCGGCCTCGCTCCGGGGAACCGTGACGGCGGCTCGGAGACCGCACTGTGACGGTTTTCGCTTTCGGCAACCGGCGGGAACCGAACGGCAAACCCCCGCAAACGCGAGGGGAAACGGCCGTCCGATGCCGGATGCGCGGACGATCAGCCGGTGAACTGGTAGGTCGCCGAGGCCTGTTCGTACAGCCGGGTCACCTCGTCGCGCTCGGAGTCCGGTCCGCGCACCTGGAGTACGTGGTACCGCCCGTCCACGAGGATCGCGAGGTTGCGCACGAACAGTTCGCCGCCGGACTGGCCGGTCCAGGTGAACTGCCCCTCCGCCATGAGGCGTCCGCCGATCTGGATCGACTTCAGCCCGGTCGCGGTGGCCCAGCTCGACTCCCGGTAGGGCCGCAGCTCCGGCTCGCTCTCGCGCTGGTAGGCCATCGGGTCGTCGCCGTACTCCTCCGCGGTGTCCCGGCCGGGGACGACGATCAGCTCGAAGTCGCCCTTGCCGTAGACGACCTGACCGCTGCCGTTCTTCGGGGTGCGCTGCCAGCCCTCGGCCACCGCGACCTTGAAGCCCTCCTGGTCGGTACGGAGCGTGAAGCCGTCGCCTGCCTCCGGTCCTGTGCTCTGGGTCTGCGTCGAGTCCGCCGAGCCGGAGGGGCCGCCGGTGGTGGGCGTGACCTGCTCGGGCCGGGGTTCGCTGCTCGCGTCCGGTGATCCCGCGGGCGGCGCCTGGCTCACCTGCCCGGCCGCGCCGGTCCGCTCGACGCCGTCCGCGCCGCCGCTCTCGTCGGCCTTCGGCATGAACAGCATCGCGTACGCGACCGCCGCGCCCAGGCCGAGCAGCACGAACAGCAGCAGCGCACGGCCCAGACTGCGCGGTGAGCGCTCCTTCTCCCGGTCCCGCTTGTGCCGTCCGTGGTGCACCGGCAGCCCGGCCCGCCGCCTGCGCACCAGCTCGCCCCGGCGGCGTACGACCGGCAGCCGGCCGGTGTCGGCGGGCGGCACGGCGACGACGTGCACCCCGGCCTCCGGCTCGGGCGCCGAGCGCACCAGCGAGCGCAGCCAGCCGCGCAGATCCTCGAAGTCCAGGCGCTCGGTGGGGTCCTGACGCAGCAGCGACTCCACCACCGGGCGCAGCGGGCCGCACTCCTCGGCGAAGGCGGGCGGTTCGGCGCACACCATCTGCACCAGTTCGGCCGTCGACTCCTCCGGGTACGGCGCGTGTCCCTGGACGGCGCGGAACAGCAGCGCGCCCAGCGCCCACAGGTCGGTCGCGGGGCCGATGGGCGCCGCGAGCTGCCAGTTCTCGTGCACCGGGCCGGCCTGCTCGGGCGCCCAGCGCTCGGTCACCGGGCCGACCACCGCCATCCGCGCCTGCCGCGCCCGCTCGGCGGCGAGCGCGGTGCCCGGCCCGCGCCGCGCGGGCGCACCGGCCACCGGTTCGTCCCAGCCGCCGTCCTGTCCCGGACCGCCCGCGACCGCGCCGGACGGCAGGGCGGTACGGCCCTGCGGAGCCGGCGCCGGGACGCCTTGCCGGGGGGCGGGCGGCTGCGGGAGGCCGGTGTTGTACGGCTGCCCGTAGGGGGCCGTCCGCCTGCCGCCGGGCTGGTCGTAGGCCTGCGTCTCACCCTCGGCCTGGCCTCGGCCGGGGCCCGGGGTGCGCGGGGACGCGCCGTGCCAGCCGGTCGCGCGGACGCCGTAGGGGTCGGCGATCTGGCCGGGCGGGGTGCTGCCGGTGCCGGAGGGGGTCCCGGCGGTGCGCGGGGTGCCGGGCGCGTAGGGCCGGCCCTGCGCCGCCGCGGGTCCGCTGTCGCCGTCGGGGGCGGGCCGGGCGCCGGGCAGCGCGGCGCGGCCGCTCTGCTGGGCCTCCTGGACCCGGGCCGCGGCGCGCGCTCCGGCGCGGTACGCGGCGATCGCCCCGGCGCGCGCGGCCCGGATGTCGCCGCCGCTCTCCGGTGCCCGCCGGGCCGGTACTCCGGCGCCGCCCGAGGGGCTGCCGCCGCCGGCCGGGTCGGCGCTCGGCAGCGCTCCGGCCGCCCGCGCCTCGATCGCGGCCCGCCGCGCCGCCTCGGGGTCGACGCCCGTGCCGGTGGCGCCGCCCGCCGGGCCGCCGTGGCCCGCGGGCGCGGGCGGACCGGTCCAGCCGGGGCCGGCGGGGCCGGCGCTGTCGTCGGTGTCCTCCGCGGGCACCGGGTCGTACCCGCACAGCGCCTCTTCCGCGGCGCCGACCGCGAGCCCGGTCAGCATGACCCGGCCGTCGTCGCAGACGAGCACCGTGCGGGCGGTGATGTTGCGGTGCACCCAGCCGTGCGCGTGCAGCACCCGCAGCGCCATGAGGACGTCGGAGGCGACCTCGGCCGCCCGGTACGGCGTCAGCGGCTTCTCGGCGAGCAGCGCCGCCAGCGGGCGGGCCGGGACCAGTTCACTCACTATCCACAGCGAGCCGCCCTCGGCGAACACGTCGAAGACCTGGTCCAGCCGTGGATGGTCGGGGATGCGGGCGGCGGCCTGTGCGGCCTCCACCGCGCGGCGCACCGCGGGATCGGCCGGCCGCCGCGCTCCGGCGCCGGAGCGGCCCGCCGCGGGCCGGCGCGCCCCGCGGTCACGGGCCGTGAAGCCCTCGGGGAGCCCTTCGGCGTCCAGCACCTCCGCCTCGACGATCTCCGGCAACGGCACCTGGCGGACCAGGACTTCCTGGCCGCTGTAGGTGTCGAAGGCGCGGGTCTCGGTGAGTTCGTACTCGTCGGCGGGGGGCAGGGGCAGGCGGTAGCGGTCGGCGAGGACCCGTCCGGCATAGTCGTCCACGTTGCCTCCCCCGGCCGCCCTGCTGGTCAATTCCGTTCGTCCGGCGTCCCGTTCCGGAAATGCCGGTTCCGGATGCGTACGGTTCGCAGGCACTCACGATACGTGCCGGAGGCAACCCGCACCGAGGGGATGCGAGATCTCACGTCACCGACCGGGCCGCGGCCCGGTCACTCCTTCGGTTCGAAGGTCTTCGTGAGCGTCCGCCAGGTGGTCCTGCGCTGCTCGCTGTCCCACTTGGCGGCCTTCGCCGTGTACATCAACGCGTAGCCCTGGTCGTCGTCCACGACGAAGCCGCGGTCGATGGTCCGGTACCCGGTTCCGCCGTCGGTATAGGTGAATTCCCAGTCGGCCGTGTTCCAGCCGCGGTAGTCCACCTTCTCTATACGGATCCGGTCGTACTGCGAGCGCGTCATGTAGCCCTCCTGGCGCTCCCAGTCGGCGACCGGGTCGTCCTTGGGCGTGGTGGTCCAGCCGATGAGCAGCTTCTGCCCGTCGGGGCCGGTGAACCGGTCGCCGGCGGCGTCCGACGACTGGTACTTCCAGCCCTCGGGGAGGCCTATCGAGTAGCCCTGCCTGCCCTGGTGCGTCGAGTCGACGTCGAGGTCGTCGTCCTGGCCCGTGCCCTTGCCGGAGTCGTCGCCGGACCCGCTCTCCTCGCCGGAGCCGTCCGCGCCCGCCTCGCCCTCGGACGCGTCGGCGCTCGGGGTGCCCTCCGGTGTCGAGCCGGCCGACGCGGAGCCGGTCGCCGCGCCGTCCGTGTGGACGCCGTCGCTGGGATCGTCCTTGGGGTCGGCGCCGGAACTCGCCCCGGTCGTCGCCTTGTTCCCGCCCTGCGACTGGTCGGAGCCGTCGTCGCCGCCGAGCGTGAGGGCCAGGACGACGCCGAGGACGGCGACGACCACGGCCACCGCGATGATCACCAGCGTCCGCCGGGGCACCACGTCGGTGAGGGGTGCCCGGGGCACGGGCCGCGGCGGCAGGTCCGCCGGCGGGGTCATCACGGGCCAGCCCGAGGAACCGCGGGCGCCGCCGCCGTTCGCCGTGCCGGAGGTGCCCGGCGCGTCCGAGGGCGAGGCCGCGGTCGAGGAGACCGCCGCGGAGGCCGCCGACGGCGAGGCCGCCGCGGGCGAGGTGCCGGGTGTCGCGGCCGGGTCGCCGGCCGGCTTGCCGCGGGTCGCCGCCGAGGTCGCCGAGCCCGCCGCGGCCTTGCGCGCGGAGCGCAGGGCGCCACGCAGCCGGTCGACCGGGGCGTCCGGCTGGACCGGCAGCGGGACCAGCTTGGTGGCGTCCTGCGGCTCCGGCCCGGTCTCCTTGGTGTCGGGGGCGTTGATGACCGCCTTGAGCATCGCGCGGGCGCCCGCGTCGTCGAGCCGCTGGGCGGGGTCCTTGCTGAGCAGGCCGTAGATGACGTCCCGCAGCGGGCCCGCGTTCTTCGGCTCCTCCAGGGGCTCGGTCATCACCGCGGTGAGCGTGGCGATCGCGGAGCCCTTGTCGTACGGCGGGGTGCCCTCGACCGCGGCGTACAGCAGGCCGCCGAGGGACCACAGGTCGGCCGCGGGGCCGGGCTTGTGGCCGCGGGCGCGCTCCGGGGAGATGTAGGAGGGGGCGCCGACGAGCATGCCGGTGGAGGTGATCGAGGGGTCGCCCTCGACCTGGGCGATGCCGAAGTCGGTGAGCACGACCCGGCCGTCGTCGGCGATGAGCACGTTGGACGGCTTCACATCGCGGTGCAGGATGCCCTCGCGGTGCGCGGAGCGCAGGACGTCGAGGATGGCGAGGCCGACCTCGGCCGCGCGCCGGGGCTCCAGCAGGCCGTCCTCGCGGATGACCTCGGCGAGCGACTTGCCCTCGACGAGCTCCATCACGATCCACGGCCGGTCGTCCTCGTCGACCACGTCGTAGACCGTCACCGCGCTGGTGTTGCGGATCCGCGCGATGGCTTTCGCCTCGCGCAGTGTGCGCGTGATCAGCCGGCGCTTCTCGTCCTCGTCGATGTTCGACGGGAACCGCAGCTCCTTGACGGCGACCGTCCGGCCCAGGGTCTCGTCCTGGGCGCGCCAGACCGTGCCCATGCCGCCCCGGCCGAGCACGTCTCCCAGCCGGTACCGCCCGGCGAGGAGACGCTCGCTGTTGTCCTGACGAGTGTCCTGACGGGATGTCCCCGCCCGCTCCGCCTCCGACATGCGTCCCCTCATGCAACCCGCCCTGACAGAGGCTCCATTGTCCCTCACCCGACAAGTGCCCGACGCCCAGGGTGGCTCCCCGCCCCACGCACCCCGGGGTTCTGTCCCCGCACCCGTAGAACGCGCCGGTTCCGAACAGAGATCCCGTTTCGCGCCACTCGTTCGAGTGAGATCCACGTGGGATCCAGGTGAGACCTGGCCGATAGACCCGCGCGACGTCCTGATGCGGCACCACGAGAGGCACTAAGGGGCCCGTGAGCATGGGGACTTGTGAGACCCGGTCACAGCGGCACGATGTCCGGCGCGCCCAGCCGTGCCGCGTCCGCCGTGAGGTCGTCCGGCTGGCGCTGGGACTCCCGTTCGGCCTGCACCCGCTTCTCGTAGTGCTCGACCTCGCGTTCGACGTGGTCCTTGTCCCAGCCCAGCACCGGCGCCATCAGCGCGGCGGCCTCGCGGGCGCAGCGGGTGCCCCGGTCGAAGGTCTCGATGGAGATACGGGTCCGCCGGGTCAGGACGTCGTCCAGGTGGCGGGCGCCCTCGTGCGAGGCGGCGTAGACGACCTCGGCGCGCAGATAGTCCTCGGCACCGGTCAGCGGCTCGCCGAGGGCGGGGTCGCCGGCGATGAGGTCGAACACCTCCTCGGCCAGCGAGCCGTACCGGTTCAACAGGTGCTCCACCCGCACCACATGGAGGCCGGTGCGCTGGGAGATGCGCGCCCGCGCGTTCCACAGCGCCCGGTAGCCCTCGGCGCCGAGCAGCGGGATGTCCTCGGTGACGCACTCGGCGACCCGCACGTCGAGCGCGTGCACCGCCTCGTCCACCGCGTCCTTGGCCATGACCCGGTACGTCGTGTACTTGCCGCCGGCCACCACGACCAGCCCCGGCACCGGGTGCGCGACGGTGTGTTCGCGGGAGAGCTTGCTGGTGGCGTCGGACTCGCCGGCCAGCAGCGGGCGCAGGCCCGCGTAGACCCCCTCGACGTCGTCCCGGGTGAGCGGGACCGCGAGGACGGAGTTGACGTGCTCCAGCAGATAGTCGATGTCGGCGCTGGAGGCGGCCGGGTGGGCCTTGTCGAGGTCCCAGTCGGTGTCGGTGGTGCCGACGATCCAATGCCGGCCCCAGGGGATGACGAACAGCACGGACTTCTCGGTGCGCAGGATCAGCCCGGTCGCGGAGTGGATGCGGTCCTTGGGCACGACGAGGTGGATGCCCTTGGAGGCCCGCACGTGGAACTGGCCGCGCTCGCCGACCATGGCCTGGGTGTCGTCGGTCCACACACCGGTGGCGTTGACGATCTGCCGGGCGCGGATCTCGTACTCCCCGCCGCCCTCGACGTCCCGCACGCGCGCGCCGACGACCCGTTCGCCCTCGCGCAGGAAGCCGGTGGCCCGGGCGCGGTTGGCGGCCTTCGCGCCGTAGGCCACGGCGGTGCGCACCAGGTTGGCGACGAAGCGGGCGTCGTCCATCTGGGCGTCGTAGTACTGAAGGGCGCCGACGAGCGCGTCCTTCTTCAGACAGGGGGCGACGCGCAGGGCGTGACGGCGGGTCAGGTGGCGGTGCATGGGCAGGCCGCGGCCGTGGCCGCGGGCCATCGACATGGCGTCGTAGAGCGCGACGCCGGAACCCGCGTACAGCCGCTCCCAGCCCTTGTGCTGGAGGGGGTAGAGGAACGGCACCGGCTTCACCAGGTGCGGGGCCAGCCGCTCCAGCAGCAGTCCGCGCTCCTTCAACGCCTCGCGGACGAGCGCGAAGTCGAGCATCTCCAGATAGCGCAGGCCGCCGTGGATCAGCTTGCTGGACCGGCTCGACGTGCCCGACGCCCAGTCGCGCGCCTCGACCAGGCCGGTGGACAGGCCGCGGGTGGCGGCGTCCAGCGCGGTGCCGGCACCGACCACTCCGGCGCCCACGACCAGGATGTCCAGTTCGCGCTCGGCCATCGATGCCAGTGACTCGGCGCGCTGCGCCGGTCCCAGGGTCCCTGTCCTCACCGCTGCCTCCCGCTCGTCGCGTCGCGTCGGCCGCACCCGTGGGGACAGCCCGGTTCGGTGCCCCTGCCCAAAGTCTGACCGCGATGCCCGACTTCAGCCACCACTCGCCCCCACCCTGTGGACAACACTCACGGAAACACTCACCGAAACTCGGGCGCCCAATCCCACAAATCGGTCATATTTACTCCTAGTCTGACATTGCGCTCGCCCATCCTGTCCACAGGGCTTGCGCACCTGTCCCGCTTCGGTTACTGGGAAGGACGGCCCACGCCATGCCCGCAGATCTCGCCGTCATCGGACTCGGCCCGCTCGGCCTGCCGCTGGCCCAGGCCGCCGTCGCCGCCGGCATCCCCACCGTCGGCTACAAGACGGGTCCGGAGCCCGCCTCCCTCAGCCCCGCCGAACTGCGCCGGATGCTCTCGGGGGGCTTCCGGCACGCCGTCGGCCCGGCCGACCTCGGCCGGGTGCGCACCGCGGTCATCTGCGCACCCACCCCGCGGGCCGCGGACGGCGGGCTCGACCTGAGCCAGGTGGAGGCGGCGGCCCGCACCCTGGCCGCGCGGCTGCGCCCGCACACCACGGTCATCCTGGAGTCGCCCGTGCTCCCGGGCACCACGGAGGAGTTCCTGCTCCCGCTGCTCGAGAAGGGCTCCCGGCTCCGCGCGGGCCGCGACTTCCACCTCGCCTACTCCCCCAGCCGGGTCGACCCCGGCAACCGCGGCTTCAGCCCGGCCAACACCCCCAAGGTGATCGGCGGCCTCACCCCCGCCTGCACCGAGTCGGCCGCCGCCTTCTACGGCCGGCTCACCGACAAGGTGGTCCGCGCGCGCGGGACGCGGGAGGCGGAGGCCGTGCAGCTGCTGGAGACCAACTACCGGCATGTGAACATCGCCCTGGTCAACGAGATGGCCGTGCTCTGCAACGACCTCGGCGTCGACCTGTGGGACGTGATCCGCTGCGCGGAGACCAAGCCGTTCGGCTTCCAGGCGTTCCGCCCAGGCCCCGGCGTCGGCGGCCACGCCGTGCCGCAGGACCTGACCGGCGGCGCGGGCCGCGGACTGCGCATGGTGGAACTGGCCCGGCAGGTCAACGACCAGATGCCGCGGTACGTCGTGCAGCGCGCGGCGACCCTGCTGAACGAGCACGGCAAGTCCGCCCGCGGGGCGCGGGTGCTGCTGCTCGGCGTCACCTACAAACCCGACCTCGGTGACCAGCAGGGCACTCCCGCGCGGGAGATCGCCGTACGGCTGATGGAGCTGGGCGCGGCGGTCAGCTACCACGACCCGCACGTGCCGTCCTGGAACGTCCTGGACCGTCCGGTGCCCCGCGCGGACTCCCTCTACGAGGCCGCCGCCGACGCGGACCTGACGATCCTGCTCCAGCAGCACCGGACGTACGACCTGCAGGGCCTGTCGGTGAAGGCGCAGCTGCTGCTGGACACCCGCGGGGCCACTCCGACGGGGGCCGCGCACCGGCTCTGAAGGGGCCCGGCCCGCCGCGGAAATCACTGGTGGCCGGATCCGGTCGGCCTGCTAACCTTCGGCGTCCTCGTCGCACAGTCGTGCGCAGACTCCGCTCGTCACACCCGTCCCGTGGGGGGATTCCTGTCATGACCCAGTCAGTTCCGCCGCAGCCGGCCGAAGGCAACCCGTTCGCCCAGAAGTCCGACGCCGTTCCCCCGGCCCCCGTTCCCCCGGCCCCCGTCGCCCCGGCCGGAGGCAACTTCGTCCTCGGCGTCGTGGTCGCCGTCGTGGTCGCCCTGGTCACCGCCGGTGTCTACGGCGCGATCGTCGGCGCCACCGAGTACGAGATCGGCTACGCGGCCGTCGGCGTCGGCTTCCTGGTCGGCTTCGCCGCCGGCAAGGTCGGCGGCGCCCACCCGGCGCTCCCGGTGATCAGCGCGGTCCTCTCACTGGGCGCGGTCTACGTGGGCCAGCTCATCGGCGTCGCCGTGCTCGGCGCGGACATCGCGGGCATCTCGGCCACGGAGATGTTCGTCGACCACTTCGACCTGGTCACCGAGGCCTGGAAGGAGACGGCCGACGCCATGACCTTCCTCTTCTTCGCGATCGGCGCCTTCGCGGCGTTCTCCGGCGCGAAGAAGGCGGCCGCCTGAGGCATCCCGGCAGCGCGAAGGGGCCCGTCCACCCGAGGTGGACGGGCCCCTTCGTCGTGAGTGCGGGTCAGCGGCGGTGCTGGGAGTCCGCGACCGTGACCTCGACGCGCTGGAACTCCTTGAGCTCGCTGTAGCCGGTGGTGGCCATGGCGCGGCGCAGGGCGCCGAAGAGGTTCATGGAGCCGTCGGGGGTGTGGGACGGGCCGGTGAGGATCTCCTCGACGGTGCCGACGGTGCCGAGGTCGACCTTCTGGCCGCGCGGCAGCTCCTCGTTCACGGCCTCCATGCCCCAGTGGTGGCCCTTGCCGGGCGCGTCGGTGCCGCGGGCCAGCGGGGAGCCCATCATGACCGCGTCGGCGCCGCAGGCGATCGCCTTGGGCAGGTCGCCGGACCAGCCGACACCGCCGTCCGCGATCACGTGCACGTACCGGCCGCCGGACTCGTCCATGTAGTCACGGCGGGCCGCCGCCACGTCGGCGACCGCCGTCGCCATCGGGACCTGGATGCCCAGCACGTTGCGCGTGGTGTGCGCGGCGCCGCCGCCGAAGCCGACCAGGACACCGGCCGCGCCGGTGCGCATCAGGTGCAGGGCCGCGGTGTAGGTGGCGCAGCCGCCGACGATCACCGGGACGTCCAGCTCGTAGATGAACTGCTTCAGGTTCAGCGGCTCGTGCGAACCGGAGACGTGCTCCGCCGACACCGTCGTACCGCGGATCACGAAGATGTCCACGCCGGCGTCCACGACGGCCTTGGAGAACTGCGCGGTGCGCTGCGGGGAGAGCGCGGCGGCGGTGACCACGCCCGAGTCGCGCACCTCCTTGATGCGCTGCCCGATCAGCTCCTCCTTGATCGGCGCCGCGTAGATCTCCTGGAGACGGCGGGTCGCCGCCTCGGCGGGCAGGCCGACGATCTCGTCCAGCAGCGGCTGCGGGTCCTCGTAGCGCGTCCACAGGCCTTCGAGGTTCAGCACCCCGAGGCCGCCCAGCTCGCCGATCCGGATCGCCGTGGCCGGCGAGACGACCGAGTCCATGGGGGCGGCCAGGAACGGCAGCTCGAAGCGGTAGGCGTCGATCTGCCAGGCGATCGAGACCTCCTTCGGGTCCCGCGTACGGCGGCTGGGGACGACGGCGATGTCGTCGAAGGCGTACGCCCGGCGGCCGCGCTTGCCGCGCCCGATCTCGATCTCAGTCACGTGTGTGGCCTTTCCCTGATGCGTTTCAGCGCCTTCCAGTATCCCCGACGGGCACGACAAGGGCGGCCCCGGAGCTCCCGGAGCCGCCCTCGGTACCGCCTGGTGCCTACTTGCGGCTGTAGTTCGGCGCCTCGACCGTCATCTGGATGTCGTGCGGGTGGCTCTCCTTGAGGCCCGCCGAGGTGATCCGGACGAAGCGGCCGTTCTCCTGGAGCTCCGGCACGGTCTGGCCGCCGACGTAGAACATCGACTGGCGCAGACCGCCCACCAGCTGGTGGACGACGGAGGCGAGCGGGCCGCGGTAGGGCACCTGGCCCTCGATGCCCTCGGGGATCAGCTGCTCGTCGGAGGCGACGCCCTCCTGGAAGTAGCGGTCCTTGGAGAACGACTTGCGGTCGCCGCGCGTCTGCATGGCGCCCAGCGAGCCCATGCCGCGGTACGACTTGAACTGCTTGCCGTTGATGAACATCAGCTCGCCCGGGGACTCCTCGCAGCCCGCGAGCAGCGAGCCCAGCATCACCGTGTCGGCGCCCGCGACCAGGGCCTTGGCGATGTCGCCGGAGTACTGCAGACCGCCGTCGCCGATGACCGGGACACCGGCCGCCCTGGCGGCGAGCGCGGCCTCGTAGATCGCGGTGACCTGCGGGACGCCGACGCCGGCGACCACGCGGGTGGTGCAGATGGAGCCGGGGCCGACACCGACCTTGATGCCGTCGGCGCCCGCGTCGACCAGCGCCTGGGCGCCGTCGCGGGTGGCGACGTTGCCGCCGATGACGTCGACGCCGGAGGAGTTCGACTTGATCTTGGCGATCATGTCGCCGACCAGACGGGAGTGGCCGTGCGCGGTGTCGACGACGATGAAGTCGACGCCCGCCTCGATCAGCGCCTGGGCACGCTCGAACGCGTCACCGGCGACACCGACCGCGGCGCCCACGATCAGCCGGCCCTCGGCGTCCTTGGCGGCGTTCGGGTACTTCTCGGCCTTGACGAAGTCCTTGACCGTGATCAGGCCCTTGAGGACGCCCGCGTCGTCGACCAGCGGCAGCTTCTCGATCTTGTGCTTGCGCAGCAGCTCGATGGCGTCCGCGCCGGAGATGCCGACCTTGCCGGTGACCAGCGGCATCGGCGTCATGACCTCGCGCACCCGGCGGTTGCGGTCGGTCTCGAAGGCCATGTCGCGGTTGGTGACGATGCCGAGCAGCTTCTTGTCGCCGTCGGTGACCGGGACACCGCTGATGCGGAACTTGGCGCACAGCGCGTCGGCCTCGCCGAGCGTGGCGTCCGGGTGGATGGTGATCGGGTCGGCCACCATGCCGGACTCGGAGCGCTTGACCAGGTCGACCTGGTTGGCCTGGTCCTCGATGGACAGATTGCGGTGCAGAACGCCGACGCCGCCCTGGCGGGCCATCGCGATCGCCATCCGCGATTCGGTGACCTTGTCCATGGCGGCGGACAGCAGCGGGATGTTGACCCGCACGTTCTTGGAGACGTACGAGGCGGTGTCGATCTCGTCGGGTGCCATGTCCGACGGGCCCGGCAGCAGCAGCACGTCGTCGTAGGTCAGCCCGAGTGTCGCGAATTTTCCGGGCACTCCGTCGACGTTGGCAGTCATGACACCTTCCCCAAATGGCCTTGATCGGTGCGGATGTCCATGCTAACGGGAGATGAACCCGTCTCATTCCACGGTAGGAGGCCACCTTCGGCTTCGTATGTTCGTACGGAAAGAGGACCGGGCCTGTTCATCACGGGCCGGTACGGGGCCGCTTCGCGGCTCTGGCCCTACTGCTCGGCGAGGGCGCGCAACCGGCTCAGGGCGCGGTGCTGCGCCACCCGGACCGCGCCGGGTGACATTCCCAACATCTGGCCCGTCTCCTCGGCGGTGAGCCCCACCGCGATGCGCAGCAGCAGCAGCTCGCGCTGGTTCTCCGGGAGGTTGGCCAGCAGTTTCTTGGCCCACTCGGCGTCGCTGCTGAGCAGCGCGCGCTCCTCGGGCCCGAGGGAGTCGTCGGGGCGCTCCGGCATCTCGTCGGAGGGGACCGCCGTCGAACCGGGGTGGCGCATCGCGGCCCGTTGCAGGTCGGCGACCTTGTGGGCGGCGATGGCGAAGACGAACGCCTCGAAGGGGCGGCCGGTGTCCTTGTAGCGGGGCAGGGCGAGGAGGACGGCGACGCAGACCTCCTGCGCGAGGTCCTCCACGAAGTGCCGGGCGTCGCCGGGCAGCCGGGACAACCGGGTGCGGCAGTAGCGCAGCGCGAGCGGATGGACGTGGGCCAGCAGGTCGTGCGTGGCCTGCTCGTCCCCGTCCACGGCGCGATGGACGAGCGCACCGATCGACCCGGGGGCAGTGACCGCCTCGTCGTCGCGCATCTGGCCATGGTGCCCTGCGGTCGCGCGATCCGCGGCACGGCCTCCGTTGTTGTGCACCGAAGCGTTATGAGCAGGTGCGCCGGAACTCATCCCCTGCGCCCTCCCCTTCCGCTCGACCGACTCGTCCCCGAGGAACTCCACACCTCAAGGATGCGGCATCCGCGGCGAAACGAGCAGCGGGCACCCGTGGGACGTCTGTGCCCACTCCGCCCGCGGTGCGCCGGCCGGCGGCGTCGGTGGACCCGCCGTGGGGCTGCGACCAGCGGCCTTCCGCGTCTTTCGCGGCGATCCGGGACGTGGATCGCCGTTCCCGTCGGTCCATCGCGCGGATGTCGGAATCCGCCGCTCGGAGCACGAGGAGAGCGGCCGT
The DNA here is from genome assembly GCF_040298625.1 of Streptomyces sp. NPDC001532. Lineage (NCBI taxonomy): Bacteria > Bacillati > Actinomycetota > Actinomycetes > Kitasatosporales > Streptomycetaceae > Streptomyces > Streptomyces sp. NPDC001532. Next base: position 40,639 of record NZ_JBEPAL010000006.1, read on the forward strand.
GTCGGCGGCGGGGCGCCGCGGGCGGACGTCTCGCGAGTTCCCGCGTCCGGGTGCGGCCACTGCCGGGACCCGGCCGCCGCACACCGCGGAGCACCGGCGGATCCGGAGCGAACCGGCGGCTGCGGCCCGAACCCACCGGGCGACCGCTTCCGGCGGGGCAAGGGCTCGCGGAAGACACCCGGCCGCTCTCACTCCGCGGTCGGCTCGTCCTCGTCCCGCGGTGCCACGTCCGGCTCGGGTCCGGTTCCGGCCTCCCGCCCCGCGCGGGCCGGCGTCGGTCGTCGACGCGCCCCAGCTCGCGGCAGGGCCGGCGCAGGGGGATGTCCCCATCGCGTCGACTCCCTCCTCCGCCTCACGGCCGGATACTCCAGCGCCGCCGGACCGCCCGCGCGGGGGTGGCGCCCCCGCTCGGCGGCTCGGCCGGGCGCCGCCGGCCAGGACCCGCCGTCGGTCCGGCCGGCCGTGGCGCCTCAGCGCACCAGACCCCAGCGGAAGCCGAGCGCCACCGCGTGAGCCCGGTCCGAGGCGCCGAGCTTCTTGAAGAGCCGCCGGGCGTGGGTCTTGACGGTGTCCTCGGAGAGGAACAGCTCGCGGCCGATCTCGGCGTTGGAGCGGCCGTGGCTCATGCCTTCGAGCACCTGGATCTCACGCGCGGTGAGGGTGGGCGCGGCGCCCATCTCGGCGGAGCGCAGCCGGCGCGGGGCGAGTCGCCAGGTGGGGTCGGCGAGGGCCTGCGTCACGGTGGCCCGCAGCTCCGCGCGGGATGCGTCCTTGTGCAGATAGCCGCGGGCTCCGGCGGCGACCGCGAGGGCCACGCCGTCCAGGTCCTCGGCGACGGTGAGCATGATGATGCGCGCACCGGGGTCGGCGGACAGCAGTCGCCGCACGGTCTCGACGCCGCCCAGACCGGGCATGCGTACGTCCATCAGAATCAGGTCCGAGCGGTCGGCACCCCAGCGGCGGAGGACTTCCTCGCCGTTGGCCGCCGTCGTCACGCGCTCCACACCGGGCACGGTCGCGACCGCGCGGCGAAGCGCCTCTCGGGCAAGCGGGGAGTCGTCGCAGACGAGGACGGAAGTCATGGCCGCCCTCCGCAGCTGATGCGCGTCACCTTGAGCCTCCAGGCTGGTACGAAATCGTCACCTGTGCGGTCGACCGTCTCGGACGCCTGCCCGAGCGCTTGTGTTTTCAACCGCCTCCGCCCTCTCAACGATGGTCACTCGAAAGAGTTACGGGGCTGTGTGTCATCTTCGGCACTCTACGTGAGGGCGCGGACACGGTGCAGACACGCACGGCAGACCCTCAAGCTTTCATCACAACCATGCCCCATTTAGCCCTATTTCTTCCCATCTGCTGGTGTCTGAGGCTAGATTCGCAATGAGTCATATTTTCATCTCCTTAGATCGTAGATGTACGGTCGTGGGCACCGTATCCGCTCGAAACGGCTACAAGGGGTCACGCAATGGCAGATTTCTCCCGCCTTCCCGGACCGAACGCGGACTTGTGGGACTGGCAGCTCCTGGCTGCCTGTCGCGGGGTGGACAGCTCGCTCTTCTTCCATCCGGAGGGCGAGCGCGGGGCGGCACGGAGCGCTCGCGAGAACTCGGCCAAGGAGGTCTGCATGAGGTGCCCGGTCCGCGCGCAGTGCGCGGCGCACGCACTGGCGGTGCGCGAACCGTACGGCGTGTGGGGCGGGTTGACCGAGGACGAGCGCGAGGAGCTCATGGGGCGGGCCCGCCACCGGCTGGTGTCGGCGTCCGCGTCCGGCGGGAGCAGCGCTTCGAACAACTGAAGGAACGTTTCTGCAAAAAGCTTTCGGCATGCACGAAGGGCACGCACACGCGTGCCCTCGCTTCTTCCGACCCCTTTTCCTTCTTCTTCGCGACCCCGCCGGCCCGCGCCCCCTCGACGCGTCGGCCCCTCGCCCCGTCGACCCGGCGGCCGGTGAGCGCGCGGGCCCGTCAGCGCGCGGGCCCGTCAGCCCGCGGGCCCGTCAGCGTGCCGCCGCCTCCGCCAGCCGGTCCAGGGTGGCCGCCACCGCCGGCACCTGCGCCAGATCGGGCAGGGTGAGCGCGACGACCTCCCGGCGCACCGCCGGTTCCAGCGCCACCGTCCGCGCGCCCCGGGGCCGTACGGACTCGATCGCGAGCTGGGGCAGGACGGCCACTCCGAGGCCGGCGCCGACCAGGCCGACCACCGCGGGATAGTCGTCGGTGGCGAAGTCGATGCGCGGGGTGAAGCCCGCCGCCTCGCACACCTCGACCAACTGGCCGCGGCAGCGCGGGCAGCCCGCGATCCAGGGCTCGTCGGCGAGTTCGGCGATCGGGACGGAGGCCGCGCCGGACAGCCGGTGCCGCTCGGGGACGAGGACGACGAGCGGGTCGGTGAGCAGCGGCCGGACGACCAGGTCGTCCCACTCCTCGGCGCCCGCCGCCCCCTCGTACCGGAAGGCGAGCGCGATGTCGCAGTCGCCCTCGCGCAGCATCTCCACCGACCGCGGCGGCTCGGCCTCCTCCAGGGAGACCCGGGTGCCGGGGTGCGCGGCGCGCAGTGCGGCGAGGGCGGTGGGGACGAGGGTGGAGCTGCCGCTGGGGAAGGAGACGAGCCGTACCCGGCCCGCGCGCAGGCCGGCGATCGCGGCGACCTCCTCCTCCGCGGCGGTGAGCCCGGCGATGATGCCGGCGGCATGCCTGACCAGCGCCTCGCCGGCCTGGGTCAGCCGCATCTCGCGTCCGCTGCGCACCAGCAGCGGGGTGCCCACGGAGGATTCCAGGGCCTTCATCTGCTGGCTGACGGCGGGCTGGGTGCAGCCCAGTTCGCGCCCAGCGGCGGAGAAGGAGCCGGTGGCGGCGACGGCGCGCAGCACGCGCAGATGACGAGCCTCGATCACGCTTCGAGCATAAGGGAGACTTGGGTACGGAAGCGAATAATGCGTCGACACTTTGACCGCGGGGGCCTACCGTGCCGCCATGGAGCTTCTGTCAGTGAACCTGGGCCGTGCGCGGAGCGTGTCGTACACCGACCAACCGCAGGGGCTGACCGGTATCGACAAGCGGCCGGTCGACGGGCCGGTGCGGGTGGCGGCGCCGGGGCCGAAGGGCGTCGGGGCGAGCGGGCTGGCCGGGGACGCGGTCTGCGACACCCGCCACCACGGCGGCGACGACCAGGCCGTGTACGCGGTGGCCCGCGAGGATCTCGACGACTGGGAGCGCGAGCTGGGACGGCCGCTGGCCAACGGCGCGTTCGGCGAGAACCTGACCACCTCGGGCCTCGATGTATCCGGCGCCCTGATCGGCGAGCGCTGGCGGATCGGCCCGCGGGTCGTGCTGGAGGTGACCAGCGGCCGGATACCCTGCCTCACCTTCCAGGGCCATCTGGGTGAGCGGGGCTGGGTCAAGCGGTTCACGCGGCGCGGGGCACCCGGCGCCTATCTGCGGGTGATCGAGCCGGGCGAGATCCGCGCTGGCGACGCGGTGGAGATCGTCCACCGCCCCGGCCACGACGTGACGGTCGCCCTGCAGTTCCGGGCGGTCACCACCGAGCGGGAGCTGCTGCCCCGGCTGCTCGCGGCGGGCGAGGCGCTGCATCCGGAGGAGCTGGCGGCGGCGCGGGCGTACCTGGCGAAGTACGGCGCGAAGCACCGGGCCGAAAGCGGCTCCTGAACGGCCGTCACGCGAGCGGACGGCTTCCGTCCGGGTCACTACCCTTGCTGCATGACAACGGCTCTGATTACGGGATCGACCGCGGGAATCGGTGCCGCCTTCGCACGGCGGCTGGCGGCTGACGGGCACGACCTCGTCCTGGTGGCGCGGGACACCAAGCGCCTTCGGGAGCAGGCGACCGAACTGCACGACCGGCACGGCATCGAGGCCGAGGTGCTGACGGCGGACCTCGCCACGGACGACGGCATCGAGACGGTGGCCGCCCGCCTCGCCGACCGCAAGAACCCCGTCGACCTCCTGGTGAACAACGCCGGGTTCGGCAACAAGGGCCGCTATCTCGACGTGCCGATGGCCGACGAGCTGAAGATGCTGAAGGTGCACTGCGAGGCGGTGCTGCGCCTCACCTCGGCGGCGACGGACGCGATGCGCGAACGCGGACGGGGCGGTGTCGTGAACGTCGCCTCCGTCGCGGCCTTCGTCCCGCGCGGGACCTACGGCGCCTCCAAGGCGTGGGTGGTCCAGTTCACCCAGGGCGCCGCGAAGGACCTGGCGGGCAGCGGCGTGCGCCTGATGGCCCTGTGCCCCGGCTTCGTCCGCACCGAGTTCCACCAGCGCGCCGGAATGGGCACGGACAACATCCCGGGCTGGATGTGGCTCGACGCCGACAAGCTGGTCGCGGCGGCCCTGTCCGACCTGGCCCGCGGCAAGTCCCTGTCGATCCCGGACCCGCGCTACAAGGTCCTGATGGGCGCGGCGAAGCTGGTGCCGCGCGGCATGCTCGGGGGCCTCAGCTCGCGGGCCGGCCGGAAGTACGGGCCGGAGCACCGGGCTCGGGGCTGAGCGGTGCGCGGGCCGCGTGCAGCGCCTCGGTGACCAGGGGGACGACACCGGGGTCCAGACGCACCAGCGTGCGCAGGCACTCTCCCAGCGTCTCGTGCCGCACCGCGCGGGCCAGGAGCTTTCGGCCCCGCGGGGCGGGCACCACCGGGGCGAGCGCCAGCCAGATCTGGACGCGGTCGCGGTCCGGCATTTGGGCCGTCTCCGCGATGCGCGCCTGTTCGTCGGCCATGGCGGCCCGTCCGGCCTCCGCCAGCGCGCGCACCAGGGCCTTCCGCGCGTCCCGGTGCGGACGTTCGGCAGCCAGCCGGTCGACGAACCGCACCGCCCGCTCGTGTTCCCCGGCCCGCACCAGAGCGTGGACGACCTGGCCGTGGACGCCCGACAGCGGCTGCCCGGCGTCCTCCCACCGGGACAGCAGCGCATCGCCGTCGGTGCACAGGCCCAGCGTGAACTGCGCGTGCAGGATCTCCGGGAGCGCGGTGAAGGAGTCGGATCGGTGCTGGTTCGAGAGCGCCGTGTCCAGCGCCTCCCGCGCGGCCGGGTGATCGCCGGCCCGCGCCAGGGCCGCGGCCGTCCTCGCCCAGGCGCTCGCCCGGCGCTTCGGGTCCGCCGTCCCGTCCGCGAGGGCGCGGGCCCGGGCCGTGTCACCGGCGTCCGCCGCGCTCACGACGATCTCGTCCCGCAGCACGTCGCCCAGCGACGGCTCCACGGCCGCCGCCAGCGCCTCCGCCCGGTCGAACTCCCCGGCCGCGCACAGTCGCTCGTTCAGCGTGAACCGCGCGAAGGTTCCCGCGGGTGAGTCCTCCAGCCGCCGCACCAGTTCCTCCGCGGCGTCGAAGCACCCGGCCCATGACAGCGCCTCGGCCAGCCGGCCCGTCTCCACCTGCCAGGTGACGGTCATCGCCGGCTGCTCGTCGGGCCCGGGCCGCGGCACCTCGCGCTCGGCGAGCGTCAGCGCCGACCGGGCCTCGTCGAGGAAGCCCTCCGCCGCGAGGCTCTGGGCCACATGGGTGGGGTGGAGGCTGCCGCCGCGGCGGGAGCCCCGGATCCTCCCTTGCGTCTCGGACACCACCGCTTCGACCGCGTCGGCGCTCGCGCGGCCGGACCCGGCTGCCGCGACGGCGCCTCGGACGAGGGCGTCGTGCGCGTGGAGTGTGTCGGCGTCGTGGGCCAGCCGCCGGGCCCGGTCCAGCTCTCCCAGCCGTGCCCACGCCTCGATCACCCGGCCCACCGGATGAAGGCCCGCGTCGACGTCACCGGCGTTCAGGGCGAGGTGCTCCGCCCGCTCCGTCCGGCCCGCCGAGATCAGTGCGTCCACCAGCGCGTTCATGGCCATCGCGCGGTGGAACGCGTGCTTGATGCCCTCCGCCGTGGCCAGCGCCCGCCGGTAATCGCCCGCCGCGGCCAGCCCGGCGACCAGGTCCACCGGCAGCTGCTCGCGCGTCTGCGGGTCCTCGATCCGTTCGGCCAGGTCCCGCGCCCGGGCCTCGTCCCCGGCCGCGGTCAGCGCCCGCACCACCCACCGCAGCGACTGGTCGGTGTCCGCGTCCGGCCCGGCTTCGCGGATCAGGGCCAGGGCCCGCTCGCACTCACCGGACTCCGCGAGCGCTTCGACCACGTCCGGCAGGAACATGGGCCCGACCTGGTCCGCGTCCGGTCCGGCCAGGACGTCCCGCGCCTCGCGCGGCCGGCCGGAACGATGCAGTGCCCAGGCGACCCGCGCCAGGACCAGGGCCCGGCCGCCGGCGGCGGAGGCGGCCAGCGCGCGGGCCCGGTCCAGCAGGCCCCGGATCGCGGCGACGACCGCCACGGCCGCCAGCCCGACAGCGCGCGTCCACTCGTCCGTCTCCTGCCGGCAGAGCGCCTCGGCCCGGTCGAAGTCTCCGCTCTCCGCGTGCGGTCGGGCCAGGTCGGACAGCAGTTCCGCCCGGACCTCCCGGTCGAGGACGACGCTCAGCAGGCGCTCGGCACGGTCGAGCCGGCCGATGAGCGTCCAGCCCCGGCCGATGTCGGCCAGCGCCTGGTCCCTCTCGTCCCCCAGCGCGAAGCGGTCGTCGAAGGCCCAGCCCTCCGCCTCCACGAGGAGTTCGGCGGCCTTCGCGCGCTCGCCGCGTGCGGCGTGCTCGCCGCTGATGTCCGCCAGGGCCAGTGCCCGCCAGTCCAGGCTCGGGATGCTGCGGGCCAGGGCACCCGCGCGCTCGAACCGCCCGAGCGCCGCCCAGGCCCACGGCACCACGCGGGTCATGAAGTCGTTGCGGTTCTCCAGCTCCTCGCGGCGCAGCGCCAGGCGGAACACGTCCCGCAGGTCCGGCACCCCGGCTTCGGCGACCAGGTCCTCGGCCGCGCGGATCTCGGCGAGCGCCGCCGCGTCACCGCCGGTGACCTGGAGCATCCGCTCGTGGCGCGACAGGTCGACGACGCAGGCGACCAGCCGCGGCAGGTCCTTGCGGGCGCGGAGCATGCGGAAGTAGCCGTGGAGCAGATAGCGGGGCGTCTCCTCGGGCCAGCCGCGCTCCCGCCACGCGTCGGCCCAGCCGTGCAGTCTCTCCCGGCACCGCCCCAGCTCCTCCTCCCCCAGCATCTCCACCGCCTGCCGCTGCAACTCCTCGTGGCCGAGGAGGTACTCGCCCGCGCGCGCCGCGAAGGTGCGGCCGGCGCGGGTGCGCAGGGTGTCCTGGACGCGGTACGGCACCGCGCCGGTCAGGGCCGTCAGGTCGGCCGCGGTGAGGCCGCCGCCCGCGGCGGTGACCAGGGCCAGCAGGTCGTGCTCCAGTCCGCCGGCCGCGATGAGCTGCTTCAGCTCGCGTTCCGCCTCGGTGCGCACGGCCTGCGCGTACGGCGACGGGGCCAGCGTGCGGACGGTCGCGGGGTCGTGCAGTGGGTGGCCGGCGGGGACGTCGCCGGGCAGGGGCGGGTCGAGGCGGCCGGCGACCAGGACGCGCATCGGCGGGTCGGGGCGGGCGGGCAGGAGGCTGGCGATGCTGTGCGCGTCCGGCCCGGTGGTGACGCCCCGGTCCTCGTCCAGGCCGTCGACCAGGAGGACCAGGCGTTCACCGCGGGCGGCGCAGGCCCGGGCGGCGGCGCCGTAGAGGTGGAGGAGGTGGGCCTCACGGGTGGCGTCGGTGAGGTGGGCGGGCAGCGTCTCACCGGCCAGCTCGGCAAGCTGTTCGAGGACGACGTCGACGTAGGCCGTCACGTCGTTCTGGGCGCCGAGGCGGGCCGTGACGAAGAACGGGACGATCCGCACACCGGTCGGCGGACGCAGCGCGAACCAGGCGAGCAGTGCCGTCTTGCCCGCCCAGGCGCCGGCGCGCCACCAGGCGTACGCGGGCCCGGAGTCGGCGCAGCAGAAGGCGGCCAGTTCCGTCAGCTCGCTCTCACGGCCGACGAGTTCCGGCGGCGCGATACGGCGGACCTGTTCCCAGTACGCCGAGCGGACGGGCGGGGTCAGGTGGACCTGGTTGCCGTCGCCGGTGACCGCCACCCCGATGTCCCGGCCCGCGGCCACCGACCGCCTCCCCCACCAGCGCATGGCGTCATGATGCCAAACCAGGCGCCGCGCAAGGGGCGCGTCGGCGTCGCGGTGGGAGAATGTAGACGTTCAGCCGGACCCAGGGGGGCCGGAGGCGGCGACATGACTTTTGTGCAGGTCATCGACTGCAAGACCAGTCGGTTCGAGGAGATCGACCGGCTGATGGACAGGTGGGTCGACCAGACCAAGGGGAAACGCACGGCGACGCACAGCCTGATCGGCAAGGACCGCTCGGACGCGTCGCACTTCATCGAGATCGTGGAGTTCCCGTCGTACGAGGAGGCGATGCGGAATTCCAATCTGCCGGAGACGGACCGGATCTTCCGGGACATGGTCGCGCTCTGCGACGAGATGCCGACGTTCACAGATCTGGACGTGGTGCGGGACGAGCAGTTGTCCACCGGCACGGTGCGGCGGTTCTTCGAGCTGCTGGGCAGGGCCGGGGAGCTGCCGCCGCTGGACGAGGTGATGGCGGAGCACTACCACGACCACGATCCGGCGAACGACCAGGACGTGATCGGGATGGATCACATGCGGCGGCAGCTGCGGGTCTGGCGCGACGGCTTCGACTTCCGGTTCAGCGTGGAGGATCTGATCGCCGAGGGCGACCGGGTGTGCGCGCGGTGGTTCTGGAAGGCGACGCACAAGGGTGAGTTCCTGGGCATCACGGCCACCGGGCGGGAAGTCACCATGAGCGGCACGACCGTCTTCCGCTGCGGCAAGGACGGGAAGATCGTCGAGGGCTGGTGGGAGTACGACCGGATGGGGCTGATGGAGCAGCTGGGGATGTTCGAGGAGCTGGAGCGTTAGCGCCTCAGCGCCTGCGCTCACCCCGACCCGCTCCCGTCGACCCGCGGTGCTTCCGTCGACCCCGGTGCTTCCGTCGACCGCGGTGCTTCATGACCCGCGAGGGGAAACGGGAAGGCCCGGCACCCATCGGGTGCCGGGCCTTCCTGCTGACCGCGGTGTCGCGTCAGTGCGCGTGGCCGTGGCTGTGGCCGTGGCCGGCGGCCTCCGGCTCCTCTTCCTTCTTCTCGACGACCAGGGTCTCGGTCGTGAGCAGCAGGGAGGCGATGGAGGCGGCGTTCTCCAGGGCGGAGCGGGTGACCTTGACCGGGTCGATGACGCCGGCCTTGACCAGGTCGCCGTACTCACCGGTGGCGGCGTTGAAGCCCTGGCCCTTGTCGAGCTCGGCGACCTTGGAGGTGATGACGTAACCCTCCAGGCCGGCGTTCTCGGCGATCCAGCGCAGCGGCTCGACGGCGGCGCGGCGGACGACGGAGACACCGGTGGCCTCGTCGCCGGTCTTGCCGAGGTTGCCCTCCAGGACCTTCACGGCGTGGACCAGAGCGGAGCCACCACCGGAGACGATGCCCTCCTCGACCGCGGCGCGGGTCGCGGAGATGGCGTCCTCCAGACGGTGCTTCTTCTCCTTCAGCTCCACCTCGGTGGCGGCGCCGACCTTGATCACGCACACGCCGCCGGCCAGCTTCGCGAGGCGCTCCTGGAGCTTCTCGCGGTCCCAGTCGGAGTCGGTGTTCTCGATCTCGGCCTTGATCTGCGCGACGCGGCCCTGCACGTCCTCGGACTTGCCGGCACCGTCGACGATGGTGGTGTCGTCCTTGGTGACGGTGACGCGGCGGGCGCTGCCGAGGATGTCCAGACCGACCTGGTCGAGCTTGAGGCCGACCTCCTCGGAGATGACGGTGGCGCCGGTGAGGACGGCCATGTCCTGGAGCATCGCCTTGCGGCGGTCGCCGAAGCCGGGCGCCTTGACGGCGGTGGCGTTGAAGGTGCCGCGGATCTTGTTCACGACGAGGGTGGAGAGCGCCTCGCCCTCGACGTCCTCGGCGATGATCAGCAGCGGCTTGGAGGCGTTCGACTGGATGATCTTCTCCAGCAGCGGCAGGAGGTCCGCGATGGCGGAGATCTTGCCCTGGTGGATGAGGATGTACGGGTCCTCCAGGACCGCTTCCATGCGCTCCTGGTCCGTCACGAAGTACGGGGACAGGTAGCCCTTGTCGAAGGCCATGCCCTCGGTGAAGTCCAGCTCCAGGCCGAAGGTGTTGGACTCCTCGACGGTGATGACACCGTCCTTGCCGACCTTGTCCATCGCCTCGGCGATGAGCTCGCCGACCTGCTGGTCCTGGGCGGACAGCGCGGCGACGGCGGCGATGTCGGACTTCTCGTCGATCGGGCGGGCGGTCGCCAGCAGCTCGTCGGAGACGGCCTTGACCGCGGCGTCGATGCCCTTCTTGAGGGCGGCCGGGGAGGCGCCGGCGGCGACGTTCTTCAGACCCTCGCGCACCAGGGCCTGGGCCAGGACGGTGGCGGTGGTGGTGCCGTCACCAGCGATGTCGTTGGTCTTGGTCGCCACCTCCTTCACCAGCTGGGCGCCCAGGTTCTCGTACGGGTCCTCGACCTCGACCTCGCGGGCGATGGTGACACCGTCGTTGGTGATGGTGGGGGCACCGAACTTCTTGTCGATGACGACGTTGCGGCCCTTGGGGCCGATCGTCACCTTCACCGTGTCGGCAAGCTTGTTGACGCCGCGCTCAAGGGCGCGACGGGCGTCCTCGTCGAACTTCAGGATCTTCGCCATGGCAGCGGGAGCCCTCTCGGAAAGTCAGGGGTAAAGAAACTGCGCCCCGGGCGCCCGGCTTCTTAGGGGTCGCGGGGGGCCAGGGGCGCAGCTGAAGCAAAGTGCCTCGGGTGAAGCCGGTGGGACTACTTCTCGATGATCGCGAGAACGTCGCGGGCCGAGAGGACGAGGTACTCCTCGCCGTTGTACTTCACCTCGGTGCCGCCGTACTTGCTGTAGAGCACGACGTCGCCGACGGAGACGTCGAGCGGAAGACGGTTGCCGTCCTCGAAGCGGCCCGGGCCCACGGCCAGGACGACGCCCTCCTGGGGCTTCTCCTTGGCGGTGTCCGGGATGACCAGGCCAGAGGCGGTGGTCTGCTCGGCGTCGAGCGGCTGGACCACGATGCGGTCCTCGAGCGGCTTGATGGCAACCTTGGAGCTGGTGGTCGTCACGATCCGACCTCCCCCTTCGGAGATCTCACGGGGTTAACTGTCTGAGGTGGCGACCAGGTGGATCCGTCGTCGCGGGTGCCGGACCTGCCCGTCGCGTGTTTGGCACTCTCCAGGGGGGAGTGCCAGACCTGAGACTATGACCGCGATTAGCACTCGGTCAAGCGGAGTGCCAATTGCCGTGCGTCGCGCCCGCGGAGTTCACCTGTGAGCGTGGGTTCTCCTGGGCTCCCGCCCGGCTCTCCTACAGGTAGTGCTCCAGGTTTCCCACCGTCAGGCCCGCCTCCTGGATCCGCCGCAGCAGCCGCACCGTGCGCTCCTTGAGACTCGGCGTCAGGGTCTCCGTCGCCGGGACGGCGATGATGTCGCCGGGGCGCAGTCGGCGGGCGCCGGTGGTGTAGGCGAGGTCGGCGGCGGTCATGGTGGCGCGCCAAAGGACCACCGCGCGCACACCGCAGTCGGCGGCCGCCCGGAGCGTGGTGGCGTCGTAGGTGCCGTACGGCGGCCGGAAGAGGTGGGGGCGCAGGCCGAAGCGGGCCTGGAGCTTGCGCTGCTGGCCGCAGATCTCGGCGCGCTGGCCGGCGTAGGGCAGGCCGCGCAGGGCGGCGTGGTCGAGGGTGTGGTTCTGCAGGCCGGCGCCGACCGAGCGCAGACGGGCGAAGTGGGCGTAGCCGGGGCCGGCGACGCTGTCGGTGAGGAACATGGTGACCGGCAGGCGCAGTTCGCGGACCAGGTCGACGAAGCGGGGGTCCTTCTCGGCGCCGTCGTCGTAGGTGAGGAAGACGACCTTGTCGCGGGTGGCGACGCGGTCGACGACCGGCGGTGGGCCCGGTGCGGGCGGGGCGGGCCGGGCCGGGGGCACGGGCGGTGGGGCCAGCGGTTCGGCGAGGCCCCAGCGCAGGTACGGCGGCGAGGACGGGTCCCGGCGGTCCGGTGCCGAGCCGGGCGCCCCGCGCACTCCCGCCGTGGCGGCGCAGCCGCTCACCAGCAGGAGGAGCAGGGACAGCGCCGCCGCGGCCGTCCGCCGGCCCGGCCTCACAGGTAGTCCTCCAGGCGGGCCACGGCGTACCCCTCGGCGGTGACCTTCTCCAGGAACCGGCGGACCATGTCGGGCATGGTGCCCTGCCAGTCGCCCTTGCCGCGGAAGTGGCTGAGGACGATGTCGCCGCGGCGGATCCGCCGGTCCCACTCGCGGTACTCCCAGCGATCGACGAAGACCTCCTCGTTCCACAGCGGCGCGTACCGCACACCGCAGGTCTTGGCGGCGCGCAGGGTGTCCTGGTTGTAGTTGCCGAAGGGCGGGCGGAAGAGCAGGGGGCGCTTGCCGTAGCGCTCCTCGATGACGTCCTGCATGCCGCAGATCTCGCGCTTCTGCTGCGCGTAGGACAGCCCCGGCAGGTACGGGTGGTGGAGGGTGTGGTTGTTGAGCGGCGCTCCGGCGTCCTGCATCCGCGCGAAGTAGCCGTAGTCCTCCTTCACCAGGTAGTCGCTGAGGAAGGCGGTGTACGGGATCTTCAGCTCGCTCATCATCCGCAGGAACGCCGGGTCCTTCTCGGCGCCGTCGTCGATGGTGAGGAAGACGACCTTGTCCTCGGTGGGGACGGTGGTGAAGACCGGGGGCAGGCCCAGCTCCCGGTGCCGGTCGACTTCGAAGCCGTCGCGGGTGGTGATCCGCGGCTTCTTCGCCGGGGGCGGCGGGGCCTTGAGCGGGACCCGCGTCAGGCCCCAGCGCTTCGCGGCGGCCGCGCGGGCGGCGTGCTCGGCCTGCAACCGGGAGGCGTAGGCGTCGAGCGCGCGGGCCGCGGGCGCCTGGAGGGGCCGCTGCTGGCCGGAGGCGGGTTCGGCCGCCCCGCCGCCGCCCAGGGCGCAGCCGGAGACGAGAGCCGCGGCGGCGAGGGCGACGACGCCGGTACGGAGACCAACCACCCCGCGCTTTTCATTTTGTACGACTTGTCGCATGCTGCCGGATCTTCTCAGCCGCCGGCCCCGCACCCCGGCCGACACCGCCACCGGCGGCACACCGTCCACCGACTGGCCGACAATGAGCCGGTGAACAACCCGGTGAACGACCTGAACGCCCTGCGCACCCCCGAGGGCCGCGCCCTCCTCGACGAGGTGCGCGGCACCGACCCCGCCCGCGAGCTCGCCGTCGCCACCCGGCTGCGCCGCGACCACCCGGCCGAGCTGGTGTCGGCGGCGCTGGGCCAGGCGCGGCTGCGGCAGCGGGCCGTGGCCAAGTTCGGGGCCGCGGACGCCGAGCGGATGTTCTTCACGCCCAACGGGGTGGAGCAGTCGACCCGGGCGAGCGTCGCCGCGTACCGGGCACGGCGGATGCGCGAGCTCGGCGTGACCTCGCTGGCCGACCTGTGCTGCGGGATCGGCGGGGACGCGATCGCGCTGGCGCGGGCCGGGATCCGGGTGCTCGCCGTCGACCGGGACCCGCTGACGGCGGCGGTCGCGCGGGCCAACGCCGAGGCGCTGGGGCTGGCGGAGCTGATCGAGGTGCGGGAGGCGGACGTCACCGAGGTGGACACCGCCGGGCACGACGCCGTGTTCGTCGACCCGGCCCGGCGCGGCGGTGGCCGGGCGGGCGGGCGGATCTTCGACCCGGAGGCCTACTCGCCGCCGCTGTCCTGGGCCGTGGAGACCGCCCGGCGGGCCCCGCACGCCGCCCTCAAGGTGGCTCCCGGCATCCCGCACGAGGTGGTGCCGGAGGCCGCCGAGGCCGAGTGGATCTCGGACGGCGGGGACGTGAAGGAGGCGGTGCTGTGGTTCGGCACCGAGCCCGGACGGGTGCGCGCCACCCTGCTGCCCGGGCCGCGCACCCTGCTCTCGCGCGGCCTGCCGGACCCGGCGGTGCGACCGCTCGGCCGGTACCTCTACGAGCCCGACGGCGCGGTCATCCGGGCGCATCTGGTCGCCGAGGCGGCCGCCGAACTGGACGGCGGGCTCCTCGACGAGACCATCGCGTACATCACGGCCGACGCGCTGCGGCCGACCCCGTACGCCACCGCCTACGAGATCACCGACCGGCTGCCCTTCAACGTCAAGAAGCTGAAGGCACTGCTGCGCGAGCGCCAGGTCGGCGTCCTCACCGTCAAGAAGCGCGGCTCGGCGGTCGAACCGGAGGAGCTGCGCCGCAAGGCCCTGCCCAGACCCCATGGCAAGAACGCCGTGACGGTCTTCCTGACCCGGGTGGCGGGAGCCCCGACGATGCTGCTGGGCCACCCGGCGGCGTAGCCACGTCGGTGATTCGGCAACGCGGCGAGCGCGCGTGCCAGGCGCCGCGGAGCAGGCGGGAATCGTCAGACAGGCCCTAACCGCACTCGCGGGCCCGGCGCTCCAGCAGTTCGCGCTCGCGGGTGTTGCGGGTCAGGGTCGCCGCGCGGGCGAACTCCGCGCGGGCCTCCTCGGTGCGGCCGAGGCGGGCCAGGAGGTCACCGCGGACGCTCGGCAGCAGGTGGTAGTCGCGCAGGGCGGGGGCGAGGGTGTCGACGAGGGCGAGGGCGGGTCCGGGGCCCTCGGTCATGGCGACGGCCACCGCGCGGTTGAGTTCGACGACCGGGGAGGGGGCGCGGGCGGCGAGCAGGGCGTACAGGGCGGCGATGCTGCGCCAGTCGGTCTCCTCGTACGTGTAGGCGCGCGCGTGGCAGGCGGCGATGGCGGCCTGGAGGACGTACGGTCCCGGCGCCCCGCCCGCGGTGGCCTCGGCGCGGGCGAGCGCGGTCACGCCGCGGGCGATGAGCATGCGGTTCCAGCGGCGCCGGTTCTGGTCCCGGAGCAGGACGGGCTCGCCGTGCGGGCCGGTGCGCGCGGCGGTGCGGGACGCCTGGAACTCCAGCAGGGCCGTCAGCCCGTGCACCTCCGGCTCCTTGGGCATCAGCGCGGACAGCACCCGCGCCAGGCGCAGGGCGTCCTCGCACAGGGACGGACGCAGCCAGTCGTCGCCGGCGGTGGCCGCGTACCCCTCGTTGAAGATCAGGTAGATCACGTCGAGGACCGAGCCCAGCCGGGCCTCGCGTTCGGGGCCGTAGGGCACCTCGAAGTCGACGTTGCGCGCGGCGAGGGTCCGCTTGGCGCGCACGATCCGCTGGGCCACCGTCGCCTCCGGGACCAGGAACGCGCGGGCGATCTCCGCCGTGGTCAGCCCGCCGAGCAGCCGCAGGGTGAGGGCGATGCGGGCGTCGGCGGACAGCGCCGGATGGCAGGCGGTGAAGACCAGGCGGAGCAGGTCGTCGTCGATGTCGTCGGGGTCGGCGGGCTCCTGCGGCGGGGCCGTCTCCGTCAGGTCCCGGCCGATCTCGGCGAGCTTGCGGGCGTAGGTCTCCCGGCGGCGGACCAGGTCGACGGCACGGTGCCGGGCCGCGGTCGTCAGCCAGGCGCCCGGGCGGTCCGGCACCCCCTCGCGCGGCCACTGCTCCAGCGCGGCGACCAGCGCGTCCCCCGCCAGTTCCTCGGCGATCCCGACGTCCCGGACGACGCGGGCGACGGCGGCGACGACCCGCGGGTACTCCATGCGGAAGACGGTCTCGATGGCCCGCCGGGTGGCCTCGGCGGTGGGCTGTGCGGTCACAGCCCACCATCAGACACCCGTACGGCGGCACGGCCAAGCAGGCGCCGCTCAGCCCTCGTCGACCTCGCGCACCTCACAGGTGATCGTCCAGTGCGGCTCGTGGACCTTCAGGAACCGCTTGGTCCACTCCAGGGCCTCGGCCCGGTCCTTGCACTGCATCAGCGCGTACCCGCCGATGACCTCCTTGGCCTCCGTGAACGGTCCGTCGGTGACGGACAGCTCGCCGCCCTGCCAGTGCACGCGCGTGCCCTGGGCGCTGGGTGTCAGTCCGGCGGTGTCGAGCATGACGCCCGCCTTGGTCATCTCCTCGATCAGCTCGCCCATCCGCTGCATCAGCTCGGGGCTCGGGCCCTCGGCGGGCGCGTTGTCCTCGTCCACACGGATCAGCGACAGATAGCGCGGCATGGTGACTCCTCGATTCGACACGTGGGGGCGGGTCGTTCCCGGCCTCTCACCCCTGCGTCGATCGGGAGACACCCGGATCGACACGCTCGCCGGAAAAACTTCCGCGAGGTGCCGCCGCTCAGCGCAGCGACTCCCACAGCTTCCCGGCCTCCGGCTCGTCGGCCACCACCCGGTTGCGGTCGGACGGGGCCGGGACGACCGGCATGGTGACTGTCGTGACGCCGTCCGCCGAGAGGCCGTGCACACTGCGGCCGAGGTCGATCAGCTCGCCGAGCGAGTCGAGGCCGGTGTCGGTGGTGAGGCTGCCGGTGACCGCGTCGGCGACGTCGTAGAGCCGGGCGGGGTCGGTGAGCAGGCTGGTGTCCGACATCCGCTCCAGCAGCGCCTTGACCAGGAGCTGCTGGAGGCCGATCCGGCCGAGGTCGCTGCCGTCGCCGATGCCGTGCCGGGTGCGGGCCAGTCCGAGGGCCTGCTCGCCGTCGAGGTGGTGGGTGCCGGCGTCCAGGTGCAGATGGCTCTGGTCGTCGTCGATGTCCTCCTCGGTGGTGACGGTGACCCCGCCGAGGGCGTCGACCAGAGCCGCGAAACCGGCGAAGTCGATCTCGACGAAGTGGTCCATGCGGACGCCGGTCAGCGACTCCACCGTCTTCACCGCGCAGACCGGACCGCCCACGCTGTAGGCGCTGTTGAACATCGCGCCGTACGCCTCGGCCGTCTCGCCGCCGGACTCCAGCGGGCAGGACGGCCGGGTGACCAGGGTGTCGCGCGGGATGCTCACCACGGTGGCCGCGGTGCGTCCCGCGTCCAGGTGGACGACCATCGCGGTGTCGGAGCGGGCGCTGCCGGCCTCGCCGCCGCCCAGTTCCCGGTTCTCCTCGCCGTCACGCGAGTCGGAGCCGAGGACCAGGATGTTCAGTGCCTCGCTGGGCAGCGCGGAGGCGGAGGCCCCGGCGGACGGGGTGGTCACCGCCCGGGCGGGGCGGTCGTCGCCGAGAGCGCTGTTGATGTCGACGCCGGTGATGTTGTCGTTCAGCTGCCAGTAGGCCCAGCCGGCCGCGCCGGCGCTCAGCACCAGCAGTGCCGCGAGGGTGAGGCCGGCGGCCTTCCACAGCCGTGACCGCCGGCCCACTGGTCTGCCCTCGTCCCCGTTGTCGTCAAGTCCCGCCACAGAGAGGAACGTAAGTCCGAATTATTACGAGCAGGAACGCCGGGGCGTCTTTTCTTGGGAAAATCTCAGATTCCGCCGCCGGATCTCATCCCAGCGTCACCACGGGCACCGGGTTGCTCCCGCTCCACGACCCGTTGAATCCGAACGTCACCGAACCGCCGTTCGGCACGGAGCCGTTGTAGGACGCGTTGGCGCAGCTGACCGCGGTGCCGGACTGGGTGCAGTTCGCGTTCCACGCCTGGGTGATCCGCTGGCCCGCGCCGAAGGTCCAGTTCGCCCTCCAGGAGGACAGCGAGGCGCCGTCGCAGGCGATCCGCACCTGGCCGGTGAAGCCGGTGTTCCACTGGTTGACCACGCTGTACGTCGCCGTGCAGCCGCCGGGTCCGGGCCCACCGCCGCCGTCGCCGCCGAGGGACTCGGAGATGGCCCAGTAGGCCGGCTTCGGGGCGTAGTTCTCGTCGTACGGCAGCGGCGCGCCGTAGCCGTCGAAGACGTCCGGCACCCAGGAGTCGGCGTCGCCGAAGCCCCACACCGTGACGCCGGTGCAGCGGGCGACGGCGAGGCAGGCGTTCATGACGGCCTTGTAGTCGGCGGCCTGCTGGGCCAGCTTCGCCTCGGTCGCCGGCAGCTGCATCCGGATGTCCAGCTCGGTGATGGCCACGTCGACGCCGAGGTCGGCGAAGCGCTGGATGTTCTGCTGGAAGGTGGACGGCACCTGACCGAGGATCAGGTGGGCCTGGAGGCCGACGCCGTCGATCGGGACGCCGCGCTCCTTCAGCGACTTGACCAGGTTGTACAGGGCGGTGCTCTTCGCGTTGACGCCCTCGACGTTGTAGTCGTTGATGTACAGATCGGCGGCGGGGTCGGCGGCGTGGGCCCAGGTCAGGGCGTCGGCGATGTAGTCCGTGCCGAGGTTCTGGGACCACAGGGTCTGCCGGTACGTGCCATCCTCGTTGAACGCCTCGTTGACCACGTCCCAGGCGGCGATCCTGCCCTTGTAGCGGCCGGCCTCCGTGGCGATGTGGTTCTGGAGGATGGTGCGCAGCTCGGCCGGGGTGAAGGAGCCGTTGGCCAGCCAGCCCGGGTTCTGGCTGTGCCAGACCAGGGTGTGGCCGCGGACCTGCTGCCCGTTGGCCTCGGCGAAGTTCACGATCTGGTCGGCCTCGGCCCAGTTGTAGGTGCCGCGGCTCGGCTCCACCGACTCCCACTTCATGGCGTTCTCGGGCGTGACGAAGTTGAACTCCTCCGCCGCGATCGCGCTGTAGGTGCCGGAGAGCTTGGAGCCGGCGATCGCCGTGCCGATCACCTTGCCCTTGGCGTCGGCCAGGTCGCGCAGCGGCACGTCAGCGGCCTGCGCACCGGGCGCCGCGGCCAGCATCGCGCCCAGCGTGGCGGCCAGCGCGGCCGCCGCCGCGCCCAGGGAGAAGCCGGATCTCAGAGATCTCATGCGGGTGCCTCCGAAAGTTTCGGTCGTCCAACCGATTGGCTTCGGAGGAGTGTTGAGTGCGACGGCGCCCCCGTCAATACGGCAACTTTCAGCCACCCCCGCCCGAACCACCGCCCGGCGGCCGCCCCGCGCGCCCGAACCGACGGCACCCTCCACGAGAACCCAGGGCATCCGCGCCGCCTGAGCCGACACGGGTGGACGCGACGCGCGCACCGTGAGAACCGCGGGCAATCGTGCCGCCTGAGCCGACACCGGTGGACGCGACGCACGCACCGTGAGAACCGCGGGCAATCGCGCCCCCTGAGCCCCCACGGGCGGGCGTGACGGCACCCGCCGACACCGGCCCGCTCCCCGAATTACGGCACTTCCGCGAGAACCGCGGGCATTCGCGCCCCCTGAGCCGACAACGGTGGACGCGACGCGCGCACCGCGCAAACCGCGGGCAATCGTGCCGCCAGGGGCGGCACGGGTGGGCGCGGCGGCACCCCGGGGACGCCGGGCAGCGCAATCCGCCCCGAGCCGCCATCACCGGGCGCGCGACACCCCACGGCTCCGCACAATCGTCCGCGCTCAGCGCGCCACCGACGCCGGCCGACCCATCCCACCCCGAGCCGCCATCACCAGGCACGCGACACCCCACGAGCCGCTCAGCACCCCGCCGACGCCGGGCAGCGCAACCCACCCCGAGCCGCCATCACCAGGCGCGCGACACCCCACGCGCCGCTCAGTGCGCCGCCGGCGCCGCCGTGCTGCTGCGGACCACCAGGCTCGTGGCCAGTTCCACCCGCCTCGCCGCCGGCACGGCGTCGGCGCCGCGGCCCAGCTCCAGCACCAGCCGGGCCGCCGCCTCCGCCATCTCGGTCAGCGGCTGCCGTACGGTCGTCAGCGGCGGTCCGACCCAGCGGGCGACCGGCAGATCGTCGAAGCCGACCACGCTCAGGTCCTCCGGCACCCGCAGCCCCAGCTCCCGCGCCGCCTCGTACAGCCCGAGCGCCTGGAGGTCGTTCCCGGCGAAGACGGCGGTGGGGCGGTCGGGTCCGCGCAGCAGTTCGAGGCCAAGACGGTAGCCGGACTCGTGATGGAAGTCCCCGGCCTTGATCAGCGAGGGGTCGACCGGCACGCCGGCGGTCTCGAGCGCCGCCCGGTAGCCGTCGACCCGCGCCCGGCTGCACATCATGCGCGACGGTCCGCTGATCGCGCCGATCCGCCGGTGCCCGAGATCCACCAGATGCCGGGTGGCGGCCAGCCCGCCCTGCCAGTTGGTGGCGCCGATCGACGGCACGTCGGAGCCCGGGTCGCCGGCCGGGTCCATCACCACGAACGGGATGGAGCGGCTGGTCAGCAGCGCCCGCTGGGACTCGTCCAGCTCGGACAGCACCAGGATCACACCGTGCGGCCGGCGCGCCGCGACCTGGTCGGCCCAGGTCCGCCCGGGGGTCAGCCGCCCGGCGCTCTCGGACAGCACGACGCTCAGCCCGGCGTCCCGCGCCACGTTCTCCACACCCCGGATGACCTCCAGCGCCCAGGCGCTCTCCATCTCGTGGAAGACGAGGTCGATCAGCGGCGACCGGGTCGCCTCGGCCCGCCGCCGCCGGTACCCGTGGGCACGCAGCAGTTCCTCCACGCGGTTGCGGGTGGCCGGAGCGACGTCGGCCCGTCCGTTGAGGACCTTCGAAACAGTCGGCGCGGACACGCCCGCCTCACGGGCGATCTCCGCGAGCGTCGCGGTCTGGGCCGACCGCCGTGCCGTCTGGGTTTGAGCGCGTTCCGGTGGAGTCATGCCCGCGATCGTATCTCTGCGCGACCTCTTGACGGACCCCGCGCGGCGCCTTACGTTCCCGGAACATTCGGAATTCACTCCGAAACATTCGCACCATCTTCGCCCGATCATGCGCCCGTCCGGGCGTCCAGAAAGCCGAGAGGTTGCTGCCATGGGGTCCCACACGTCCACCGGCGGACGTTCGTTCAGCAGACGCTGGGTGCTCGGCGCCGGCGCCACCGGCCTGCTCACCACCGGCCTGACCGCCTGCGGCTCAGGCGGCGGCTCCGGCAGCGGCGGCTCGACGCTCACCGCCTTCGTCTACGGCGACGACGCCGTGAAGGTCCAGCAGGCGGCCGTGGACCGCTTCAACAAGTCCGCCGCCGCGAAGAAGGCCGGCGGGAAGATCAAGCTGGAGAAGGTCCCCGGCTCCGACTACTCACCCAAGCTGCGCACGGCGATGGGCTCGCCCGGCGCCCCGGACGTCTTCTTCAACTGGGGCGGCGGCTCGATCAAGCCGTACGTGGAGGCGGACAAGCTCGTCGACCTGACCGACATCATCGAGAACGACGAGGTGCTGAAGAACGGCTTCCTGCCGTCGGTGCTCGCCGCCGGCGACCTCAAGGGCCGCCACTACGGCATCCCGATGCGCGGCATGCAGCCGGTGATCCTCTTCTACAACAAGTCGTTGTTCGCCGAGCACAAGCTCCAGCCGCCCACCACCTGGGACCAGCTGCTCGACAACAACGCCAAGCTGAAGAAGGCCGGCATCACCCCGTTCGCGCTCGGCGGCTCCGACCTGTGGCCGGAACTGATGTGGCTGGAGTACCTGGTGGACCGCCTGGGCGGCCCGGAGGTCTTCAAGCGCATCCAGGACGGCGACGCCGAGGGCTGGGGCGACCCGGCGGTGCTGAAGGCGGCCGAGATGGTGAAGCAGCTCGTCGACGACGGTGCCTTCGGCTCGAAGTTCACCTCGGTGTCGTACGTCAACGGCGGCGCCCCGGCCGTCTTCGCCAAGGGCAAGGCGGCGATGCACCTGATGGGCTCGTGGGAGTACTCCACGCAGCTCGGCAAGTTCCCCGAGTTCGCCGAGAAGGACCTGGGCTGGGCGCCGTTCCCGAAGATCGAGGGCGGCACCGGCGACTCCCGCAACGTCGTCGGCAACCCCACCAACTACTGGTCCATCAACTCCCGCGCCAAGAACCGCGACGCGGCCATCGCCTTCCTCCGCGAGTGCGCGTCCCGGCAGTACGCCAAGGACCTGGTCGCCAACGGCGACGTGCCGACGACGTCGAACGCGGCCCTGCTGCTCGGTGACGCGCCCAACGCCGAGTACGCCCGCTTCCAGTACCAGATGGTCGAGGAGGCCCCGGCCTTCACCCTCTCCTGGGACCAGGCACTCGGCGACGAGCTGGGCACGAGGATGCACACCGAGATCGGCAAGCTGTTCGCGGGGAAGTCGTCGCCGAGCCGGTTCGTGGCGGCCTGCAAGGAGCTGAAGTGAGCAAGGCCCGGGCCACGCCCGCCAGGGCCCGGGCGGGGCGTCCGCACGCCGCCTGGGCCCTGCCGGGGGTACTGTTCTTCGCTTTCTTCGCGGTCGTCCCGATGGCGCTGGCCTTCTACCTCTCGTTCACGAAGTGGGACGGCCTGGGCGATCCGCGGCTCGTCGGCCTCGACAACTGGTCGAGGCTGCTGGACGACCCGCGGATCACCCAGTCGCTGTGGCTGACCGTGCTGCTGACGGTGTGCAGCTGGCTCTTCCAGACGGTCGTCTCGCTGCTCCTCGGGGTCTGGGCGGCGGGCCCGCAGCGCAACCGGGCGGTCCTTTCGGCGGTCTTCTTCCTGCCGCTGCTGCTCTCCTCCACCGCCATCGCGGTGCTCTTCTACGCCCTGCTCGACCCGAACTTCGGCATCATCCAGAAGGACACCCTCGGCTCGTCGAGCGGCGCCTTCCTCGCGATCGTGTTCGTCGGCGGCTGGCAGTTCATGCCGCTGCACACGCTGATCTACCAGGGCGGCGCCCGCCAGATCCCCGCGGTGCTCTACCAGGCGGCGGCCATCGACGGCGCCGGCCGCTACCGCCAGTTCTTCTCGATCACCCTGCCGCAGCTGCGGCACACGGTCACCACCTCCAGCGTGCTGATCATCGTCGGCTCGCTGACGTACTTCGAGACGGTGCTGATCCTCACCAAGGGCGGCCCCGGCACCGACACGGCGGTCCTGCCGTACCTGATGTACGAGGCGGGCTTCAAGACGTACGACTTCGGCTACGCCAGCGCCATCGCGTCCTCCCTGGTCCTGGCGGCCACCGGGCTCTCGCTGCTGCTGGTGCGGCTGACCGGTTTCGGCACCATGCGCAGCACCCGCGAAGGGATGTGACGGAGTGTCACACGATACGTTGCCGCGGCCCGCGAAGCTGCGCGAGCCCGACCGGCAGCCGCCGCGGGCGCCCCGCCGCCGCCGGCACTGGACGAAACGCGCCAACCCGGTCGCCGGCCTGGGGTCCCTCGTCTGGCTGATCGTGGTCCTGATCCCGATCTACGCGATGCTCTCCGCCTCGCTCACCCGCCAGGACCAGTCCCTCACCGGCAACCCCCTCAAGCCCCCGTCCGACCCCACCCTCGACAACTACGACACCGTCCTGAACAGCGGCTTCGGCCATCTGCTCGCCAACACCGCGATCGTCGCGGTGGCGGTGGTCGGCATCGTCCTCGCGCTCGGCGTCCCGCTGGCCTACGTGGCGGTCCGCACCGGCAACCGCTGGTCCGGCGCCGCGTTCCGGCTGTTCCTGCTGGGCGTGGCGATCCCGGCCCAGGCGGTCGTCGTCCCGCTCTACCTGCTGATCGCCAAGCTCAACCTGTACGACACCCTGCTCGCGGTGATCCTGCCGACGGCGGCCTTCGCGATGCCGGTCTCGGTGCTGATCCTCACCGGCACCCTCCGGGACATCTCCGAGGAGCTGTACGAGGCGATGTCCCTGGACGGCGCCTCCTCGCTGCGGATGCTGTTCCAGCTGGTGATCCCACTGGCCAAGGGCGGCATCAGCACGGTCGTGATCTACTCCGCGCTCCAGGCCTGGAACGGTTTCCTCTTCCCGCTGATCTTCACCCAGTCGGACGGCCCGCGGGTCCTCACCCTCGGACTCTTCAACTACGTCAGCCAGTTCGGGGTGAACGTCCCCGCGCTGCTGGCCTCCGTCGTCCTCTCCGGCATCCCGATCTTCGCCGTGTACCTGGTGGCCCGCCGTGCCCTGGTCAGCGGCCTGATGGGGGTGGGCGGCAAGTGAAGCCGGCTTCCGCACCCACCACGGCCTCCGCGCCCTCCGCTACCGACAGGAGTTCCATGACCACCCCTTGGCGTGACCCCGCCCTGCCCGCCGCCGCCCGCGTCGAGGACCTGCTGGCCCGGATGACCCTCGAGGAGAAGACGGCACAGCTGTACGGCATCTGGGTGGGCGCGACCACGGACGGCGCCGGGGTCGCCCCCCATCAGCACGACCTGACCGCCGACCGCTCCGATGAGGAGTGGGAGGAGCTGATGACCCGCGGCCTCGGCCAGCTCACCCGCCCCTTCGGCACCGCCCCCGTCGACCCGGAGATCGGCGCCCGCTCGCTGGCCAGCGCCCAGCGCCGGATCGTGGACGCGGGCCGGTTCGGCATCCCCGCGCTCGCGCACGAGGAGTGCCTGGCGGGCTTCACCGCGTGGGGCGCGACGGCGTACCCGGTGCCGCTGGCCTGGGGCGCCACCTTCGACCCGGACCTGGTGGAGGAGATGGCCCGCCGCATCGGCCACGACCTGCGCTCGGTCGGCGTGCACCAAGGCCTCGCGCCGGTGCTGGACGTCGTTCGCGATCTGCGCTGGGGCCGGGTGGAGGAGACCATCGGCGAGGACCCGTACCTGGTCGGCACGGTCGGCGCGGCCTATGTGCGGGGCCTGGAGTCCACCGGGATCGTCGCCACCCTGAAGCACTTCGCCGGCTACGCCTCCTCGGCCGGCGCGCGGAACCTGGCCCCGGTGCGGGCCGGGCTGCGGGAGCTCGCGGACGTCACCCTGCCGCCGTTCGAGCACGCGCTGCGCGAGGGCGGCGCCCGCTCGGTGATGGCGGCGTACACCGAGACGGACGGCGTGCCGGCCTCGGCCGACCCCGCCCTGCTCACCGGGCTGCTGCGGGAGCGCTGGGGCTTCACCGGCACGGTGGTGGCCGACTATTTCGGCATCACCTTCCTCCAGAGCCTGCACCGCGTCGCCGGCACCCCCGCCGAGGCCGCCCACGCGGCGCTCGCCGCCGGCATCGACGTGGAGCTGCCGACGGTGGCCGGCTACGGCGAGCCGCTGCTGGAGGCGGTCCGGGCGGGCGAGGTCCCCGAGGAACTGGTCGACCGCGCGGTCCGCCGGGTGCTGACGCAGAAGTGCGAGCTGGGCCTGCTCGACGAGGACTGGACACCCGAGCCGTCCGGCCCGATCGACCTGGACTCGGCGGCGAACCGGGCGCTGGCCCGGAAGCTGGCGGAGGAGTCGGTGGTGCTGCTGGCCAACCCGGACGGCCTGCTGCCGCTGTCGCCGGACGCCCGGATCGCCGTCGTCGGCCCCCGCGCGGCCGACCCGCTGGCCATGCTCGGCTGCTACTCGTTCCCCTCCCACGTGGGCGTCCAGCACCCCGAGACACCGATGGGCATCGAGATCCCGACCCTGCTGGAGTCCCTGCGCGCCGAACTCCCCGACGCCAAGGTGACCTACGCGCCGGGCTGCGACACCTCCGATCCGGACACCTCCGGCTTCGAGGAGGCGGTGGCCCGCGCCGCCGAGGCCGACGTCTGTGTGGCGGTGCTCGGCGACCGGGCGGGCCTGTTCGGGCGCGGCACCTCCGGCGAGGGCTGCGACGCCACCGACCTGCGGCTGCCCGGTGTGCAGGCCGAGCTGCTGGACGCGCTGGTGGCGACCGGCGTGCCGGTGGTCCTGGTGCTGCTCACCGGCCGCCCCTACGCGCTCGGCCGCTGGGACGGCCGGCTCGGCGCGGTCGTCCAGGCGTTCTTCCCCGGCGAGGAGGGCGGTCCCGCGGTGGCGGGCGCGCTGTCGGGCCGGGTGAACCCGTCCGGCCGGCTCCCGGTGAGCGTGCCCCGCGAACCGGGCGGCCAGCCGTGGACGTACCTCCAGCCGCCGCTCGGCCTGGCGGGCGAGGTCAGCAACCTGGACCCGACCCCGCTCCACCCGTTCGGCCACGGCCGCTCGTACACGACGTTCGCCTGGGAGGACGTCACCGGCACCGCCCCGGAGATCGCCACGGACGGCTCCTACGACCTCTCGGTCACCGTCCGCAACACCGGCGACCGCGCGGGCGCCGAGGTCGTCCAGCTGTATCTGCACGACCCGGTCGCCACCGTCACCCGTCCCGACGTCCGGCTGGTCGGCTACCGGCGCCTGCCGCTGGAGCCCGGCGAGGCGGCCCGCGTGACCTTCCGCTTCCCGGCGGACCTAGCCGCGTTCACCGGCCGCGACGGCCGGCGCGTGGTGGAACCCGGCGCGATCCAGCTGCGGCTGGCCGCCTCCAGCGCCGACGTACGGCACACGGCGGAACTGACCCTGGCGGGGCCGGAGCGGGAGCTGGGGCCGGACCGGGTGCTGCGCTGCGAGACGGAGGTACGGCCGCTGGACTGAGGCGGGTCAGCCGCCGGTGACCTCCACCTGTTCGAACCGCCAGCGGTGCACGGCGCGGGTCACCAGACCGGCGTCGGGTTCCGCGAGTTCCGGCACCTCGGCGTCCGGGGCGGCGTCCCACCAGGTGATCACGAGCACCCGGTCCTGCGGCGCGCGGAAGGTCTCCCGCCGCAGCGGGGCCGGGGACAGCTCCTGGGCCCGGGCCCACTCCAGCAGGTCACCGCCCCTGCCGGGGACCGCCCGGGCCTCCCACATCAGCGCGACCGTCACGAGTACAGGTTCTCCTCGCCGACCTCGTGCACATGGTCGTGCCCGGGCACGTGCGGGTCCGTCACCGGCAGGGAGGAGTCCGCCGACAGGTCCCAGTCGGCGGCGGACCGGTTACGGGCGACCATCTCGGCGCCCAGCGCGGCCACCATGGCGCCGTTGTCGGTGCACAGCTTCGGACGCGGCACCCGCAGCCGGATGCCGGCCGCCTCGCAGCGCTCCTGGGCGAGCGCCCGCAGCCGGGAGTTGGCCGCGACCCCGCCGCCGATCATCAGATGGTCGACGCCCTCGTCCTTGCAGGCCCGGACGGCCTTGCGGGTCAGTACGTCCACGACCGCCTCCTGGAAGGAGGCCGCCACATCGCGCACCGGCACCTCCTCGCCGGCCGCCCGCCGCGCCTCGATCCAGCGGGCCACGGCGGTCTTCAGCCCGGAGAAGGAGAAGTCGTACGCCGGGTCGCGCGGCCCGGTCAGACCGCGCGGGAAGGCGATCGCCGCCGGGTCGCCCTCGCGGGCGTACCGGTCGATGACGGGGCCGCCGGGGAAGCCGAGGTTCAGCACCCGGGCGATCTTGTCGAAGGCCTCGCCCGCCGCGTCGTCGATGGTCGCGCCCATCGGGCGGACGTCGGAGGTGATGTCGGAGGACAGCAGCAGCGAGGAGTGGCCGCCGCTGACCAGCAGCGCCATCGTCGGCTCGGGCAGCGGGCCGTGCTCCAGCTGGTCCACGCAGATGTGCGAGGCCAGGTGGTTGACGCCGTAGAGCGGCTTGCCGAGCGCGTACGCGTACGCCTTCGCCGCGGAGACGCCGACCAGGAGGGCGCCGGCGAGGCCCGGGCCGGCGGTGACGGCGATGCCGTCCAGGTCCCTGGCGCTGACCCCGGCCTCCTTCAGGGCGCGGTCGATGGTGGGCACCATCGCCTCCAGGTGGGCGCGGGAGGCGACCTCGGGCACCACGCCGCCGAAGCGGGCGTGCTCGTCGACGCTGGAGGCGACGGCGTCGGCGAGCAGGGTGGTGCCGCGGACGATGCCGACGCCGGTTTCGTCGCAGGAGGTCTCGATACCGAGGACCAGGGGTTCGTCAGCCATTGCTCTGGGTTCCTTGTACGGAGTCGGCGCCCGCGGCGGAGCCGCTGCCGGGCGCGGTGGCGAGGCGCATCACCAGGGCGTCCACGTTGCCGGGCTGGTAGTACCCGCGCCGGAAGCCGATGGGTTCGAAGCCGAAGCGCTCGTACAGCTTCTGCGCGCGGACGTTGTCGACGCGGCACTCCAGCATCACTTCGGCGCACTCGAACTCGGTCGCAGCCCGCAGCAGTTCGGTCAGCAGCCGGGCGCCGAGGCCGGTGCCCCAGTACTCACGCGCGACGGCGATGGTCTGGACGTCGCCGACGTCACCGGCGGAGGCGAGACCGGCGTAGCCGACGATCCGGCGGCCCGTGTCGTCCTCACCGCACTCGGCGACGAGGTACCGCCGGGTCGCCTCGGGCCCGCGCGCATGCGCCAGCTCGGACCAGAACATGCCCCGCGACCAGGCGTCCTCGGGGAACAGCTCCCGTTCCAGTTCGAGCACGGGATCGATGTCCCACCAGCGCATCTCGCGCAGCTGTGGGGTCGGGGTGCCGGTCACTTGGGGGTGACCACCTTGTAGTTCTTGGGGACCTGGGCGTCGGGCCGGCGCAGATACAGCGGCCGGGGCGCGGACAGCTCCTGGCCGGCGGCCAGCTTCCCGGCGGCCAGGGAGGCGAGCGCGGCGGCGGAGACATGCTCGGGCTCGTGCGCGCTGGGGAAGGTGTCCGGGTACAGCAGGGCGCCGGCGCCGACCGCGGGCAGGCCGCGGACCTGGTCGGCGATGTCGGCGGGCCGGTCGACGGCCGGGTCGGTCACCCGGGTGCGGGAGTCGGCGTACCGGGCCCAGTAGACCTCCTTGCGGCGGGCGTCGGTCGCCACCACGAAGGGGCCCTCCAGGTCGGCCGCGTAGGCGAGGCCGTCGAGCGTGCACACGCCGTGCACGGGGACGCCGAGGGCGAGCCCGAAGGTGTCGGCGGTCATCAGACCGACGCGCAGGCCGGTGTACGGGCCGGGGCCGACGCCGACGACGATGCCGGTGACGGCGTCGAGCCGCAGCCCCGCCTCGGCGAGGACACGGTCGACGGCCGGCAGCAGCAACTCACCGTGCCGGCGCGCGTCCACCTGACTGGACGAGGCGATGACGTCCGTCCCGTCGTGCAGGGCGACGGTGACGGCGGGCGTGGCGGTATCCAGAGCGAGCAAGAGCACGCCAACAGCCTACGGCTCCCCGGGACCCGTGTCGGAAGTGCCGGTGCCTCACTCTCCGACTGCTACCGTCACCTACCGTTACGGTACGTCTTTGGACATACGACGCGGAGGTGGGCGCTCGTGGCCAGCAGCAGCGCCGGAATCGTGACCGGGCTGACGGTCGCGGCGATGGCGACGGTCGGGTTCCTCGCCTATCAGGCCTCGGCGAACGTGCCGGTGGAGCTGTCCCAGGCGCGGGCCGGCGGCCGGCCCGCGGCAGCCGTCTCCAAGGCCCCCCGCGATCTGCGGCACCCCGCGGCGCTGCCGCGCGGCTCGGGCCGGGGCGAACGGGTCGTGTACTCCCTGGACGACGACCGGGTCTGGCTCGTCGGCGCCCGTGACAAGGTGCTGCGCACCTTCGAGGTCACCCCGAGCAGCCTGGATCCGGCGCCCGGCGTCTACGCGGTCACGTCCCGCTCCAAGCACATCACCGGCTCCGACGGCACGCCCATCGAGCACGTCGTCCGCTTCGCCAGCGTCGACAACGTCACCATCGGCTTCAGCGCGGCCGTGGACGGCTCGACGCCGGCCCCCGAGCCCACCGCCCGTACCGGCGGCATCCGTGAGTCACGGCCCGACGGTGACGCGATGTGGGAGTTCGCGACGATCGGCCAGAAGGTCGTCGTCATCCGTTAGGGCGACTTCCCGCCCGGTCTCCGCCACGCGGCCCCGCGCTTGTGCTAGGCGGCCTCGCGGTGCCCGGACAGCCGCTCGGGTTCCGGCCGGCGGGGCTCGCGGGGCGGCGTCGAGACGGCGGTCGCCGCGGCGCAGGACGCCAGCAGATCACGCATGGAGACCGGGGACACAGGCGACATCGGGGACACCGCGCGCGGCGGCGTCTCCTCTCGTTCCGTGGCCGACATGGACGCCTCCTGGTGCCGGGGGACGGACGCAGTTAGGTTCACCTAACTACGAGCGGGATACCATGTGACCACGCCCGACGGCCCCGGCGCAATATCTTCCCGACGTCCTGTCGGAAACCACCGCTCAGGCGGACAGCGCGCTCAGGTCCGCCGTCGTCCAGCGCTCACCGATGCCGGTCAGCGTCACGTGCCGCACCTCGTCGGTGGTGTCGCCCACGGCACGGTGGATGAGCACGTGCAGCCGGTCGTCGGTCAGCTCCTCGACCTTGCCCTCGCCCCACTCCACGACGATCACCGAGTCGGGCAGCGAGACATCGAGGTCCAGGTCCTCCATCTCGTCCAGCCCGCCGCCCAGGCGGTAGGCGTCGACGTGCACGAGCGGCGGCCCGTCCCCGAGCGGTGGGTGCACCCGGGCGATCACGAACGTCGGGGAGGTGACCGCGCCGCGCACGCCCATCCCCTCGCCGAGCCCGCGGGTGAGCGTGGTCTTGCCGGCGCCCAGCTCCCCGGTGAGCATCACCAGGTCGCCGGCGCGCAGCAGTTTGGCGAGCCGGCGCCCCAGCTCGCGCATCTGATCGGGGGAGGTGACCGTCAGCTCGGTGACGGCCGGGTCATCGGCCGGGTTGTGCGGTGCCGCTGGTGCTTCCATAGCCACCCACGGTAGCTCCTGCGGGCACGGCACCCGCGCGGGTGAGGAGGTCGGCGAGCCGGTCGGTGACCACTTCCGGGTGCTCCAGCATCACCAGGTGCCCGGCGTCCGGCACCAGCACCAGTTCGGCGTCCGGCAGCAGATCGGCGATGGCCTCGCTGTGCTGGCTGGGCGTCACCAGATCCTGCACGCCGGCCAGCACCAGCACCGGCAGCTCCGCGAAGTGGGCCAGCGCCTCGGTCTTGTCGTGCTCGGTGAACGCCGGATAGAACTCGGCGACCACGTCGATCGGGGTGCTCTCGATCATCCGCTCGGCGAACCGCTCCACGGCCGGGTCGACGTCCCGCGAGGCGAACGAGTACCGCTTGATGATCCCGGCGAACAGCTCGGCGGTCGCCCGGCGCCCCTTCTCCACCAGCTCGGCCCGCTGCCCCAGCGCCTTCAGCACCCCCGGCAGCACCCGCCGCACCGCGTTCACCCCGGCGACCGGCAGCCCGAAGTTCACCTCGCCGAGCCCGCCCGACGACGTGCCGACGAGCGCCACCGCGACCACCCGCTCCCGGATCAGCTCCGGGAAGTGCGCGGCCAGCGCCATCATCGTCATCCCGCCCATGGAGTGCCCGACCAGCACGATCGGCCCCTCCGGCACGGCCGCGTCGATCACCGCCTTCAGATCACGGCCCAGCTGGTCGATGCTGACCGGCACCCCGTCGGTCAGCTGCGCCACCCCGCGCCCGGACCGCCCGTGACTGCGCTGGTCCCAGTGCACGGTCCGTACGACGCCTCTGAGCGCCGCCCGCTGGAAGTGCCAGGAGTCCTGGCCGAGGCAGTAGCCGTGGCTGAAGACGACGGTGACCGGCGCGGGCGCCTTGCGGCCGAAGAGCCTGCGGCGGCGCGGGCTGACCGCGGCACCGGTGTCGGGCTCGACGTCGTCGACCTCGTAGTACAGCTCGGTGCCGTCGTCGGCGTACGCCTTGCCCGGCGTGCCGCGCAGCGCGCCGTACGGTCCCGCGGAGTCGAGGGCGAGCCGGGCCTTGCGGCGCACTCCGCGCCCCACGGTCATCCGCTCCAGGGCGACACCGGCCGCCGCGCCCGCGGCCAGGACGCCTATCGCGGCGCCCGCGATCCCGGTCGCCCGGCGCCAGTTCCCGGCCGCCCCCGCGGCGGAGGCGACGGCCGCGGCGCCCGCGACGACCTCCGCGCTGCTCTCGCTCACGTACCGCTCCTCACCGAGTGCTGTGCTGCCGACCGGCCGCTGTGCCGGTTACCCGTTCTCCTGCCCGTTCACATCCGCGTTCACATCGAAGCGCTCAGATCGCCGCGTTCAGATCGCCGCGTTCAGATCGCCGCGTTCACGTGTACGCGTTCAGGTAGACGCGGGGCACACGGGTCCCGATCCGGGTGACGATCTCGTAGGCGATGGTCCCCGCCGCCTGCGCCCAGTCCTCCGCGGTGGGCTCGCCGCGGTCGCCGGGGCCGAACAGCACGGCCGGCGCGCCCGGCTCCGGTTCGTCACCGCCGAGGTCCACCACGAACTGGTCCATCGCGACCCGTCCCGCGACCGTCCGCCACTTGCCGCCGATCAGCACCGGCCCGGAGCCCGAGGCGTGCCGGGGAATGCCGTCCGCGTAACCGAGCGGGACGAGGCCGAGGGTGGTCTCGCCCGCCGTCGTGTACTGGTGCCCGTAGCTCACGCCGTGCCCGCCCGGGACCTGCTTCACCAGCGCCAGCGAGGCGGACAGGGTCATCACCGGCCGCAGCCCGAAGTCGGCCGGGGTGCCGAGCTCGGGGCTGGGCGAGACGCCGTACAGCGCGATACCGGGGCGCACCAGGTCGAAGTGGGTCTCGGGGAGGGTGAGGGTGGCCGGCGAGTTGGCGATGTGCCGCACCTCGGGGCGCACGCCCTGGCCCTCCGCGTACGCCAGCATCTCCCGGAACAGGGTCAGCTGGGCGGCGATCGACGGGTGCCCGGGCTCGTCGGCGCAGGCGAAGTGCGACCAGAGGCCGGTGATCCGCAGCAGGCCGTCGCGCTCGGCCCGCAGCGCGGCGCCGACCAGTTCCTCCCAGTCGGCGCCGGGCTGGCAGCCGTTGCGGCCGAGCCCGGTGTCCGCCTTGAGCTGCACCCGCGCCGGGCGGCCCGCGAGCCGGGCGGCCTCGGTGACCTCGCGCAGCGCCCACATCCCGCTGACGGACACGTCGAGATCGGCCTCGATCGCCTCCCGCCACGGCCCGCCGGGCGTCCACAGCCAGCACATGATCCGCACATCCGCGGGCAGCACGGCCGCGCGCAGCGCCAGCGCCTCCTCGGGCGTGGCGGTCCCCAGCCAGGTCGCCCCGGCCTCCACGGCCGCCCGGGCACACGGCACCGCGCCATGGCCGTACGCCTCCGACTTCACCACGGCCATCAGGGCCGCGCCGGGGGCAAGGGCACGCAGAGCCCGCACGTTGGCGCGCAGCGCGGCCAGATCGATCTCGGCGCGGGCGCGCAACGGGGCGGTCGGCAGATGTGCAGTCGTACTCATCCCGCCCAGTCTCTCAGAGCCCCCCGACCCCCCGGGCGACCGCACACCCCGGGACCTGCCTTATGGCCCAGTCCGCCCACCGGCCGGGAGGAAACGGGCAGCCCGGCAGCCGCCCGCGTCTGTGCCGCGGGCATCTCAGCCGCACACGTCCCGCCAGGCCCGCTGCACCGCCTCCGCCACGTCCCGTGCCCCCACCGGCGCGCCCTGCGCCGCGAACCGGCCGGCGAGGCCGTGCAGGTACGCCGCCGCGCTGCCCGCGTCGACCGCCGGCAGCCCCGCCGCCAGCAGCGAACCCGCGAGCCCGGAGAGGACGTCGCCGCTGCCGGCCGTGGCCAGCCACGGGGTGCCCGTCGGGTTGACCCGCACCGGTCCGCCGGCCCCCCCGCCCGGCCCGGCGACCAGCGTCGTCGACCCCTTGAGCAGCACCGCCGCCCCGTACCGGCCCGCCAGCTCACGCACCGCCACCAGCCGCGCCCCCTCGACCTCCTCGCGGCTCACGCCGAGCAGCGCGGCGGCCTCACCGGCGTGCGGGGTCATGAGGGTCGGCGCGGTCCGGGCGCGTACCGCCTCGGCGTCGGCCAGCCGCAGCCCGTCCGCGTCGATCAGCACCGGTACGTCCGCCGCCAGGACCTCGGCGACGGTCTGCGCGTCGTCGCCCGCGCCGGGCCCGACGACCCAGGCCTGCACGCGCCCCGCCCGGCGCGGCCCGGTGTCGGAGACCAGCGTCTCGGGGAAACGGGCGATGACCGCGTCCGCGGCGGGCCCGACGTACCGCACGGCCCCGGCGCCACCGTGCAGCGCCCCGGCGACCGCCAGCACCGCCGCCCCGGGGTAGCGGACCGACCCGGCGGCGACACCGACGACACCGCGCCGGTACTTGTCGCTCTCCGCCGCGGGCACCGGCAGCAGCGCGGCGACGTCCGCGTGCTGGAGCGCCTCCAGTTCGGGTTCGGCGGGCAGGTCGAGCCCGATGCCGACGAGCCGTACGGAACCGGCGTACTCCCGCGCCGGGTCGATCAGCAGCCCCGGTTTGTGCGTCCCGAAGGTCACCGTGAGATCGGCCCGCACGGCCGGCCCGCGCACCTCGCCGGTGTCCGCGTCGACCCCGCTCGGCAGGTCGACGGCGACGACGGCGGCGCGGGCGCGCGCGGCCGCCTCCGCGAGCGGTACGGCCTCCTCCCGCAGTCCGCCCTGGCCGCCGATGCCGACGATGCCGTCGAGGACGAGGTCGGCCCGCTCGATCAGCCGCTCCCCCTCGGCCACCGCGGCGACCCGGCCACCGGCCCGCCGCAGCGCCGCGAGTCCCGCCGGGTGCGCCCGTCCGGGCGTCAGCAGCACCGCCGTGACGCCCGCACCGCGCCGCGCGAGCCGTGCCCCGGCGTACAGCGCGTCGCCCCCGTTGTCACCGCTTCCGACCAGCAGCACGACCCGGCTGCCGTACACCCGTCCCAGCACCTGTGCGCAGGCGACGGCGAGCCCGGCCACCGCCCGCTGCATCAACGCACCTTCCGGCAGCCGCGCCATCAGCTCTCGCTCGGCTGCCCTGACCGTCTCCACGCTGTACGCAGTCCGCATGCGTCCGAGTCTCCCGCACCGGCCCCGGCACGACCCGCTCAGGCACTCCCGAACAGGTCCCCGGCCCGCTCGACCCGCACCGCCCGCACCAACCACTCGTCGAGCAGCCCGAGGTCAGCACACCCGAGCACGCGCCCCCGAAC